>CAZLUZ010000071.1:0-23359 GCA_964562825.1 uncultured Akkermansia sp.
GCCTATCCGGTCGAGGAGGCCGAGGGCGGCCAGCAGGGCGAGGGAAGCGAGCAGCTTGTTCTTTTTCCACAGCGCCGCGGCGCGCGAGCCGTAGATGGTGACGAGCCAGGCGAGACCAAAATAACGGATTCCGCGGGATAATGAGGCAGCCATTAGGAACAGAGGATAGGGGTATCCCGTCGCTCCGGCGCCGATGGCGGCGAGTTGAAAAGGAACCGGGGAGATTCCGGCGGCGACGATGAGGAGGAAACCCCTGCCTTCCAGGCGCTGCCGGAACTCCTCGCGCTCTTCCTGCGACGAGACCTGTTCGACGAGCCATTGTCCGGCCGAGTCCAGAAATCCGGACCCGATCAGATAGAAACACGAAGCACCGGCCAGACAGCCGAGGGTCACGCAGAGGGCGGCACCCCAGACGCGGTCCCGGTGCGTCAGCAGGTAGGGAATGAGGATCGCTTCCAGCGGTATCGGAAGGATGGTCGATTCGAGAAAGGAACAGAAAAACAGAGCACGGGCCTGATGGCGGCTTGTCTCTATTTTCTTTTCCGTTTCATCCCGAAGACCCCGGACGAACCGACCAATGGTGGATTTCGTTGGCATGTTTGCTGCGCTTTTGGTGTGCCGTTCTCAAGCAAACCGAAAACACCCAGAAACATGAATCTCGAATCCTTCTATACCCTGATGATATCGCAACTCGATGATATTTACGACGCGGAAAAGCGATCGCTCGATATCCTGGCGAATTTGTCGAAAGCAGCCCACAACGAGGAACTGAAGGGAGTCTTTGCCACCCACCTGGAGACCTCCAAGAACCAGTTGGAGAGACTCCACGGAGTCTACGATGCCCTCGGCACCGGACCCGGCGATGAGGTTTGCGATGCCGCCCGGGGGTTGGCTCGCGAGTGTGAAAAGATCATCGACGCCTCGGGAGAACCCTCGGTAAAAGACTCCGCCCTCATCGCCGGAGCGCAGCGACTGGAGCACTACGAGGTGGCGGCATACGGAACCGCTTGCGCCCTGGCCAAGAATCTCGGTTTTAACGGCGTCGCCGAATCCCTCCATGAAACCCTCGACGAAGAACGTTTCATGGACCGGCAACTCACCAAGCTCGCCGAGGGAGGGATGTTCTCCGGTGGGATCAACCAGGAAGCTTTGAAGGCGACGGTCTGAAGCGATACCGGTCTCAATCGATGCGGCAGGTGTGGGCACGCCCTCGCCTGCCCGCAACCGGCGGCCCGAGCCTAAGCCGCAGGGGGAAAGCGGGTCCCGATGCCCCGACCCGCGACGAGTTCCCCGAGTTGCTCGGGATGATAACCGCTGGCAATCACCGTTTCGATACCTGCTTCGACGGCGGATTTGACCGCCTGGAGCTTGCTCCGCATGCCCCCGACCGAGAGTGCTCCGTTTTCTTCGTTGGCGAAAGACAGCACTGAACTGACGTCGTCGACCCGGGCGATGATGTCGTCATCGTCGGCGGCACCCGGTCCCCGGAGGCCCGGAACGCTGGTCAGGAGGATGAGCAGATCGGCCCCGACCAGCCTGGCGACACGCGCGGAGAGGGTGTCGTTGTCGCCGACGTTGAGTTCGAACGTGGCCACCGAATCGTTTTCGTTGACGATGGGGACGATGCGGGGGAAATCGAGGAGGGTGGTCAGGGTGTTGGTGACGTTTTGCCGGCGCGCTTCGTCCTCGAGGTCCGCGTGGGTGAGAAGCAGTTGGGCGATCTTCAGCTGGTGGAGGCTGAACTGGCTTTCGTAGAGGTGCATGAGCCGGGCCTGGCCCGCCGCGGCGCAGGCCTGGAGCATGGAAATTTCGCGGGGCCTCCCGGATAGACCGAAGTAAAGCACCCCCGCCCCCACGGCGCCGGAGGAGACCACCACACAGCGGGTGCCGGCGTTGCTGAGATCGGCAATCGCCTGGGTCAGACGGGCGATCATGGCAAAATGAAGTCCCCCTGCATCGCCACGGGTGAGCACCCCCGTACCGATTTTGATGACCACCTTTTTGCCGTCCTGCGCTTCGTCGTTCATGAAATTACCGGCCGGCCGCGACGATATTGCTTGCCAAAAGAGGTGTAAAGGAACACTTTACCACCCTCCCGGTTTTCCGGGCCGAAGGTCAATCGACAGACGCACCCATAGTAAAATGGATATTACGTCGGTCTCCGGAACCGAAGGTCCAGGTTCGATTCCTGGTGGGTGTATCTTCCGGCGGAGGGTGGTTTCTTGAAGTTTCGTTCCCTGCCCACTCCTCCCGTGCTCTTTCGCCAGTTCGAGGACGGGGAGATTTCCCGCGAGGAACTGCAGGCCTTCATGGCCATTCACGCCAGGGACCTGATCGACGAGATGGTCGAGAATCGCAGGGACCCGATCGGGGCGTATCTCGAGCGGTTACGGAACTTCGCCGCCTCCCGCAAGTTGAGCCGCAAATATGGTGGATCGCTGATTCGAGAAGTGTTTCACGCCCTCTCCGAGATCCCCGGGTTCCCCCCGGCACAACTCCTCTGGAATGCCACTCACCGCCAGGTGCCTTTGCATTGCTTCATCCGGATGCGCCATGCCCCGGTGTTCCGCGTGGAGAGGATGGAGGTGTCGCCCATGAAAGTGGTGGTCCGCTGCGAATACGGTGATCCAGCGAAGCCGGTTCGTGAAAGGATCGTGCTGCACCGCGATCCCCGGTTGCGCTTCGAGTTGATGGAGCGGGTCGTGATCGACGCCGGCAGGCTGTGACAAGCCCTCGGCAGAGGCGGCAATACCCGTTTCCGACCTTCTCTTTTCTGTGCGACTGGTATCGGCGATGGCCGATTTCGAAATGCCCGATCCCTTCGGGGTCATCGCCTTTTCCGTGCTCGTCGCGGTGCCGGTGTCCCTGCTCCTGAGCCGGATCTTCGTCGTGCGGTACCGGCGCGCGGTGGGAAAAGAGATGTTGAAACGAGGTGCGGTGGTCGAGCCTCCACCCCTGCCCGAAGAGTCCAGCGGAAACCCCTCTCCGCCGCTGAAAATGGAGGTGATTCGACCTGGGGAGAGTCGGCCCGACTCGGCACCGGACGCACCGTGGCAAAGCTTCTTCCGGGCAGCGTTCGCCGAACCCGGGAAAGTCGCGCTGGTCTACCTGGCCGGCGCGCTGGCGCATGCCGCCGTGGCCACGGTCACTTTTTTTGAGGCGAACGACATCGAGTACTTCCCTTTTCGCACCCTGACCGTCTTCCTGGTCTTCGCCTGGCCGGTAGTCCCCACGGTTTCCTACACGGGCATCCTGAGCCCGCGCGCCTTTTTTGTGGCGGCGGGCGTTTATCTCCTGGCGCTCTTTCTCGTCGCCTGGGAATCCTGGTCCGAGGTGCTCTACCTGCTCCTCATCCTGACCGGAGCGCCCCTGGTCCTCCTCCTTCCGCTGCTGGGCCGGTCCACCCGGATCACGGGACCCTTTGCCCTGCTCGCCTCCTTCCTCGGGGTGCTCGGGGCCATCGCCGGGGTCACCATGGTGGAGTGGATCGGATGGATGTTCACCGGGAGAGGATTCGAGGGCGACACCATCGTCCTCCTCGCCGCCGGAGGGGTCGGCGGCCTGGTCCTCGCCACCCTGGCGTGGCCCATTCTCGTTTGCGCGGCGCAACTCTATCGGGGCAACCGGGTGGGCAAGGAGGAACTCATGATGGACCTGTACTGGCTGCTCTACACCCTATGGATCTGCTTTTTCACCGCGGTTGGTTCGGGCTGGCATGGTCTGTGGGCGATCCTGGCTTTCCCTGCTTTCACCGTCACCACCGCGGTGGGTTTCGCCCTGCTGCGGAGGCTGCGCCAAGGGGTCAACCGGCCCCTGCTGCTGCTCCGGGTTTTCGGGTTCACCCGTCGCAGCGAGACCCTGATGGCCCGGTTGAGCCGGCACTGGAGCCACCTCGGTTCGATCCGCTACATCGGTTCGCAGGATCTCGCCATGATGAATCTGACCTTCGAGCGTTTCCTCCTCTTTCTCAATCGGAGGCTCGACCACGTTTTCCTCAAGAGCGGGGACGACCTGGCGGTGCGTCTGGCCGAGCTCGACACCTACCCCGGCCGCAGCGGTCAATTCGGGGTCCAGGAATTGTTCTGTCAGGCGGACAGCTGGCAGCGCACCGTGCGCCGGATCGCGGCCGACAGTGCCGCGGTCCTCATGGACCTGCGGGGATTCAACGAATCGAACCAGGGGTGTCAGTGGGAGATCTACCAACTGATCAATCTGGTGGATGCTCGGGATTTTCTGCTCCTCACCGACGGGACTACCGATCTGCCCTTTCTCACCTACCGGATCAACCGGCTCTGGGCCCGGATGTCGGAAGAGTCTCCGAACCGGGGATCTCCGGGAACGATCCGAATCCTTTCTTTCGAGAGGCACGGCGACCGGGAGAATCGGCTGCTGCTGCAGATGCTGTGCGAGGCGGTGGCTTGAAGGGTGCCGTCACTCCTCCCGCACCAGAATGGCGTCGAGGAGGTTTCGGTAGTTGGTGGCCCGGGCCACGTTGTCGTTGTGATTCCGCAGGTCCGTGGGCAGGCTCGCGATCAGAGAGATCGACTTGCGCAGGTAAAAAACGCCCAGGGATCGCGCGGTGGGGTCCTCCACGTCGAGACAGAGAGCGGCCCGCTGGTAGGCGTCGGCCAGGCCGATTTTCAGTTCGGGGTCATAAGGCCGGAGGTTGGCCGTCTTCTGTCGCAGAATAATCTCGTCGCGAAAGAGGAGCAGCGCCTCCTCCTTCTCCCCCCGATCCAGGTGGATCTGCCCGAGGAAACGGGTCGCGACGAGGAAATGATCTCGGGCTCTCTCCTTCTCCGTCGGCGTTTCACCGCTGGCTTTTTCCGCGGCCTGAGCCAGCAACTGAAAGGTGTCGAAAGCGCTGCGGAGTTCCCCGTTTTCGTGCTGAACTTCGCCCAGTCGGGCCAGGATGGGCATGATCTCCTGCTGGTAGGTGGTGACAAGTCTCTCCGGGGCCTCGTTGGCCGATCCGGTGAGGATGGTGGCGATTTCCTGGAAAGTCTCGATCGATTTTTTCGGTTCCCCCGCCTTGGCGTAGAGATTGCCCATGGCGACATAGGTGGCGGCGATTTCGCGGATCTTGCGGATCGAGGGATTCTCCTCCTGCCCGAAATCCCGGGCTCGAAGTTCCATGGCCCGGGCATAACTCTCTGCCGACCGTTTGTAGTCCCCCTTCAGTTCGTGGATTCGCCCGATCTGCATGAGGTCGGTGGCGGCGAGGAGGTCCAGTTGCGGGCCGCCCAGATTCGAACGGATGTCATAGGCGTTGGTGTATTTCTCCAGGGCCTCATCGTAGTCGCCCCGCTCCAGCGCTTGTCTGCCCCGCATCGAGGCGGTCTGGGCGGAGATCCGCAGGGTGGTGGTCGAACGGCGGTTCTTGGGCAGATTATCGAGAAAGGTCTCCGAGTGATCCGCGATGATGGAGTAGAGCTTGTCCGCACCGCTTCCCGAGAACTGGCCGCGGTTCAGCTCGTCCACGATAATCAGGGCGAGTTGCTCGGCCTGTTTGCCCGATACGGTAGCCTCTTCGCTGGCGCGCTTCGCCCGTTGCGCCTGGGTGAAAGCGATGGCCGAGGCCCAGAGCGCGGCGAAAAGGAGCAGGGCAAAAATCGCGTTCAACCGGCGGGCGCGCCGGACCGCGCGGAAATGGTCGCGTTCCTGGATGCGGCTCCACACCTCCCTCATGTCGGCAGGCCGTTTCTCCGGGTCCAGGGAGAGACACTGTTCGATGAGCAGGCGCCGGGCCGTGGGGATTTTGAGATCGGTGGGCCATTCGATCTCCTCCACCGCCTCGACCATGGTGGCGAGTTTGTCGCCGTCGAGTTCCTCGATCGAGGCCGATAGCGAGGCCTCCTGCACTGTAGCGTCGGGATCGAAGGCTTCGGAGCGGGCGTCGGCCAAGGCCTGGAGCCGCGGAAGTCTCCCAGTGAGGAGGCGGTAGCAGATCACCCCGAAACTGTAGACATCCCAGCGAAATCCCTTCCCGTCCGACGAATCGGTGGGCGACCGCAGCTGCTCCGGACTGGCGTAGAGCGGGGTGCCCACCGGCTGAAAGCCTTCCGCGGCCAGTCCGCGGCTCTGTCCGAAATCGCAGATCTTGATGTGGTGGGGGGTCTCGTTGGTGAGCAGGATATTGGAGGGCTTGAGATCGCAATGAACGATCTGGTGCCGGTGGAGGTAGGAGACGGCGTCCGCGATCTCCCGGATGAGCCGCCATCCCTCCTGGTAGTCGACCCGACCGCAGAGACGCTCCAGGGTCCGGGTCTCCCAGGTGCCGTCCCGCTTCAGGTCGGCGTGGAGTCCCATCGCGTAGTAGGGAGGCTCGTTGAGCAGGTCGAAATCGTGCAGGGTCACGATCCCGTTGTGTTCCGCTACCTTGGAGAGCTTTTCCAGCTCCCGGGCCATGGTGGCAATGTCGACCGCCCCCGGACGAAAGACCTTGAGAGCCCGATCGGAGAGACTCCGGTAGGTTGCACGGTAGACACGACCGTAGGTGCCCTCTCCCAGGGGGGGGAGATGGATCTGGTAATCCTTGATCCTGAGACTGGATTCGTCCGGTGGCACCGAATAGTTGGAACCTTGTTTTGCGGTGATGCTCAAAATAACGGGCGGGGAAGAATAAAGTTGAGGGGATCGATCGGTGGATCAAGGGCACCGCCACGCAAGAGGGCGTTTGGGGAGGGGGATGCCGTCATGACGAAGACAGGGAAAAGGACCAAGGCAGGAGTCGGGCCAACCTGATGACATCGGCCCGGGTGCGGCCCAATTCGTCGAATCCGCCGTCGGTGGCGAGGAGAGAATCACCGTGGGAGAATTCGGCCAGCACCTGGCGGCAGAGACCGCAGGGACAGCGCCCCTCCAGTCCGCTGCCGGAGGCGATGGCTCGGGGAAGGGAGAGGGCGACGAGGTCGATCCGGGTGAACCCGGCCTCGACTGCGGAAAAGACGGCGACCCGCTCGGCGCACATGGTCGCTCCGTAGCTGGCGTTTTCGATGTTGCAACCGGTGAAGCCAGCGCTGACTCCCTCGCCATTCCTGGCGTGGAGGGCGGAGCCAACGGGAAACCGGGAGAACGGGGCGTAGGCGCGCTCCGACGCCGTCCGGGACCGGCCGATCAGGTCGAGAAATTCCTCCGCCGCCGGTTCGAACGATTCCGGCGAAATCCCGTGGAGGGTCCACACGGCTTCGGACGTGGGGAGAAGGAGCGATTCCATCCTGGGGAATGCCGGGTTCAACGCATCAGGTTCTCGATGAGAATATTCTGAATCACACAGTAAAATTCATATTGGGCGAGCAATAATCTCCGCTCGCCTGTGCCTTCTTCGTCACTTGCGCCCAGCAGGAGTCGGAAAAAACGCGCTTCGTCGTCCGCGAGGTTGTGGGCCCTGTTCATGAGAAGCCGCGCCTGATTCAGCGTGCTGTACCACTGCTCGGTGTGATCGGCGTCGACCACGACTCGCCAGAGCGGACCCGTCAGGGTGGGGGCGTCCTCGTCCTCATCGTTCCAGGAGGGAGCTCCATCGATGCGCTCGGCCCCATCGATGTCCAGAGCGACCACGGCACGGTCGCGGGCAAAACCATCCTCGATGTCCGGTTGGACGAACTCCGCCCAATCTTTCGATTCGTCGGACTCCACCGGCAGGCCATCTCCGTCCACGATGGGACTGGGAAACAACACCCTCTTCACCTCATCGGAAAACCCCTCGCCGGATGCCAGCCCGGGGAGCTGCTGGACAAAAAACCACTCCTCTTGTTCCAGGGAGTCGAGAACCCAGTCCTCCTCTCGCAAAACGAACATCATGAACACGTCCCGATGGTCGATCGACCGGGGAGCTCACACCTTACCGGCGAGCCCGGCGAACACAAAAATATTTCTGTTAAAATCGGCTCTGTGACGTTCAGAAACAGAAGGCTTTAACTTTTCAGAAACTATAACAATCGGCAGATTTGATATTTAAGTTTGCGAAAGTTGAGAAATTGAGCATGTTAGATATTAAAATATCGCCTGATGGCAGCGGCTAGTTTCTAATATTTATAAAAATTCGACTTGATATAAAGGCGGAACTGGAGTTACATTCAGGGACAGACAACCAAAAAAATACGAATCGCAACGGAGGATACAGCAATGCACATCACTGACGACCCGAACAAACGAGTGGAAGCCGATGCCGATCGGATGGCGGACTTTATTATGTTCGCCCAGCGGTCCTTTCTGCTCGACCTCTCCAAGGAGTTGAACAAGGGGCAGATTTCTTATGCCCAGTTTTTTCTCCTCGGATACCTGTCGAGTGAGGACTACCTCACCATGACGGACATCTCAAAGAAGATGGGGCACTCCACGGCGGCCGCGACCGGCCTGGTGGACCGCTTGGAGAAGCTCGGTTATGTGCAGCGCCTCCACGCAGCCGACGATCGCAGGAAGGTGATGGTCCAGATTACCCGCAAGGGGATCGACATGGTCAACTGCCTCCGCGACACCATCGCCCAGAACATCGAGGCGGTGATGTCCGCCCAGGCGGAGGGTCGCGAGGACGAAGTTCAGTCGATCTACGCGCAGCTCCGCGATTTCGTCGGCACCGGAAAATAAGCCGCTTTTGGCGACAAACACAGACAGACCTTCCGGGAAGACGATATTTCCACAACTTGCGAAAGTATTTTCGCCTCCGGTTTTCCGGAGGCGTTTTTTTTTGGCGGCTCCGGATGATTCGGACGTGCCGGGAATGCGGTTCGGAACCGCCGGATGCCGACGCTTCCGTGTTATCCGCGATAGCCCTTTTCCGGTGGTTGGCGATATACCGGAGGGCTTGACTGTCGGATCGGCCGAGGGAAAAAAATGAGATCGGGGCGTCCGGAGACGGTGTGTGCGAAACGGGGGAAGGGGCTCAGTTGCCCCCGAAGAGGCGGTCGAGGAGGCTCCGTGACTTCTCCGGGAGGGCGTCTCCGGGATCGGTCTCCTCGGCTATGATCGAGCTGGTCGTCTCCGGGAGCACGGGTCGGGGGGAATCCTCCCCGTCGATCTCGGGAGGATCGATCGCCGAGGTGTAGACGCGGTTTGGGTTGCTCCGCTGAAAGGTGTTGATGGGCACCCGCACCATGCGGGATTCGTAGCGGAGTTGGCGGTGCGCCTTGAGGAAAGTGCGGGGATCGTAATAGGTCTCGAAGGTCTTGGGGTAGAGGTCCCGTCTCATGCCCACGCGCAGGTCCTTCCGGATCTCGAAATGGAGGTGGGCGGCATACATCTTGAAGGGACCTCGCCCGATCGTGCCGATTTTCTGGCCCCGGGTGATGCGTTCCCCCACGCTGGCGAGGCGGACCTTGAGGTGTCCGTAGAGCGAGTCGACGAAGGCGATCTGACCGTTCTTTCCCCGGTAGGCGTGGCGGATGATGATGACGTTGCCCCAGCCGCGTTTGTAATCCTCGGAGAAGATGACCACACCGTGGGCGATGCTGTAGACCGGGTCCCCCTCATCCGTGTTGCCCCCGCCGTTTCCGTTCCAATCTTCGCCCAAGTGGCCATTTTGGGTAAAACCCCGGTAGACGTAGTAGCCGTACGCGTCCGGTTTGCCCACGGGGTAGTCGAAGCCGTCGGCAAGCTGCGCTGTGGTGTAGGACTGGGCGCGGAGCTCCGGGGGCGAGGCCAGTGCAACCGCGAGGAGGCAGGAGGGCAACAACAGGCGCAGAACGGCGAATCTCTTCGGTTCCTTCATGGGTGTGAACGGTCGTGGAGAGACAGAGCGGAGCGTGTCTCCGGAACGACTCTGGGGTGACAGCCTTAGCGGAAAAAATGAAAATAGCAAAAACAGCCGATTCCCGCGAGGATGCAGTAGATGCCGAAATATTCGAATTTTCCTTTCCGAATCGATTCGAGAACGGCGAAGATGGCGACGAGTCCGGAACCGAAAGCGACGATGGAACCGGCGAGGTAGGGACCGAGCAGGCCGGCGTCCAGTTGTTCGAGGTCTTTCAGCTCCATCAGCGTGGCGGCGGCGATGGCGGGGATGGCCATGAGGAAGGAAAACTCCGCTGCGGTGGATGATTTGACGCCCGCCACCATGCCGGAGACGATGGTGGCGCCGGAGCGGGAGACCCCGGGCAGGATGGCGAAGGCCTGGCCGAACCCCATGGCGACGGCAGATTTCACCGAGACCTCGTCGTCGAGATCGCGGCCGCCTCGGGAGAGGATGCGAGGGAGGAAAAGCAGTGCGCCGGTGACGAGTAGCAGAAGGGAAACCACCGTCGGCTTTTCGTAGACGCTCTCGAAAGTGTCTTTCAGCGGGGAAAAACCCACGGCGGCGGCCGGAAGGCTGGCTATGAAGAGGAGCAGGATGAGACGGCGCTCACGGGCCAGTTCGGGAGAGAAGGGTGGCAGGATCGACCTGGTCATCCTCCAGAGAATGTTTCGAAAATAGATGACCACGGAAAGGAGCGTAGCGAAGTGGACCAGAATCTCGAAGGTAACCCCCCGGTCATCCACCCCGAGGAACTCCTGGCTCAGAACGAGGTGCCCGGATGAGGATACCGGGAGGAACTCGGTGAGTCCCTGAACGAGGCCGAGGACGATCGCTTGGAACCAGTTCATAAAAGCCGCCACTAAAGCCCCGCTCCCGAAAACCGCTACCGCAAAAATTGACTTTATCAGAACTCGAAATTCCGTTGATTTTTATCGTGGAAGGAGTCGCTTTAGAAAAGCGAGAAACCGAGGTCGCGATTGCGTGGCCCTCTGGAACCTGCTCCCCAATTCAGGACGCGGGGTCGTCTGCGGAGTGAAATGACCCGCAGCGCCCCAGGCAGAAAAACGGGCTGAAGAGGGCAGGATTCTAGTAATCGGCATAACTGGAAAATTTCGATTCTTTCCAGAAACCCTCTTGATTTTTTAGGAACATTGACTATTGGTGAGCATTCGGCTCGCAACGGCGAGTCTCAGCTTTGATATTTTGTCGCTTTTTCCCTTGTTTTTATATTAAAACTGCATTGTATTTGGAGCGTGCCTGGAATTGGTGACCGCTATGAAATTTATAGCCATCGGCTCGCGCACTTTTTACTCCCCCCTCACAGATCCAACCCTTAACCACCACCAAACCGATGTCCGAAGAAGAGGCACCCGAACTCATGACCGTGAAGGAGACGGCGGAATATCTCCGCATCCCCCTGCCGACGGTTTATTATCTGGTCCAGAGGGGACAGCTGCCCGCGATCCAAATCGGGGGGCGCTGGCGCATCAAGCGGAGCCTGCTCGACCGGGATATTCTCAAGACTGACGAGGGCGGCCAACCGACCGTTCTCGTGGTCGATGACGACGTGCCCATGCAGACTCTGTTCAAGCAGTTCCTGAAGAAGGCGGGTTTTGGGCGGATTGTCGTGGGGACGGGTAACGAGGCCTTGTCCTACGCGGAAAAGCAGAAATTCGACCTCGTCTTCCTCGATTTGAAGCTGCCTGACATTCCCGGGGACGAACTCTATGCCAAGCTCAAGGCGCAGTATCCCGACCTGCCCATCGTGATCATCACGGGCCATCCCGACAGCGATATTCTGACGAAGATCCTTTCCACCGGGCCGGTCACCGTACTCAAAAAGCCGATCGGCTACGAGCAGCTCAACCAGACGGTGAAACAGCTCGGACACAAGGGCACGGAGAGCCTCTGAGAGACGGTTGAAAAACTTGGAAACGAGAAACCTCCGGGATTTTTCGTTTTGAGGTTGGCCGCTTCACTGATTGCTTTCGAAGGGAGCCTCTCCGGATCGCTTATCGGCGACTCCGGGAGGGAATCGTAAGCTCCCTGGTGGGTGGGAAAATGCGTCCGGCCCGGTTTCGCCTTTGGCTTTCCTGTGTAATTCGGGTTATCTCCCCGGGAACCGACCCATCCGACCTATGAGGCACCAATTTGTCTATCGCCGTCGCGTCGAATTCGCCGATACCGACGTCGCAGGAATCATGCATTTTTCCAACTTCTTCCGTTTCATGGAGGTGACCGAGCATGCCTTCTATCGGGAGCTCGGTTTTTCCGTGCATCCCTTCGGCGACTCCGATCCCACCCCGGAAACGCTCAAGGTGGGATGGCCGCGGGTGCATGCTTCGGCCGATTTTCGTCTACCCCTGAGGTTCGAGGAGGAGGTGGACGTGGAACTGCTCGTCGAAGAGGTCAGGACCAAGATCATCCGCTACCTGTTCCGCTTCTGGAAGAATCCCGACGATGCCGAGACGCGCTGTCTCGCGGCGACGGGACGGGTCACCGTGGTCTGTGTGGCCATCGACCCGGAGACCCGGCAGATGAAAGGGGTTGCCATCCCATCCGATGTGCGCGAGAGGATCGTTGCGGCCCCACGGGACCTTATCGGGGAGTCGGAGACGTAAGCGTTGCGATGACACTCGAACCGATTGTTGCCATGGGAAATTTCAGCTGGTTGTTTTTTGCGCTGGGGACGGTAGTGACGTGGGGGCTCTACGGCATTTTTCTCCACTCCGGGCAGGTGGGGATGAGCGACCCGGTCAACGGGCGCTACAAGGCCTTTCTCTTCGTCGGGGTTGCCTACTTTTTCACGGCGGTTCTGGCGCCCCTGGCGATTCTCATCGCCCGGGGTTCGGACTGGGATTTCCCCCAGAAAGGGCTCTGGCTTTCCCTGGTCGCCGGGACTCTCGGCGCGATCGGTGCCTTCTTCGTCCTTCTCTCGCTGGGAGCCCTGTTTGCTCAGGGCAACCGCAGCGCGCCCGCCGTCGTCATGTCAATCATCTTCGCGGGTGCCCCCGTGGTCAACGCGATCGTGTCGCTGACCATGCACCCTCCGGCCGGCGGCTTTGCGGCGCTGCGCTGGCAGTTCATCCTCGGCATCGTGCTCGCCGCCTTCGGAGGGTTTCTTGTCACCAAGTACAAGCCCAACCCGGGCCCTCCGAAGAAGGCGGCCGCCGGGCAGCACGGCCCCGGGGCGGCGCATCCGCCAGGCCGCGGGTGATGCTCGCGGATCACCGATTACCGAGAGACGGCTGAATACGGAGCAACGGTCCCAGGCTCGACTGCCCGTCTCGAACCATACCGGGCCGCTCCGGGTGACGGGAACCTCCCTCTGCCGTCAGGGCGACCCGAAGCCCCATTTCCTTCGCGCTGTCACTTTTGGTCCTTTTCCTCCCGGCGTGTTTCCCGGGGGGGAAACTCGCCTGGAATTCGAGCGGGTGCGGCACGATCTCGGCGCGGATGCGGTGCGTTTTCTTGAGCCCCCGCCGCGCACCTGGTTGATCGATTGCGAGGAAATCGGCCTGCTCGCCTTCATCACCATCACCTGGAATCCGTTCACCGATTTTCTCGGTTCTGCCGCCTTTCGCCGAGCCATCGGGATACGGGTTCGCGACGTGGCGGCCCGGTTTTCGGAGCATCCATCGGTGGCCGGGTTCTTGATGGCGGGCGCGCTGAGCCCGGAACTGGTTCGGTACCACGGTCCGGACCGGCTCCGCGCTTTTCTCGAGCACCTCATCGACGTGGCGGGCCGGGAGAATCCGGGCGTGCTCTACTCCCATCCGAACCGGGCCGATGCCCCGGCCGTGCTGCCGGGAAATCAGGATTTCATTTCCTGGGATATCCCGTGCGGCATGGCTCCGGACGAGGCCGGACAGGTTCTCTTTCGCACCGGCCGAGAAGGGTTTCCCCGGCCGATCGTGATTTCCCGATTTGGCCTCGACTCCGGGCAGATCGGGGAGGAGGCACAGGCCGATGGGATCAGCCGTCATATTCGCCTGGTCCGGCACTGGGGAGGGGCCGGCGTCATCCTCAGTTCGTGGTCGGATCGGGATCGCGTGGAGGGAGATGCCTTCGCAAAGACGGGCACGGGGTTGAAGAGCGCCTCGGGAGCGCCCAAACCGGCCTTGGCGGCGGCGGCGCGGGCCTGGGCTCCGGAGAGCGAGGTCCCCGGGGAAGCCGGCTCCGAGGGGCGTCCCCGGGTTTCGGTGGTGGTGATTGCGGATGGCGATCCCGATCGCGTCGCGCTCTGCCTCGATGCCCTGGAGAGGGACGATCCTATCGGCACCGAAGTGATCGTGGTGAACCCGGGGAACGACGGGCAGGTGCGCGAACTGGTTTCCCCCCGGGAGGAGGTCAGGCACGCCGGTATTCCCCGGGAGGATAGCGGCCGCGCCCGAATCTTCGGGGCCCGGATCGCCCGGGGGGACATCGTGGTCTTTACCCGCTCGGACTGCCTGCCCTGCGACGGCTGGGTTGCCCACATCGTCGCGGCTTTCGACGAGCCCGGGACCCCCGATTGCCTGGGCGGCCCGGTTTACCCGTTTCCGTTGCCCGGGTGGTGCGGCGCGGCGCTGCAGGCCGCTCCGGGTGCTCTCGTCCCCGAGGTGTTTGCCGATGGCACGGTGGAACTCTCCGATCGCAGCCTGGCGATGAGGCGCTCCTTTTTTGAGGAGGAAGGAGCCGATCCGATCGGGAGCGGTGGTGTCGAGGTTTCCGGAGTTTGGCGTTCCCCGCCTGAGATGAGTTCGGGAATCCTTCCCGGGGCGGCGGTCTGGCGGTTCCGGCCGAGATCGGTGATGGGTTTTCTCGCCGAGGAAGCCCGGATCGGAGCTGAGGAAGCCCGCCTGAATCGCGTGCATCCAGGCCGGGGCACCGAGGCGGTTTCGGTGCCGCGCTCGCCGTTTCTCCATCCCGGGTTTCCCGTCCTGCTGTTGGTTTTGCTGGCGGTCGGTTTTGCCTTCCCACCGCTCTGGGCGGTGGCCGGAGCCGGTGCCTTAACCGTGGCTCTGGGGGCGCTGCGCGAGGCTTTTCGCGCCGAGATCTGGCCGCGCTATGATTCTTTTCTCACCCGGCTGAGGCTCGCCGGGCTGATTGTTCTGCAGAGTCAGGTTAGGGCGGGTTGCCGCGTCCTCCTCTCGATGAATCCGCGAGGGCTGGGCGGTTACTGCCTCAGCCTCTTCGGCGGGCTGGCGGGGCCATGGTGGTGGCTCCGGGTCGCCTCTCTGGTGTTGCGGTTCCAGAGCCGGGAGAATCGGGCGAGGGAGAGTTTCCTCGCGTCCTGGGCCGCGCTGGATCGACGACCATCGAGTGGCAGGGAAGCCGCCTTCTCCGCGTCTTTTCCCCGGAGCCTCTATTTTCGATCCCGTCTCTCCGGCGTCGTCGAACCGCTCGGCGAGGGGATTCACCTGGTCCGTTTGCGGATCGACACCGTCCTCGACCCGGCTGCGTTCTCCCTGGCCTGGGGACTCGTTCTCGCTGCCGGGGTTCTCTGGCCCACCTGGTGGTGGCCGGCGGGCTGGCTCGCCTGGGTGACCTGCGACGGTATGGTTCTGGGAGCCCGCGCGGCCCACCGGGCTGCGATCGCCGCCGCCGATGCCGGATTCCTCCCGCTGAGGCGAGGGGAAGAGCCGCGGCGCGACCTCATTCGCCGATGACGGAGAGACAAACCCGCCGCCGGTGCGGAGCTCTCCGGTGTTCGAAGACAAAGATGCCCTGCCAGGTGCCCAGGACCGCTCTGCCGTTGAGGATGGGGATCACTTCGCTGGTCCGGGTCAGTGCCATGCGGAGATGACTGGGACTGTCGTCCGGTCCCTCGCAGGTGTGCACGAGAAACGGCAGGTCCTCCGGAACGAGGTGATCGAAAAAGGCGTGCAGATCGGTCCTCGCGGAGGGGTCGGCATTCTCCATGATCACGAGACTGGCGCTGGTGTGGCAGAGGAAGACCGTGACCTGGCCCGAGCTAATCCCCGACTCGCAAACGGCCGCTTCGACCTCAGCGGTGATCTCGTAGGTCCCCTGGCCGCGAGTCGAAACGAGCAATTCTTTCGCAAACGTTGACATTCAAATCTTCCCAATGGCCGCCTCTTTAATTTCAAAATCTTCGCTTGAAAACAGGGAGTGATTTTCCTACACGTTTGGCTGGGAAACTCTGTTATGGGAAAAACGACACGCAATCCATTTTTCGCCCGGGTCCAGAGAGGACTCTTGGGAGCGATTATTCTTTTCGCGGTCGTTGCCTGGGGAGGGGTGGCCTGCGCCGAGGAGCCGACGGACAATACGAGGAAGGGTCTCTTCAAACGGATCTTCTCGAACAGCGAAACCGACCAGCAGCGTTTTCCGGCACCACGAAAGTACGACAGCCGGGTTCACGATGTCTACATGGACCGGGAGAGCGACACAGTGGCCGCGCGGATCACGCCCTACGAGGACGGAGGGGCTTCCGGTGGGAGAAGCAACGACCCCGTCGAGCGCTATCCCCACATTCCCGGTTACAACTCGGTGAGGAATTGTCCCCAACACGAGATTGAGGACGTCATCGACGAGATCTTCGCCGCTTACGAGGGGCGCATCGACAAGATGGATCCGCCCGATTTGCGGAAATCGGCGCTGCAGAAGATGGCGGCCTTGCCCGCGGATTTCGAGACGGTGTGGAAGGAACTGGTGCGCTGCCAGATCTGGGAGGGGCAGCAGACGGTGGAACGTTCCATTGAGGATATCTACTACCTCACCCTGGCTCACTCCAATCAGGTGAAAGTCTTCAGTGATATCCCCCTGATCCGGGAGACCGGGATCCAGGAGGCGGACGGAGAGTTCGATCCGGTGATGTTCCTCGACGCCGGGCTGATTCGCCGGAACGAACCGAACGGTTCCGCCCTGACGGCGCAACCGGGCGTGAATCGTTTTCTCGAAGACGAAGAGTTCATCGAAGCGGGGGTGCGCAAGAAGTTTTTTACCGGAGCGGAGGCCTCGGTCTCGAATCGGTGGTCGCAGTTGTCCAACAACTCCGGATTTCTCAATCCGAACAATCAGGGAGCGTCCGAATTGATCATTTCGGTCACCCAACCGCTGCTTTCCGGGGCGGGCTATCACTACAACCACTCCCGAATCAAGATCGCCAAATTCGATGCCAACATGGCTTCGGCAGAGTTTCTGCGCCAACTCCAGGCGCACCTTGTGGAGGTAAACCAGGCCTACTGGGCACTCTTCTATGCGCGCTCCGCCTACCTGTTGAGCAAGCAACTGGTCGCGGAGACCGCCGATATCCTCAAACAGTTGGAGAGTCGTTCCGACCTCGATGCTCTGGAGAGCGAGGTGCTCCGGGCGCGGGCGGCTCTGGCCACCCGGAAATCCTTTCTCAACCGGGCGGAGGTGGCGATCCGCAACAGCGAGGAGCGGCTCCGGGCGCTGGTCAACGATCCGCGCCAGGATATCGGGTCGAATTCGGAGACGCTCCCCATGACGCTCCCGGTTCTCTCGGGCTGCCTGGAGGACGTCCGCACGGTGGCCAAGGAGGCGCTGCACAATCGCCCGGAAATCCAGCAGGGATTTGACCAACTCCGCGCTGCAGTGGTCCGGCGAGACATGCAGAAGAACGAAAAATGGCCCACGCTCAATCTCGTGGCCGAGTTGATGCTCTCCGAGATTCAGCCCAACGACAGGTCCAACCTGGCGTTTCGCAATCAGTTCGACAATTCCGGTTACCAGTTGGGGCTCCAGTTCGAGCAACCGCTCGACAACGACGAGGCGAGAGCGCGTCTGCTGCGCCGCGAACTGGAATTGCGCCAGCAGACCAACCAGCTGAAGACGACCATCGACACCGTGCTGCTCGAGGCGGTGGTGGCCTATCGCGAACTGGTCACTACCTACAGGGACATGCAGGGCAAATACGAGACCCTGAATGCCTCGCGGGAGGAACTCCGCCAACTCCAGGAGCGCCTCGAGGTCGATACTGGAAGCAGCCGCACCACTTCCTCCCAGTTGCAGCTCATCCTCGATTCGATGGAACGCAATCAGAATGCCGAGGTGGCCTTCCTCGATGCCGTGGTTTCCTACAATGCGGCCTTCGCATCGCTGGAACGGGCCAAGGGAACCATCCTCCGCAAGCAGAGGATCGGGATCGAACGGGTGCGTGGAACGGACCCCTCCCACCAGTGCGACGAGTTGGAGGAGCTCAAGCTCACCGGTTCGGGAGACCATATCAGCGAGGCCTGCCGCTACTGCGGGAAGGTGACCTTCGGGGATCCCTCGACCTGCTGCGATCGATCGATCGAGTCCTACAGCAATTTGATCTCTCCGACGATGGAACGCCGCGGTAGCGGGGATTTCGATCCGATCCCGAACATTCCCCTCGAAGACCTTCCGTCCTCGGATGAGGAATTAATGCCGATGAAGCCGGTTTCGGAGCAGGCCCGGTCCATTTTTTCCAAGCCCAATCGTGGTGCGGGAGGATCCCAGGCTTCCGAAAAGCCCTCGGTCACGGCAAACCCGGTGCTCAACTGACCTCTTCGCCCTTCTGGCGGGAGACCGGCCACGGAGGTGGTCTGGCAGAGCTTTCCCGCCCCGTCCGGATGAGTTCCCCAGGTTTTCAGCAGCAGTACGATCGCGGTGCCTATCTCCGCGGGGTCCTGCAGAAGCGGTGGGAGGAGACGTTTGATCGGACGAGGCGGGGCTCGGATCGGGTGCGGCTTGCGAGAATCAATCGACTCGCGGACTCCTACCGCCAGATGGACCAGGTCACCATGCGGGAGAGAGTGGGGGAGTGGCAGGCTGCCGTTCGCTCCGGCAAGACGCCCCACATCGCCTACCTCGAGGACGCCTTCGCCATGTTGCGGGAGGTTTCCCGCCGGACCACGGGGCTGTTCCACTACGACGAACAGGTTCTCGGAGGGCTGGCTTTGGTGAGGGGGGCAGTGGCGGAGATGGCCACGGGAGAGGGCAAAACGCTCGCGGTGAGTTTGCCCTGCTTTCTGTTCTCCCTCGCCGGAGAGGGAGTCCACGTCGTCACGGTGAACAGCTATCTCGCCGCGAGAGACTACGAATTCTCGCGGCCCATCTTCGATTATCTCGGGATCGGGATCGCGCTTTTGCCCGAACGCTGCACCCCCGAGGAGAAGCGGCGGGCCTATGCCCGGGAGATCACTTACGGGGTGGGGTACGAATTCGGCTTCGACTACATGCGGGACCAGCTCGCCATCATGCGGCATCCCCATTCCGGCCCGGGGGAAGAGCTCAGGCTAGCCATTCTCGGTCGGGAGAAGCCGGAGCCGAGGGTCGCCCAGCGCGGCCTGCCCTTCGCCATCATCGACGAAGTCGACAGCGTGCTCATCGACGAGGCGGGCAGCCCGCTGCTCATCTCCGAAGAGAGCAGTGCGGAAGCGTCCGACGAGCCTTTTCTCGTGGCCCGTGACGAGGCAGAGGGCCTGATCGAGGAGGAACATTATCTCCTCAATCTGCAGAGGCGCTCCGTCGAGCTGACCGCGCTGGGAAGACACACTATCTTCCGTGACAACGATCGCATTCCCTGGAAACGGCTCCGCCGGCCCTGGGAAACCTACATCCTCAACGCGCTGCGGGCCCGGCATCTCTTTCGTCGCGACGAGCATTACGTGGTCGAGGACGACGCCGTGATCATCGTCGATGAGTTCACGGGGAGGCGCTTCGAGGACAGGTCCTGGCGGGAGGGACAACACCAGGCCGTGGAAGCCCGGGAGGGCGTCAAGATCCGGCCGGAGCAGGACTCCGCTGCCAGCATCACCCGCCAGCGGTTCTTTGCCCTGTATGACGTGATCTGCGGGCTCACCGGAACCGCGGCGGAGAGCGCTGGCGAGTTCTGGCGATTCTTTCGCATGCCGGTTTCGGTGATTCCCCTGCACCGACCCTCCCGGCGCGTCGTCCATCCGGAGCGGGTATTTCGCGATCACGATGCCATGGACGCCGCCATCGTGGCGCGAGTCGGAGAGATCCATTCGCGCGGGCAACCCCTTCTCGTGGGAACCCGCACCATTCGCGACAGCGAGAGGCTTTCCGCAAGACTCACCGAGGCGGGGCTCCCTCACCGAGTGCTTTCGGCCAAGCAGGATTCGGAGGAGGAGGCCATCGTGGCCCGGGCCGGAGAGTCTGGCAGCGTTCTCATCGCCACGAATATGGCCGGCCGGGGAACGCACATCGGTCTGAGCAAGGAGGCTGAGGAGGCCGGAGGTCTCTTCGTCATCCAGGTGGAGCGCAACGAGTCGGTGCGGATCGATCGCCAGCTCATCGGTCGGGGCGCCCGCCAGGGGCAACCAGGAGAGGGGCAGGCCTTCGTCAGCGCCGATGATTACCTCATCCGGACGTATGCTCCGGAGGTCCGCAACCAGCTCCAGCGGGCCCGGGTCCGGGAAAACGGGGAGTTGTCGGGAAGTTGGAGCCGGTCGTTTGATCGGGTTCAGGCCGCGGTCGAGAGGCGGCGCTACGAGATGAGAATAAAGATGGCAGAACACGATCTCTGGCAGGAAGATACCCGTGAATCGTTGAGCAGTTAGGAAGATGCAGATGGCGCAGTTGACAGTTTTCCTCCTCCTCATCGCAATCTCCCACCTTCCGGCGGAGACCGAGGCGGAGGAATACCGGAGGGTGCTGGGCTATACGGAGCCCTATCGCAGCATCGAGATGACGGCGGCGGAATCGGGATTGATCTCGAAGGTTCACGTCGAGGAGGGCGACGAGGTGAGATCGGGAGACCCCATTCTATCGCTCGACACCACGGTGTTGGAGGCCCAGTTGGCCATCGCGCGGATCCAGGCAGACAGCACCGCCGCCATCGCCGTGGCCACCGCCGAGGTGAACGTGGCGCGGGAGCGGTATGGCAAGCTGAGCAGGCTGCAGCGCAGCGGAACGGCCCACTCCACGGAGGTCATCCAGGCCAGCGCGGAGTTGAAAAAGGCCGAGGGGAATCTGCAGATGGCCAAGGAGGAAAAGAGCATCGCCCAGGGGCGGGTGCGGGAGATCGAGGCGCAGATCGAGCGCCGCATTCTGCGCAGTCCGATCGACGGCATCATCCTGGAGATCAATCGAGATCTCGCCGAGTCGGCCGATTCCGCGGTCCCGGGCGAACGCGCCCAAGCCCTGGCCAAGGTGGCGCGGCTCGACAAGCTGAGATTGGTGGTTCATCTGCCCGCCGATCTCATCGGCGATCTCGGCGCGGGAGATTCCGTCCGGGTCCTGATCCTCCGGGAGAACAGTCTTCAGACCGACCGGTTCGGTTCCGGTGTGGAGGTCACCGGAGAGGTCGAGTTCCTCTCCCCCGCGATCGATCCCTCCAGCGAAACGGTGCGGGCAAGAATCGTGATCGACAACAGCGAGGGGGGGCATCGGAGCGGTTCCCATGCTTATGTGCTTCTGCCGGCGGCCGGGGATGTGTTATCCCGGGTTGCGCCAAACCGAGAGAATGATGAGTGATTTTCTTTCCACGACAAACGGCAAAGTGATCAATGTGAGCCAGATCGCGTTTCTCACCTCTCGAACCAATCCGAATTCGCTGCGGCGGGGCAGCACGGCGGAAGGCAAAAGCTCGGTCTACCGGGTCAAGGGCGTCTTTCCCGTGCAGTTGGTGGTGGCCTTTTCCGCCATGGCGGAAGGGAAAAGCGGCATGCTCCCTCTCTCCATCGTGCTCGAGGGGGCCGAGGCGCTCGATTTCCTCGGTCAGCTGGAGCAGAGGGGAATCGATGTCGTTGCCCTGAGAAAGAAGATCGACATCCCGGCTCCGGACCGGGACGAGGCCATTTCCGGGGAAACGTGATCTCCCATGCGGCCAGGCGGCAAAAAACGCGGACGTGCCACTTTACGGGAATGACTCCCCGGCTTTGACTTGCCCGATAGCAAACGACTTCTCCGAACATGAAAACCAGAAAGATGCCTTTCAGCCGCCGCCGTTTCCTTACTGCCACTGGAGCCGCCGCGCTCACTTTTCCTCTCGCCGGCCGCCGCGTGCTCGGGGCGAATGAAACCGTGCGCGTCGCCCTCATCGGTGCCGGGGGACGCGCCGGGCAGCTGGCACGGCAGTTTGCCAGGGAGAACGCAAAAAATTCGGATATCGTCGCCATCTGCGATCCCGACACGGCCCAGATGGACAAGCTCGTCGACCGGTTGGGCAAGAAGAATGAGATCGACCTCTCCCGGGCGGTTCGCGAGCAGGACTACCGCAAACTTCTGGACCGCGACGACATCGACGCCGTGGTCATCAGTTCGCCCAACTATTGGCACGCCCTCCAGTCGATCCACGCCATGGAGGCGGGAAAAGATGTCTATGTGGAGAAACCGGTGTCCCATAGCGTGTGGGAAGGCCAGCAACTCGTCGCCGCGGCGAAGAAGTACGACCGCATCATCGCCGCGGGTTTTCAGAATCGGTCCGACCCGGGACCGAGAGAGGGGATTCAGTATGTCCAGGAGGGAAATCTCGGCAAGATCCTGTCGGTCCATGCGGTGTGTTTCCGCAACCGGGAGTCAATCGGGTCCAGGGGATCGAAGCTCAGTCCTCCGGAGACCTGCGACTACGATCTCTGGCTCGGACCCTGCCAGGAGGAACCTATCTATCGGCCGCGGTTCCACTACGACTGGCACTGGGTCTGGAACACCGGCAACGGCGACGTAGGCAACCAGGCTCCTCACGAGATCGACCTGGCGTGCTGGTTGCTGGGCGACGGGCCGCTCCCCGCTCAGATCAGCAGTTTCGGCGGACGCTTCGGGTGGAATGACGCCGGCGAGACACCCAACATGATGGCGAACTGGTGCGAGCACGGCGGCGTGCCCCTCATCATCGAAGTCAATGACATGTGGGTTTCTCCGGAGCGCAATGTATCTCCGGTCCGCAACGGGATCCGGGTGGGCATCATCGTGAAGTGCGAGGGTGGCGAACTCCGGGGCGGACGAGGCGGCATGTATGTTGTGGGCGAGGATGGAAAATCCAAGATCAAGAAATTCGACGGCGACGGCGGTCTCGATCACCAGCAGAATTTTATCGACGCGGTCCGTTCGCGGAGGGGAGAGGATCTCCGATCCGACATCGTCTCTGCGGAGCGATCCAGCGCGCTCGCGCACCTCTGCAATGTCAGTTACCTTTCCGGTGCCGAGGTCGGAGGAGCCGAGATCGATGAGGCGATTGGGGACAACGAGATGCTGCGCACCATCGTGGCGGAGCAGCGCAGTCAACTGGGAGCCTGGGGCATCGAGGATCCGGCCTATCGACTGGGCATGAGCCTCTCCGTCGACCCGGCGACGGCGACGGTGCAGTCGCCCGGAGCGGACTCGCGGCAAATCAAACGGGACTACCGGGAACCTTTCGTGGTTCCCCAGTTGGTTTAGGGCAAACCGGGGGTCCGGTTCACCGGGTTTTGGGTGTGCCGGACCCTCAGCCAGAGACGTCATCGGTCACCGCGCCGCGAGAGGCAGAGGAGACCAGGCGAGCATACTTGGCCAGAACTCCCCTTCGGTAGCGGGGTTCCGGTGCCTGCCATGCCGCCTCCCGGGCGGTCAGTTCTTCCGCCGAGACGTGCAGGGTGATTTCGCGCCGTTCGGCGTCGATGGAAATCCGGTCTCCTTCCTCGACGAGGGCGATGCCGGGATTCTCGCAGCACTCGACGAGGGCTTCCAGCC
>CAZLUZ010000072.1:0-22773 GCA_964562825.1 uncultured Akkermansia sp.
AATACCGGGTAGCCTGGGAGGGCTTCACCCCTCGGGTGCAAAAGATTCCGCTGGCCTTTTCCGGGGGAGGCAGTCGTCACCTCGTCGAGTTGTCGCCTCACCACCCCGAATCGGCCTGGGTTCCGCCGAAAGTTCTATCGCCCTCCACCTCTCCAGGGAACGAGGAGATGCCGATGGCCGAGGATACGATACCTTCGCCCCCGGAAACGGGCGGATGGGTTCTCTACTTCACTCCCTTTTTCCTCGTCTTTCCGTTTGCCTTCGCTCCCCTATCCCTGCGGCGCATCCGAAGACCGCACCGGTGGCTTCTCACCCTGGTCATTCTCGGACTGATGGCGACGGTGGGATGGCAGGTGGGTTGGGCGGGGCGAAGTATTCAGCTCCCGGAGCCTTCCTGGTCGAAACCGACGCGACTGCCAGATTCCAAGGCCCGCCTGATCTCCACCATCCTGCTGAGGAAGGTCGGCGAGGACGTGTGCCAATCGAATCCGCGTCTGCATCGGTGGCTCGTCGATGGAAAAGAGGCAAATCTTGAGTCGACCTGGAACAGCGCCCTTTCCCACGCGTCACCCTTTGGTCCTCCCTGGGAGCAACGCGACATGGAGGTTACCCGGGTCCGATTCGAGAACCCTCCCACCGTCAAGAGGTTCGCGGCTCAAGTCGACTGGCTGGAGCTGGCCTCGATCCAACTCTGGGAACTCCGCTACGCGGAAACTCGCGAGGCATCCGCGACGATCGAAGTGGTCGCCAAAGGGGATCAGTGGCTCCTTGAAGCGATCGAGTTTCACTGATCCATCGTCGCCGAGAAGGGAGCCGGGCTCAGGCTATCCCATTTCTCATCGATTTTTTGAAACCGGTCCCGGCGGATTCCCCATATAGGGGTGAACACATTTGATCCTTCATGACAAAAAATCATTCTCTCCTCGCCATTTCCACCCCCGGGTTGCTTTCTGCGACAATTCTCCTGTTCCTCATGTTCGCGGGTCGAGACGCCTCCTCGCGCGACCTTCCCGGCCAGACCCGGACCTATCATGTCGAAGTCCTCGTGCAATCGACCCACGTGAGCGAGAACACCACTTCCACCCAGTGGAGAACGGTGCTGTCGACAGGCTGGCGAGAACTCGCCGAGTGGTATCACGCGGAACTGCTCGCGGAATTCGCCATCCAGGGGGATGTTTTCCACCTGCTCTATGACAACCCCTCCCCCGTCTACGACGAATCCGTCATCGACATCCGACTTCGCACCGAGACGGCATTTCTCAGAAAGAGCAAAAGGTAACCGAGTGAGGTCATTTCGCCGGTGCAGCCTGGAAAGGCTACCGCGAGAGGTCGGCGGCTGGCTGCCCTCTTGATTTGCGTCAAAAAACCAGGGAACTTAGGCGCGGTGTCGATGCCGTCCCCAGAACGTTTCTTCTTCTCTCTCGATTCGGAGATGTGGCGAATCAATCACCAGAAATGGGGGCTGATCTTCGGCCCCGCTGCCGCCATCCTCCAGGTCGCCCATCCCCGCATCGCCCAGGGGGTCGCGGACCACAGCACTTTTCCCGCGGACTCGCTGGGCCGGCTGAAACGCACCCTCGTTGCCACCAACACCATCGCATTCGGGACTGCCGCGGAGGCTGAAGCGATGCGACGACGACTGGATAGAGTCCACCGCGGCGTAAACGGGGAGGTTTCCGCCGGGATAGGCGGCCCCAAGCGCTACTCCGCCACCGAGCCGGACCTCCTCCTCTGGGTGCTTGCCACCATGATCGAAGCCGCTCTCAGCGGCTATGAATTCATCGAAGGAACGTTGGAGGAGACGAGAAAAGCGACCTTTTACGCCGATATGCGTCGCTTCGGAGAGGTTTTCGGGTTGGACCGCTCCTACGGACCGCAGGATTACCCAACCTTTCGCACCTACTACGCGGAGATGATCGAAGGCGATCTCCTGGGCAGTCACCCGCTTTGCTCGCGTCTGGCACGCGCCATCGCCACGCCGGCCGATTCTCCCCCGGCCAAAATCATCGGCTCCACCGTGACTTTCCTCCCCCGGGAAACCCTGCCCGACCGGCTCAGAGATCGGTTGGGCCTCAAATCGACTGCCCTATCGCGGGCCTCCATGAGGATTTTCGCCGCTGCCGCTCCCCTATTTTTGCCCCGACTACCCGAGCGCTTCCGGATTCATCCCGAAGCTCTCGACCGACTGAAGCGCGAAAGACGGTGCGCCGCTTGATGGGGAAAGTGACCCGGAACGCCCTGGGCCCCTGCTTCCTCCCGGTCCGCCCGGTCAGATCGACTTGTAGGTCACCTTGCGCCCGTCTTTGCCCGTGGGGCGATCGTCGACGCGCTTCTTGGGACCGTGGTCGAGGTCGTCGTGCCCTGCCCACATGCGCGGTGGTCTGGGAGCGGGAGCGCGGTCCTCCGCCTCGTTGACCCGCAGTTTCCGCCCCCCGAGTTCGGTTCCGTCGAGGCTCTCGATCGCGGCCAACCCCTTCTCCTCGTCCAAGAGGCTGACAAAGGCGAAACCCCGCGGTTGGCCGGTTTCGCGATTCAACGGACGAACAAATTCCAGAATGGGTTCAAACGGCTCGAACAGACTCCGAATTTCCGTTTCCGACGTGTCGTAGGAGAGATTTCCGATAAACAACTTCATTGATTCACTTTTTCGACAAGTCACCCCCAGACTCCGAGGCATTGCGCTTCAGCCAGTGATATCGAAAAAGGAAAACCAACAAACGACCAACGCCCGAGGATGGGCAACTCTTCTTTACTATTCACCTACAGACTAAGGCCCGGATCCGACCGGTCCAGTCATTTCTCACGGTTTTTTCCCAAGGGCACTGCCGGAGGCGCCAGCTTGCGACGGGCTTCTCAGCCACGGGTCTCCTCCACCAGAGCGAACCGCTCGACATCATCCATCGCCTCGGCGGCGGTGACGATCCGGGCGTAGCGATTCCGCAGCGTCTGGAGACTCGCCGCGTGCAGTTCCGGGGTCACCGTGGCGCAACCGTCGTCCACCAGAGTTACGAGATAACCGAGGTCACAGGCGTCTCGGACCGTCGTCTCGACGCACTCGTTGGTGTAGACGCCCACAATGTAGAGGGATGAGATATCCAGGTTTCGCAGAACGTAATGCAGGTTGGTCGCGGAAAAGACGCCGCTCGCCGTCTTGTTGATCACGATCTCATCACCCACGGGGGCCACTTCCTCGAGAAAACAGGCGTCGCCAGATCCCGGCGCGGCATGTAGCTCCAGCCGTTTGTGCCCCTTTGAGCGGTCGCGACCATCGCGGGTCAGCGACTGTATTCTCACGTGAATGACTTCCAGGCGATGGGTGCGAAAGCAATTCTGGAGATTGTGAACATTGGGAAGCACCACCTCCCGCAAACGGTTGAAATAGTACTTCAATCCATCCAGCGGGATGGGAGATTTTTCGTAATCGCGAAACAGCCCATAGCCTTCGGCGGCGTCGAGATACTGCATGTCGATGCAGATCAGCGCCGTGTCCCGAGTCCGCAGGTCCGCCTTGCGCATCGGGTTCTCAATGAGGGATTCGCGGTAAATCGGCTTGAGGGGATCTTCGGCGGGAATTTCTGTCATCGTTGCTGGAAAACTACAGGACGCTCCCCGAGACGGAAATGAAAAATCCTGTCGACCCGACCGGCAGGCACTCGGGCCGAGGTTCAGTGTCCCGCCGAAGCGGCCTCGAGCCGGGCCGCCCACTTCTCGCCCATCCGCCGGACCGAGGGATCGCGGGAAAACCGGTCCAGTTCGCCCAGAGGCACCCAGGCGAGATCAAAAGACTCCTCGGTCACCGCATAGTCGCCACACCCGGAATGCCGCACCACGTAACGCACGTCGTAGTGGAGGTGGCCCGGTTCGGAAGCTCGCTCCGGGATTCGGTGGATGTCGATATCGAAAATAGATTCCTCGACCTCCAGTCGATCCAGCCTCGACTCTTCCTCAGCTTCGCGCAGTGCGACCATACGCACATCGCTCTCGCCGTCAGCGTGTCCCCCGGGTTGCAACCAGCGCCCCAGCTTCCGGTGGTGGGTCAAGAGAACCGATCCGCCCGCCTCGTCGACCAGCCAGGCGCTGCCCGTGACGTGTCCGACGGCGAGACTTCGCTGAAAACAATCGGGGTGCGACTCGACGAAACCCACGAAGCGATCCACCCGACCCCTTTCCTCCGGATGCCGCAAGCCGTAGGCGCGGAGCTGATCGAGCAAATCACCGCGATGCATTCGATCTTTCGGGAGAAACTCCGCCGGGGTTGGCCCTCCCTTACTGCTGAATAATGACGAGATCACCCAGCTCACACTTCGCGAAGTAGTGACGCGCCGCGCTCCAGGGCAGCCGGATACAGCCATGCGACGCGGGATAACCCGGGCAGTTGCCCACGTGCAGGCCGAAGGCGCTGCAACTCAGACGCATGAAATAGGGCATGGAAGAACCGTAGATGCTCGAGGTGTGGTGCCGGGCTTTCTGGGTGATCACGTAACTGCCCGCCGGCGTGCGGTATCCGGACTTGCCCGTTGAACAGATCGAGGAATAGGTCGCCTCGCCGTTCTCGTAGAGGGTCACCCGCTGGCTGGAGAGATCGACCACGATCTTCCTCGGCTGGTGGTCAGGATCCCGGCCGTAGATGATCTGCATCATGCGGACGTCGGCATACCAGGAGGCAATCGCGATGGGATAGAGGTATTTGGGGGTCGCGTGGTTTTTCGCACCGGCGTTGACCATGGCCTGAGCCACCCGGTGGTTGCGCTTCACCGCGACCATCATGAGGGGCCTGATGCGGCGGTCGTATCGAAGGGCCCGCCTGAAGGTGGAACTCTCGTCGAACTTTTCGATAAAATCCGACTTCGCGGGGTTGGGCTCGACCACATTGACATCCACCCCCGCCTCGATCAGAGCGAGGGAAACCTCCTCCATCTCATGGGCGATGGACCATCCCAACAGGGAATGCCCGTCAGAGGCAAAGCCATCCCCGAGACTGGCGCCAGCCTTGACCAGGGCGAGCGCCGTGTCTTCGTCCCCCTCGCGCAACGCGCGGGACACCCAGGATTCGGTTGCGTCATACATCGGGTTGGGGTCCGCACCCGCTTCCAGGAGAGGCTCCAGCAGGGTGTGCCGACCCGTGTTGAGCACATACTCCACGGGCGTTTCGCCTTCCAGCCCCGCCTGCGAGGGGTCGGCCCCGTTGGCGAGAATCACTTCGACGAGATCATCCTGCCCCGTGAGCAAGGCGGCCCAGAGATTGTCCCCGATGTCCGCTCCCGCGTTGAGCAGCGTGCGCACCGTCTCCACGGCACCCTCGGCCACGGCGACATCGAGGACCCGGCGATCGGTGCCCTCCAGCACGATGCCCGGATCGACGCCGGCGTTCATGAAAAGATTGAGAGTCGGGTTGTCACGCCGATGATAGGCCGTGGCCACCATCGACTCCGGGTAGATCATGGCGCCTTGCTCCACGAGCGTGCGCACCGACGCGGTGTCCCCCACCCCGACAGCATAGGCGAGTGGGCTCAGCCCCTCGGCATCCTCGAGGTCGAGGTTGGCCCGGCGCGCGATGAGATGGTCCATCGTCTGGTAATCACCCGCCTTCACCGCGGCAAGGAGCAGGGTGTCCCCGTGGGTGGAACGGGTGTCCACCGCAACCCCGGCATCGAGCAGATACATCAACCAATCGTGGTTGCCGGACTCATAAGCCTCGAAGATGAGGTGCTCCCCCGAACGTCCGGGGCGGTCGACTTTGGCCCCGAACCCGAGGACCAGACCCTTCAGGCGACCGTCCTGCCGGTCCAGGGCGACAAGCAGCGCGTCCGTCCCCTCGTGCATCACGTTCACATCGGCACCCTTTTCCAGAAGAAAGGCCGCCTCCTCGAAACCATTCTCCTCGACCGCCTCGAGGAGCAGGGGTTTGCCACTGACCCCGACCGCGTCGATGCGGGCACCCTGCGCCACCAATCGCCGCATGAGATCGAGGTTGTCCTCGGCGGCGGCCAAGGCGAGCGCGCAGTGGGTTTGAACCCCCTTCCGGTTCACGTCGACATTTTTGTCCAGCAGGTAGTCCCGAAGTTCCTCGTCACCACGCTGAATCGCGTCGATCAGGTAGGGCAGACCGGGCTCGCGATCGGTGTTTACATCGGCACCCAGTTGGTCGATCAACCGGTTGGCGAGATGAAAATCGCCGGCATTGAGCGCACGCTTCAGAGGGGTCATCCCATCTCCCCGAGTGGGAACGTCGACAACCTTCCTGACCTGCTTCTGTCGCAGAAAAACCTGATCAATCGCCTCTTTATCCCGCTCGATGATCGCGGCGTGCAAGGGCGTCATCCCCTCGGCGTCGGCCTGCCCGAAGCTGATCCCCGCCGTGTCATAGTTTTCCAAGAGAGCGAGCTTGCCCTGCCTGATCGCCTGAATGATACCGTTCACACTGACATCCAGACCTCTTTCCACGAGCTCGATCCGCGCCTGCCGGGTGATCTCGTGACGGAAAATGAAGTCGGTCGCCACAGAGAAACCGACCACAGAGAGAGCGAAAACCGCGAGAAACAGATTCCGAATCTTCGCGAAAAATGGAGATACTTCAATCATGGGGGGGCATGGTGGAAATTAGCGGCAAATATAAAAATTGGGGATTTCTTGGTAACTTACCACAGTTCAAGGTCTCGCCAACCGATTCTGAGACCCAGAACGAACCGGTGGATCGATAGTTTTTCTCCCCCCCGGAGTCAACCTGCCTAATCATTGATTTGGGAGATCAGAAGGGGGCCCGACCCACGGAGCTGGCCGATGGGCCGACGATCTCAGGCAAGCGGGTCCAGTTCCGGTTTGAAATCGGCGGCGTGGTAGGAGGACCGAACCAAGGGGCCGGAGGCAATGTGTCGAAACCCCTTCTCGCGGGCGATCTTGCCGAGGCGATCGAAAATCTCCGGTCGAATGTATTCCACGACCGGCAGATGCTTCTCCGATGGTCGCAGATACTGGCCCAGCGTCAGCACGGTGACGTCGTGCTCGCGCAGGTCGTCCATCGTCTGCAACACCTCGGGTTCCCGCTCGCCCAGCCCCAGCATGATCCCACTCTTCGTCGCACATCGATACCCCATGTCGGAGGCAAACTCGCGGGCGCGCCTGAGCACCTGAAGCGAACGGCGGTATTCCGAGTTGGACCGGACCAGCGGAGTCAGTCGCTCCACGGTTTCGATGTTGTGATTGAAAATGCGGGGGCGAGCCTCCATCACGATCCAGAGCGCATCCTCGCGCCCCAGGAAATCGGGGACGAGGACTTCGATGACGACATCCGGGTTGACTCGCCGCACCTCCTCGATGGTGTTGGCGAAATGACACGCGCCCCCGTCGGGAAGGTCATCCCTTGCCACGGCCGTGATCACCACGTGATTCAGCTTCAGGCGTTGCACCGCCTCCGCGACCCGGTTGGGTTCGTCGGCCTCCAACTCCAGCGGTCGCCTCGTGTCGACGGCACAGAATCCGCAGGCGCGGGTGCAGCGGTCTCCCGCAATCATGAAAGTGGCGGTTCCCTGGCCCCAGCATTCCCACCGGTTCGGGCAGTGGGCCTCCTCGCAGACCGTGACCAGCCGAAGGTCATCGATCAACCCCTTGGTGTCCCAGAACACGGGATTGTTGGGAAGCTTCACCCGGATCCATGGTGGTTTCCGCTCCTGGTGCAGTTTGGGATCTATCTTTCGTGCAGGCATGAGTTTCGAAACTTATCGCTTACGTTCGGGAAATAGGGCGAGGATGGATTCGGCCTCGGCCTCGCAGATGCCGCGTTCCGTGATCAACCCCGTGACGAGCCGTGCGGGTGTCACGTCGAAGGCATAATTCGACACCGGACTGCCCGGCGCAACCACATTCACTCCGATTTCTTCGACCTCGGAATCCGTTTCCGTGACGACTCCGCGGATCGTGGTGACCTCCTCTCCGTCCCTTTCCTCGATGGGAATGTCTTTCAGACCATCGCCGATCTCCCAGTCGAAGGTCGATGAGGGCAGGGCGACAAAAAAAGGTATCCCGTTATCGCTGGCGGCCAGAGCTTTCAGGTAGGTGCCGATCTTGTTGGCCACGTCTCCCTGCCGAGTGGTCCGGTCCGTTCCCGTGATCACGATATCGACCTTGCCGTGCTGCATGAGGTGCCCGCCGGCGTTGTCCACCACGACCGTGTGGGGCACTCCGTGTTGCCCCAGTTCCCAGGCCGTCAGACGGGAGCCCTGATTGCGAGGACGGGTTTCGTCTACCCAGACATGAACCGGAATTCCGGCATCGTGCGCCGCATAGATGGGAGCGGTCGCCGATCCGTGGTCGACGAAGGCCAGCCAGCCCGCGTTGCAGTGCGTCAGAATGTTGACCGGATCGCCCCCCTTTGCTCGGGCGATCTTCTCGATCAGCGGCTTGCCCGCCTCTCCGATGAGCCGGCACCATTCGGCATCCTCATCGGCGATTTCCCGGGCCAGCAGGCGCGCTGCGTTGACGCGGGACGCGACACCATCGGCCGCGAGGATGGTGGCGATCTGTCGATCGACGGCCCACTGGAGGTTCACTGCGGTGGGCCGGGTGGCCACCAACCGGCTCGCTCCCTCCCGCAGGATCTCCTCAAATCGGTCCGGACTCCGGGCCGCCTCTGCCGCGGCGAGATACATGCCGTGAGCGGCTGTGGCTCCGATGCAACCCGCCCCCCGCACGTGCATATCGCGGATGGCCACCGCTGCTTCGGCGGTCGAAGCGACCCTTTCCTCAACGAACCGGAAGGGCAGCCAGCGCTGATCGATGATGTGGAAAGCTTCGTCCTCCCCCTCATCCATCCACACCGTTCGATATGGCTTTCCCTTTACGAGCATCTATCGAGGTTACGTTTCACTGCGCCCCGCCGGGGCCCGGACCGATCGGACGAGGGCTCGCCGACAAGATCGGCGAAACCTTTTCAAAGATCTGCCGAGTATCCCGTGCCATCCTCCGCCATAATAACCGGCAATGCGCAAAAATCAGCCCATAACCAGCATCATGCACCCGGATCCGGTCACGGTGCACCTCGGCACCCCTTTTTCCAAGGTGCGCGGACTCTTCGAGGAGCACGGCCTTCATCACCTCCCCGTCGTCTCGGGCCGGGAACTCATCGGCATGGTCAGCTGGTCGGACCTGATGCGGGTGAGTTTTGGCTCAGCCTTTGGCACGGACGACCGCGCTGTGGATGCGACCCTGGATCACACCCTCAGCCTCGAGGACATCATGACCCCCAATCCGACCTCTATCGATGCCAACAGCTCGATTCGCCAGGCGGCAGAGATCCTCGGCGCCAACACCTTCCACGCCCTGCCCGTCGTCAGAGGGAAGGAGCTCGTCGGCGTCGTTTCGAGTCAGGACCTGCTCAAGTTTTTGGTCACCCTTTTCTAGGACGCCGCTGAAAATGGTTTTCCCATGAATTCCCCCGAGTCACCCTCGTCACCCACCCTCTACGAGAGGATGGGAGGAGCTCCGGCGATCGATTCCCTGATCGACGCCCTCTACGAGCGCGTCCAGGCGGATCCCGTGCTGCAGTCTTTCTTCCGCAACGCCCCCGTGGGCAAGATCAAGCTGATGCAGCGCCATTTTTTTTCCGCGGCTACCGGCGGCCCCCTGACCTACTCCGGCCGGCCGCTCAGTGAGGTGCACCAGCCCCTGAACATCAGCCGCTACGAGTTCGACCGTTACGTTAGCCTGCTCCTTGAGACCCTGAAATCCGAGGGCATCTGCGAGGAAGACAGCGATCTGGTTCTCGGCAAGGTGCAAATGTATGCCGGAGACATCGTCAAGGAGACCTACCTGGGTTGAGATCAGATCTTCGCCTTCCGAGAAGAACCCTTCTCCATTACAGCATTGACGAAAGACTTCGCGCCGCTCAATCTCCAGGCTGATGAAATCACCGATACCACTGATCACCGCCGGGCTCTGTGCCGCCCTCTGCCTCGTCGTCGCCAGAGATCCCGCGGAGAAACCCGCGCCGAAGTCCTGGCCCGAGCGGGCAGCAGAGCGTTTCGGCGACACCCCCACCGCCGAGCACAAGCAGTTGATCGACGCAAACCTCCCCGTGGCGACCGCCGCGCCGAAAAAGAGCCGCCGCATCCTCTGTTTCTACCGGTGCGAAGGCTTCATCCACACCTCCATCCCCTTCTGCAACTACGCCATGGAGTCCATGGGCGAACGGACCGGAGCCTACCAACTGGACCTCGCCGATGAGTATGGGGTGTTTACCGCGGAGAACCTCGCGCAGTACGACGCCATTCTTTTCAACAACACCTCCAATTTGATCCCCGACGAATCGCAGCGTCAGGCCATCCTCGATTTCGTGAACCGGGGCAAAGGCATCATCGGATTCCATGCCGCCTCCGATAATTTCAAACAATGGGAGGAAGGGGCCGCCCTGATCGGCGGCGTCTTCGACGGTCACCCCAGGGGAGCCGGGGGCACCTGGGCCTTCAAACTCGACGATCCCGATCACCCCCTCAACGCGGCCTTCGCGGGCGAGGGCTTCTGGTTCCGTGACGAAATCTACTGGTACAAGCCCGAGAGTTTTCAGGGTCGGGATCGGCTTCGCGTGCTGGTCAGCCTGGACATGACCAAGACGGAGAACCGGGAGCCGCTCCAGAACAAAAAATGGAAGAAGGAGGGCGATGTCGATGTACCCGTTTCCTGGTGCCGCGAGTTCGGGGAGGGGCGGCTCTTCTACACGAATTTCGGCCACAACAACCTCACCTTCGCTGACCGGACCATACTCCAGCACATGCTGGACGGGATGCAATATGCGCTCGGCGACCTCGAGGCCGATGCCATCCCTTCAGCGGAACTCACCCTCGAGCCGGCGATGGCACCGCAGGAACCTCCGGCAACAGCCAAAAAGGGCTGAACCCTTCCTCTTTTCCAAAAAGCCCGGGCCGCCGTTACCTCACGCAGCTCCGGTGGGCACGGGCTCCGCGATCTCGTCCTGCGCAAGGGCCGGTGTCTTATCTCCCTCCAAGAGACCGTTCTTTACCTCGAATTCACGGCACCACCCCTTGATCTCCAGGTCGTTGAAAATCTTGCCCATGACCCGCCGAAGCAGGCCCTTCAGGTTGGCGTTTTCCAGATCGGCGAGACTCCTCACTGCCGCCTCCTTGTAGGTCTCGAGCAGGAGCAGGCACTTTTCGTCCGCCTCCAGCTCGTGGGCCAGTTTCCTCACCTTGTGGATGGCGATGTCCTCGAGGTCCTGGTGACTCCACAGGGCGTTGAGGACGGCCCGGTCATCCCCTTTGGCCCGTTCCCGGGCGAGGGCGAGCAGCACACTTGGACGCATCCGCTCCAGTTGGTTCTCCCCGGCGTCCTCGCCCAAGTCGTCCATGTCGTCGCGAATCTGGTAGGCGATGCCCAGATTCTCCGAGAATTCAGAGAGCACCCCGGCGACCTCGGCGAGCTTTCCGGCGTAGCTGGCTCCCAGCTTCAGCGCCACCTCAAAGGCGGGAGAAGTTTTCTGCCGAAAGATTTCCAGCACCTGCTTTGACTTCAGCGGCTGGGGATCCCGCGCCCAGACCAACTCCGCGCCCTGCCCGAGACAGAGTTCCCTCTGTCCCCGGCTGGCCACGAGGAGCATCTCCGTTTTCTGTGCGTCGCTCACCTCGGATTCCCCGATCAGCCGGTAGCCCTCGCCGATGAGCAGGTCTCCGGCGTTCAGCGCCACGGGCAAGCCGTGCTGCACGTGCAGGGTCGGTTGGTCGTATCGCCCAAAATCCTCGTCCTCAATGTCGTCGTGGATCAGGGAGGCTTTGTGAAACAACTCCACCGAGAGCGCGACCTTTTTGATGTCGTCGGGAATCGGTTCGCCCCGGTCTTCCCGCAGGGCCTGGAAGGCCGCCACCGTGAGAAAAGGACGCCAGCGCTTGCCGTCGCGGAGCAGCCACTCCCGTGCGATCTCTTCCTGTCGGCCCTCGGCCGGCCCCATGATCCGGTCCACCTCCGCGGGGGTGAACCAGCCCTTCACCTCCTCGTGCAGGGCGTTGAGATCCAGCCTCCGCGTCTTGTCCTCACTCGTCAGGTGGATGTATTCCCACACCCAATCGATGTCCACGGTGGTATTGATGCAGTCATCCTGCAGCAGGGGCACCGCGATCGAGGGGATGGCGGCGGCTTCGACATAGGGAAAGGTGCGCTCCAGAACGGGCAGGCAGGAGATTCCGACAATGGCCTCGATCTGGCCAGTCTGGATGAGGGACATGACGATGGCCGACCCTTCCGCCACCAGCACGGCGTAGCCCAACTTCTCTGCTTCCTCCTGGAAATCCTGGATGGAGCACAAACCACATTGCTTGCAGAGCAGGCCAAACTCGTCAAAGGGGGCGGGGCATTTCTCCTCCACCCGCAGGCATTTGGGCATGAGCAGCAGCCGTCTCTCATACGGAATCTCTGCCAGGGTCTCACGCCACATTTCGTTGTTCAGGGTGACGGCGGTGTAGTGGAGATAGATTTCGTCGAATCCGGTGTCGGCCAGGATTCGCTTGGCATGCACCTCCAGTTCGGCCAGCGGCATCGGGGGCACCGGATTTTTCTCCTCGACATAGGCCCGGATGTAGCCGAGCAGAGCGTCCCTTTCCGTCTTGGTCTGAGGAATGTTCTTCTTCGGCGGGCGAAATCTCGTCGTGGTGACCGGGACCGGCTTGGGGACTTTGACCGTCTGGATCGTTTCGAGCGGGGATGACATGAGCTGGGTGGGGAATGGTTCGAAGGGGGCAGGAAGGTTGTCGCGGCCTCCAACCTCTCACCGGGAGCCGGCGTAGGGACCCCGTGCCCCGGCAAATCGATCTCGGTGAGCCAATTCTTTCGCCGGAAGGTCGGGAAAACCCTAACACCCTATCCACAGGCAGGTTTGCCGATCGGGACTCAATATCAAGTGAAACGGCGGGCGTGTTTCAGTGAGTGATCAACGATTCCCGCTCCCGCGCCAGAAGCCGACCGCGACGAGCAGGAGCACACCGGCGAGATCGTGCGCGGTGAGCAGCCAACTCTCCGGCAGCAGGATCGCTCCCCCTGGATAGAGCATCAAAGCGGCCGCCACGAAGAGCAGGCCCCTCGCCAAGGGGCTTAGACGAACCAGCAGATATCCCGAGAGACCGGCGGCAAAAGCGGTGATCCCGAGGGCGGCGATCGCGGTGGCGTAGATCACCGACAGGACCGGGGGCGCCCCTCCATCCGGCGCCAACAGGAGGAGTTCGGGACGGAAGACAAACATGAAAGGAAGGGTGAAGCCGACCAGGGCTACCCGGAAGGCGGCCATGCTGGTCGGAATGATCCTGGACCCGGCCACCGAACTCGCCGCGTAGGCCGCCAGCGCCACCGGCGGGGTCACCATGCTCATCATGCCGAAATAGAAGATGAAAAAATGGGCGGCCAGCGGAACCACCCCGAGATCCCCCAAGACAGGACCGACCAGCGTGGCCATGAGCAGGTAACACACCACCGAGGGGAGCCCCATCCCGAGAATGAGCGAGCCCACCATGATCATGAGAAGCGCGCCCAACAGGTTGTTCTCCGCCATCGGCAGGATCATGGCGGGAAACCTCGTTCCCACCCCGGTCAGGGTCACCACCCCGATGATCAATCCCACGCACGCCGACGCGCAGATCAGGGGAACGGCATCCCGCCCCGCGGTGCGAATCGCCTCGACGACGCGACGCCAGTCCAATCGGGTCTCTCGCTTGAAGAAACTCAGCGTGATCAGCACCAGCAGAGCCAGGGTGACCGCCCGAAAGGGAGTGAATCCCATGACGAGGAACGCGATCAGGCTGGAGAGCGCCCCGACAAAGAGGACCCCCTGGAAAGGCTCGAGCCGCTTGCCCGCGCCCTGGGTCTGGTCGACTGACTCTTCGGGCTCAGAAAACTCCACGGCTCCCTCCGGGGCGGAGGCGATGCGCAGGGAATAAAAGTGCACGAAGAGAAAGAGCGAGAGGTAGTAGAGCAGACCGGGAATCAGCGCGGATTGGATGATCTGAAGGTAAGTCACCGCCGGCTGAACGATCTCGAGCATGAGATAGGCGGCGGCCCCCATGACCGGAGGGACCAGGGCTCCTCCGGAACTCGAAGCCGCCTCGATGCCTCCCGCGATTTCACGTCGAAAGCGGGCGGCCCGCATCATTGGGATGGTGAAGGTGCCGGTGGTGACCACGTTGGCCACGGCACTGCCCGAGAGCGCACCCCTCAACCCGCTGCTCCCCACCGCCACTTTGGCCGGGGCCCCGGTGCTGTTGCGAAAAATCCGTTTCGCGAACTCGATGATAAACCCGGTCGCCCCGGTCGCGCCGAGGAAGGCACCGAAGACGACGAAAAGGAAAACATAGCGGAACATCACTCCGAGGGCCACTCCGAATACCCCCTGACCATGCAGCACGGTCTGGGACACGGTGCGCTCGAGATCGTAGCCCCGGTGGGGAATCAACCAGCTCGGCAGGGCCGGTCCGCTGAGGGCATAGACGAGAAAGAGGAGGGCAAGCAAGGGAAGGGCCCATCCCATGCATCGGCGAGCTGATTCAAGCACCAGCAGCAACAGGGTGATCGCCACCCAGATATCCAGGACGGTCTCCTGTCCGGGGCGGTTGCCCAGGGGTTGTCCTCCCAGCCAGAGCGGTGCAAAGACCGGCTCCGTCTGGGTGATGATAAAGCCGCAGGTGAGCACCGCCAAGGCCGCGAGGAGGCCGTCGACCCCGCGCGCCCACTTTTTTTCGCTCCATTTTCTGCGGATGCGAAAATTGAGAAAACACAGGACCAGACCCGACATCGCGAAGACGGCGAGACTCGACTGGGGCTGGAAGAGCGGGTAGTTGACCTCCCACAGCGTGAAGAGGCAGAGCCCCCCCGCGATCACCGAGTTCACCGTTTTCATCGTGGTGCTGCCACTTCCGCGCCCGAAAGAACCCGTCCGGACTACTCGGACCAGATTCCGATCTCGCGGTAGTATCGCACCGCCCCGGGGTGGAAATCCGTGCCCACGGACCGTGCCGCGTTCGCTGAATTGATTGCGTTGCCCGCGGGATGCTTGGCCGCCACCTCCTCGCGATTCTCATAGAGCGTCCGCGTCAGCTGGTAGACGGTCTCCTCGTCCTTGCCCGCCGAGGTGATCAGGTGCATGGACCCCACATTCAGGCAGGGAAAATCCTCCTCCTGCCCCCGATAGGTGCCGGCCTTGACCATGGCGGGATGGAAGAACGCATACTCCTCGATGAGTTTTTGCCGCACCTCCTCCTCGAAGGGCACAAAGTAAATGTCACCGGTTGCAGAGGCCTGCGTGATGGATGCCGTCGGGATCGCCCCCCCCAGAAAGGCCGCTGCCGCGGAGCCGTCGGATAGCATGTCGACCGCTGCCGATTGCGTCCCGTACAGGGGGCTGAAATCCGACAGACTGACGCCGTGCGCCTCCAGAATCGGTTCGACGAAATGCTCGAAACCCGCTCCCGGAGGACCAATCACGACCCGTTTGCCCTTCAGATCGGTAATTTTTTCGATGCCGGAATTCGCCGGGGTGATGAAGAAGGCAACATTGGGAGCCAGGGTCATCACCGAACGGATCGCCTGCGGCGTTTCCCAGTCTCGTCCGCCGCGCACCGCGAAATAGGAGATGGCCGCGTTGGCCACGGCGAGGTCGAGTTCGTCGTTGGCCAAGCGCCGGATGTTCTCCTGCGTGCCCATGGTGGCCTCCGCGGTGACGACCCAGTTGCCTCCCTGGGCATGGGCGTTGAGCACCTCCGCGATGGCTCCGCCAACGACAAAAAACGCTCCCCCCGGAGGCGCTGTCCCCACGCTGAGGAAACGTTTCCCACCCGGACCCCCGGGTGATGAGTCGGGCGAACAGCCGCCAAAAAAGGCGCAGCCCAGAGTGAGGAGGCAAAGACTCAGGCGAAATCGGAGAATAGACGTCATGGCGATCAATGGATGGGTTAGGTTTCGGGTTTGTAAAGCTCGACTGGTGAAAAACTCGGCGGCAGGTGGGATCATCCGCGGGCGGCATGCCCCAGGCTGCGCGCACTCTCGTCTGCCCCGGTTGCTCCGGCCATGGCACATTCCCGCAAACCGGGAGGAAAATCGTTCCCGTCAGGTTGGGGGCTCATCCGCCGGGCTCCGGCCAGTCGTGCTTGGGATACCGTCCCCGCAACTGCGCCCGAACCCCGGCGTAGCTGCCTTTCCAGAATCCCGCCAGATCCTCGGTGACCTGGACCGGTCTCTGGTTCGGCGCCAGGATCTCGACGACCAGCGGGATCCGCCCATCTCCAATCGTCGGCGTCGCTTGGATACCGAAAAGGTGCTGGATCATGACCGCTATCTTTGGTTTCTCCCCGTCGGCATAGCGGACCCGCACGCTCCTCCCCCCCTGCAGGCTGACCCGTTCCGGGGCCAGCCGATCGACCAGCCCCCGGTGTTCCGGCGGTAACCAGTCCCTGAGCGAGGGCATCACGGGCCGATCCTTGATCTCCTTGTAGCCGCGGGCTCCCTCGCAGACCTGTTCCACGATGAGTTGGCGCGCCTCACCGTCGATCGGCACCATCTCATATTCCGGGAAAGCAACCGCCAGCAGATTGACCCGGGCGATGAACTCCTCGACGCTGCCATCCCAACGTTTCAGGATCAGTTCTCCCGAAAGTATCCGCTCCCCCAACAGGCGCGCGGCCACCTCGTCGGGCACCTCGCCCCCGGCGCGGGATTCGATCACCAGGTCGCGAAACCGCCGCTCCCTTCTCCCCTCGACCCGGCGGGTTTTTTCGTTGTAGACGCCCCCATCGCTCTCCGAGAAGTCGGCGGGAAACCTCCGCGCCAGGACCTGATCATCCACGGCGGTGGCGTAGTCCAGTTTCACCTGGACATCCCGTCCCTCCACTTCGACCATTTCCGCCGCGACAAAGGGTCCCTCCCGGCGGGCCGCCAGACTGGTTTTTTCCACCGTGCCGCGCCGGGATTCGACCACCCGGCAGGACAGGGTGGCGGCGCTGCTCCGGATGGCCATGCGGTCCGACAGCCCGACGAGCAGAATATCGGCCAGTTCCTCGCCATCGGGAACGCGATCCTGATCCGCCCCGGGAAAAGCTCGGCCTGCCACCGCTCGAAGCTGACGGGCAATTCGCTCGATCTCGCGCCCTGCCGCACCGTGAACCCCAAGAGCGGCGCAGGCCTCGCGATCGAAGCGGTTCTGCCGGGCGCGTTCCCAGGCACGCACCAGCGCCTGAAAATCGGACACATCGCCGACCTCGGCGTAATCCCGTCGATCGGGTCCCTCTCTCCCGCCGGAGGGATCGAGGAAGAAGGGACGGGCCTGAACCGCCGCGGCAATCAGGGAAACATAGTCCAGACAGCCGCGTTCTCCCGCCTCGACCAGGATTCGGCCATAGCGCGGAGCGACGGGCAACCGGCTCATCTCCCTCCCCACCGCGGTGAGCCCTCCCTCGGAGTCGATCGCACCCAGTCGCTCCAGTTGGTCGGTGGCGCGGGCCAGTTCCGCCGCATCGGGCCGGTCGAACCAGCGAAATCCCTCCAGATCCCGCACCCCGCTGGCCACGAGCAGCAGGAGGGCCTCCGCCAGATCCATCCGGAAAATCTCCGGCGGGGTCGACTCTGCCCTCCTCGCCTGATCCGACTCGCTCCAGAGCCGGATCACCTGGCCGGGACCCGTCCGTCCGGCTCGTCCCGCCCGCTGATCCGCGGAGGCGCGGGAAATCTTCTCGATGTGCAGGGTGGTGATCCCCCGCCGGGAATCGAAGGACGAGCGCCGCTCCAGTCCGGAATCGACCACCAGGCGCACTCCGTCGATCGTGATCGACGTCTCCGCGACGTTCGTCGCCACCACGATCTTCGGTCGGGACGATGGAGCGGTGGCGGCATCCTGTTTTTCCGGTGCCAGATCGCCATAGAGTTCCACGATCTCGAACCCACCGGACCAGGGAGCCCGCCGCAGGGCCGCCACCGTCTTGCGGATCTCGTGCCTCCCGGGGAGAAAAACCAGGCAGTGGCCCTCGGCGGGATGTCCGCGAAAGTGATCGCGGAGCGCCCGGGTGACGAGGTCCCAGAGGTCATCCCGATGCCGCTCCTTCGGTGGCGCATACCGGACCTCGACGGGGAAGGTCCTTCCTTCGCTCCGCAGATGACGGCATCCGGGTCCGAGAAAGGTTTTCAGGGGCTCGATCTCCAGAGTCGCCGACATGACCACCAGTCTGAGATCGGGCCGTTCGTTCTCCTGGACCTCGAGGCACCGCGCCAGGCTGATGTCGCCGAAAAAATGACGCTCATGAAACTCGTCGAAGATCACTGCGGCAACTCCCGGCAGGGCCGGATCGTCCAGTATCCGGCGAATCAGAATGCCCTCGGTGATGAAGCGGATCCGCGTCTCCCCCGAGACCGCGCTCTCGAAGCGCACTTGGTAGCCCACCTTTCCGCCGACCCGTTCCCCCCGCTCCGCGGCGACCCGCCTCGCCAGCATGCGGGCCGCGATGCGGCGAGGTTGGAGGACGAGGATTTCCCCGTTGCCGAGGCAACCCGAATCCAGGAGAATCTGGGGCACCTGGGTCGATTTGCCCGACCCGGTGGGGGCCTCGACCACGATTCTCCGGCGGGGCTCAACCCCGCCGCACGCCTCGACAAGGGCGTCCCGAATCTCGAAGATGGGAAGTTTCTCCGCGGTGCTGTCTTGGGGCATCTTTTCCCAACTTACCACCCTCCGGATTTGCGATCGAACGACTAAACGAATGGTTTTTTCACCACCTCGAAGGGATATCGCCTGCCCCTGACCTCGATCTCGCAGCACACGCCCGGCCGCGATTCCGCGGCGGGCAGATAGGCCATGGCGATCCCCTTGCCCAGCGTGGGAGAGACGCCACCGCTCGTCACCGTTCCCCATGGTGCCCCCGACTCCCCGTCGACAACGGGGTAACCGCTGCGCGGCGGAGGACACTTCCCTGTCGCCACCAGACCACGGAGTTTCCGCGGCACCTCGGATTCCCGCTGTTGGAGCAGCGCCGCTCTCCCGGGAAAATCGAAAGGTTTTTCCAGGCTGACGAACCGACCCAAACCGGCCTCCAGGGCGGTGTGTTCCCGATCGAGATCGCTTCCGTTGAGAGGATAGCCCTTCTCCAGACGCAGGGTGTCGCGAGCGCCCAGACCACAGGGGGTGGCGCCGGCATCGAGAATTTTCTGAAACCACTCCGCCGCCACTTCCTCGGGAACAAAAAGCTCGAACCCGTCCTCGCCGGTGTAGCCCGTGCGACAGACGGTGACCTCTCCGTGATCGATCCCGTAGCGGGGAGGCAGCCCGATCCCCGTGGCGAGCCGATCCCACAGCGATGCGGCTTCAGGCCCCTGAACTGCCATGCCACCGAAGACATCGCTCATGTTCTGCCATTCCACATCCCCAGAAATTCGCTCGGCCAACCAAGCCTCGACCTCACCGATCCGGGCCGCGTTGACCACGAGCAAGTACTCGCCGGGTCCGGTCCGATAGAGGATGAGGTCGTCGATCACACCCGCGTTTTCGTCCAGCATCAGGGTATACTGGCCCTTTCCCACCTCGAGCCGGCCCACGTCGTTGCTCAGGATCCCGTTGAGCCAGTCCTCGGCGTCACCCCCGCGCACGAAAAACTCTCCCATGTGGGAGATATCGAAAACGCCAGCGGATCGACGCACCGCCTCGTGTTCTCCGGCGATGCTCGTGTAGAAGATGGGCATGTTCCAGCCGGCAAAAGGACCCATCCGGGCATCGCGACTCCGGTGAACCGGATCGAGGGGTGACGTTCTCATACCCCGCACCGTATGGGCTTTCCGACGCCTCGAAAGAGAAAATGTGTCATTGAAAATTCCCACTCCACTCGGACAATGCACCTCATGCCTCCCGGAAAACGACTCCTCCTCTCCGCGGAACACCGATTCGGCAAAATGGCCTTGTCCGGAATTCTGCGTTGGATTGCCGGATTCCAGATCCTCGGATTCCTCCTCGTCCGCTTCTCCAAAGGCTTCGCCGAAACCATCGATTTTGACCGAGCCAAGATCCTGTCGGGTCAGGTCTGGCGCCTCTTCAGCTGGATTTTCATACCCACGGTGGACAACTTCCTCATTATCCTGGTCGCGTTTTTCCTCTTTTTTCTCAACGACGCTCTCGAGGAGGCCATGGGCACTTTCCGGCTCAACCTTTACGTGGGATCGATCATCCTCTTTCTCTCCATCGGCGGGATGTCCCTCATCTCGAACGTCTTTTTCGTCGGAGCGATGTCGTCGATCTTTCTCTCCGCCATGGTCTTCGCCGCGGCCTGTTACTATCCCAACTACGTGATCCACCTGATGGCCATCATCCCGATCAAGCTGAAGTGGCTGGCCCTGGTCAACGCCGCCCTCCTCTTCGCCTTTGTCGCCGGCACCCACATCGTCATCAACGGACTGCTCACCCTGTTTGCCCTCGTCCCCTTTCTCGCCACCATCTTCCCGTCGGTGGTGATCGACTTGAAGAATTCGGCAGAGGCTTCGACACGGCGGTCCCGCTTCCAAAAGAGCGCGTCCGGCCATGGCGATGCGTTTCACACCTGTCATCTGTGCGGTGTCACCGACGAAGCCGATCCCGAACGGGAGTTTCGCGTGTCCTCCCTCGACGGCGAGGAATACTGCCTGCCCTGCCTGGAAAAGACCGAGGAACAGAATCGCGCCGCCTCCTGAACGATTTTTCTCAGGGTGATGGCTCGGGACCTTCGATGATGTCGCCGTCCTCCTCGAAGACCACCCGCGCGCCGGCCTGCCCCATCGGCTGCTCCGCCCCGTGACTGACCAGGCTGCGCACGCCCGTAGCCACCAGCTTGCCGGTGCCGGGGTCGTAGGAGATGTTGTCCGCAGCGGTCTCGAAGGCGCCCCCGGCATGAACCAGACTGGCGTTCTCCGCCGCGAGGACCGGCAGCGTGGTCCGATTCCCCTCGCGAATGGACAGAGAATCGGCCCTGAGGACGAACTTGGCATGCTGCAGGACGACGTCGCCGGTGTACGTCACCTGCCGCCCCTCGATCTTCGACTCGTTGCAGGCCAGGACAAAGGTGGACCTCACCTTCGAAGAGGCGGGCAGGCGAAGTATCGATCGCTCGAAGGTCGGATCGGGTGCCGAGAGGTCCACCCCGGCGAATTCGATCCCGATCGGGAAGAGAGCGTGCTCTTCCAGGCTCAGGAGGGCTTCACCGAGGGGGACGGGTTCCGCCGAAACGATCAACCTTCTCTTTGTCTGCCCCGCCCGATCCATCGGGGGGTCTTCTTCGGCGGTGACAAAGCGAAATACCTGCTGGTCGTTCCCCGGCGCGGCGGGCTCCCGCTGGGACACGGCGCCTCGGCTGAGCAGGAACAGAGCGCCCGCGACCGTCAAGGCGACGGCGGCGGCAATGCGGCACCAGTCGCCCGGGCTCGTCGGCGGCGCAGCTTTCGCTCGGGGGAAGGGGACGATCGCTGCGGGTTTTTCCGTGGTGCGAGCGAGGACGGCACCGATCAGGGCGTTATCGTCGGCTCCATCGAGCCGGGCATGCTCCCGGAGCAGAGCGTCGACAAGCTGGTCGCGGGCCGATTCGAGGGGCGATTCAAAGGGCATGAGCAGGGTTCAGGTCGAGGATTCGGGTGAGAGGCCGGGCCGGGAGGTAGCCGGATCGATCCGGAGCCGGTCGTCGACACATTTCTTGAGAAGTCTCCGCGCCCGTTCGAGCCGCTTGCGCACTGCCGCCGGAGAAAGACCGAGGCTGGCAGACACCTCCTCCCCGGATTTGCCCTCGTAGTAAAAAGCGTGGATCGCCTCGTGAAGATTCTCGGGCAGCCGTTTCAGACAGACATCCAGGGCGTCGAAGACACTGGACCTTCCCGCGGCGTGAGCGGCCTGCCATTCGGCAATGTCGCCATCGATCACCTCGAGTTGGTCCTCGGACAGATGGTATCGTTTGTTTCGGCGCAGCCACTCCCGCCATTTGTTCCGGACAATGCCTCGCATCCAGGTGGCGAAATCCCGGGTCCTATCGAAGGTTTCCACTTTCTCGAAAGCCACCACAAAGGCGTCCTGCACGATGTCGCGAGCGGCGGACCCCTCCCTGGTCAGGCTCCGCGCGTAAACGAGCAGATCGCGATGATGTCTCCGCACCAGTTCGGCGAAATCCTCCCGGTCCCGGGGATCCAGTTCGTCTGGCTGTTCTGTAGCGATACTCTTGACCATCTGTCCCGGTCTCGAGCCGAGAAGTGAAGGGGTCGGGACGTGCTTCGCGGTGGGACGGCGCGCGCTCTCGCGAGGAGCGAGAGCCCCGGTAGCGGGTTCTGGATTCAGAATTTGAGCCGTCCCGCAAACTCGCCGGGGTCTTTCATGTAGTCGAATCCGTTGATCGGTTCGCCATCCTTGTCCACGATGGTATAGGCGCCTCGGGTTTGACGGGCGATCTCGGCGAATTTCTCCGCCCCCTTCGCCGTCTGCATGGCCACGCAGTTGATCTTCGGCCTGCCGTTGCGCCTGCTGTTGCTCACGATCTCGTCAATGTCCAGCTTGCTATCGAGGCCGTCCGACATGAAGAAGATCACGTCCGGAGGCGGTTGCATGGTGTGCGCCAGGCGCAGAGCCATGTCCCAGTCCGTGCCCACAAACTTCTGGGAATCCCGCACGTAGTTGATGGTGCGCCGGATCTCGGTCGATGATGCTTTTTTCCACTGGGCCGGCTTCCACTTGTCCTCTTCGTTGAGAGAATAGGTGTGGAGGCCACCGTGTTCCTTGAACGAGTATTTGCCCCAGGGAGCGAAGAA
>CAZLUZ010000073.1:0-22724 GCA_964562825.1 uncultured Akkermansia sp.
AGGGAAATCCGAGGGAAGAGCCGAGGCCATGGCCGAGCTTGCCAGCCGTCTGATCCGGGAGGGAATGCCGGACGAAAAGATTTCGATTCTGACAGAATTGCCGGTCAATCGAGTCGCCGAACTCATATCCGGGCGTTGACGTCGTTCTATTCGGCTCCGTCTTGCGCGATTGCTTCGCTTTCGATCAACTTCCGCTTCGCCATCCGCCCACCGCGCGCTCTGCTTCGCTCCGGCTGATCAACGCCGTCTCTGGGCGACGTCGATAGCCATTCCCGATTGCAGGTCTTCCAGCCCGACTCCGGAATGGCCGATTTGAAGAACCTTGAAATCGCGCTCCTCCAGGTTCGAATCGAATACCCGGAAGATGTCTCCCTCCCGGACCACGTAGCGAAACTGGCGTTCCGGTGATGTCAGCACCGCGTAAACGTCCGGGTCATTGGCCGAGAGGTACTCGATCACGAGGGGAATCTCACTGGTGTGGGCCGCGCCGGCCAGGGCCTTCTCTTCGACCTGGGCCGAGCCGGCGGGTTCGCGGCGGTTCCGCGGCATGACGGGCGTGACCGATGGGGCGGACGAGGGCGTGGCCGAAGACCTTTCGGGCCCCGTGTTGGCGGCGTTATCGGCTCCCCAGCTTTCCGGATCGTCCATGAAACGGGCGAGAGCTTCGTGGCGCGCCGCCCGGGCCAAGTCGGCCGCAGTGGAGCCTGCGGAATTCACCGCAGCGGGATGCGCCCGGTTCTCCAGGAGCACCCGGACGGCAGCGCCGTTGCCGCGCTGGGCGGCAATCATGAGAGGTGTCATCCCGCCGTCGCCGGTCGCATTGGAGTGGGCTCCGTGGGAAAGCAGAACGGAAACGGTCTGCGGATCGCCATGCAGGGCAGCCAGCCGCAGCGCTTCATCGAGCAAGGGTTGAGCGGCGTCGCCCGCGAAGAGACGGACCAGATCGGCGTGGCCCCGGTAGGCCGATACGGTCAGCGGCGTCCATCCATTACCGTCCGGTCCTCGATCCAACGCGCCCTGTTGAAGCAGCATGCGAGCCACGTCGAGGTGACCGCCCTCAGCCGCCGCGATCAGCGCGGTTCGCCCCGACCGGTTGCGCTTGTCGACCGCGGCGCCGATGTCGAGAAGGAACTTCACAGAGAGCAACTCGCCCCGCCCTGAAGCCACCAGCAACGGCGTGTTGCCATCGCTGTCCACGGTGTCCGGCCTCATGCCCGCGGCGACGAAACGGCCCAGATTGCGGATGTCGCCGGTTGCCGCCGCCTTGATGTAGTCGCGTATTGTGAAATGGTATCCCGCGCGGCGTAGATCATGCACCGCCTCATCCGCTGCGTCGTGGCACGAAACCATCCCGAAAACCACGAGGAAAAAACTCACGAATCGACCTCCTGTTGCTATTTTTCCTATTATCATTCCAGCCAAATCTAAAATAATTTCGATAAATTTGAGAATTAGGCAATGAAAATTTTAATATTTTTAAATATTCAACGGATTTGGCCCAGTGAAGGTTGATCATCTCATTGTGGGTCAGGGCTTGGCTGGGTCTCTCCTCGCCTGGCATCTCGTGGCCAGGGGGTGCCGCATTCTCGTGGTGGACCGCGATGAGCCCGTCACCTCATCTAAGGTGGCGGCGGGTTTGGTCAATCCCCTGCCCGGACGCCATTTCGCCCTCGCCCCGGACCTCGAGGATCAATTGCTCACCGCCCAGCGGACCTACTGGGAGATCGAGGAATACAGCGGCCAGGTGTTTTTTCACTACGTGCCCATCGCCCGGCTTTTCCGGGGCGAAAAGGAGGAAGTCCGGTGGCGGCGGAAAAGGGAGGATCCCGATTACCGGAGCCGGACCGACCCGTTGGTGCGCCCGCTGGAGATAGGGGCGCACGCGGTATCTCCGCGAGACGGGATCGAGGTTCACCGGGGGGGATGGCTAGACGTTCCGGTCTTTCTCGAAGCGATTCGTCAGTTTCTCCTCGAACGACTTTCCTACGCCATCGGATCGGTGGACGCGGCGGACCTGGTCAGGCTGGAACCGGGGGTGCGATGGCGAAACGTCGAGGCGAAGACGATCATCTTTTGCGAGGGGTGGCGCGGTTCGGAGAATGTGTATTTTCGAAAAATCCCCATGAACAATATCCGCGGGGATATCCTCACCTTTGCCAGTGAGGGGCTCGTCAACGAAGCACGCATTCTAAATCGGGACGGGTGGATCGTTCCGCTCGGCGGGGGCCGCTTTCGTGCCGGAGCCACCTACGACCGGGATTTTTGCAGTCCGGAACCGACCGGGGAGGGGCGCAGTGAGGTGGAGCGGAAGATTCGCGGATTGATCCAGCCCTCGTTCGAGGTCTCCCGTCATGATTCCGGGGTTCGGCCGGTGATTTCGCGTAGCGAGGTCTACCTGGGGCGCCACCCGGAGCACTCCGAAATACTCTACTGCAACGGTTTCGGGTCCAAGGGCGTTCTCCAGGGGCCTCTTCGCACGCGCGAACTGGCCGATCATCTTGTTACGGGCAAACCGCTCGCCCCTGAGCGCGACATCCGGGAGCAGGATTTCTTTGCGTGATGACGGATGCGGCAAATCGATTTCCGCGCGCTCTGGAGTTGGCTCACACTCTGGTGCGGTCGCGTCTGGGAGCAGGGCATCGAGCGGTGGATGCGACCGCGGGCAACGGACACGATACCCTTTTCCTCGCCAGTCTGGTGGGATCGTCCGGGCAGGTTCTTGCGCTGGATGTTCAGGAGGATGCGGTACGGGCGACACGGGCGCGTTGCGCCGCCCTGGACCAGGTAAGAGTGATGTTGGCGGGGCACGAGACGATGGCCCGGCAATTCGGGGAGCAGGTCCGTGCCGTGATGTTCAATCTCGGCTATCTACCCGGAGGGGAGAAGACCGTCATCACCCGTCCGGAGACAACCCTGGCGGCGTTGGGGGCTGCCGTGGAGATGCTCGAGCCGGGGGGAATCGTCACCGTGGTCCTCTACACCGGTCACGAGGGCGGGCGCGAGGAGACCGACGCCGTGCTCGGCTGGGCGCAGACCCTGGATCAGGCCCGGTTCACCTCGATTCACTATCGTTTCCTCAACCAGAGACACGGTCCCCCGGAACTGCTCGCGGTCGAGCGGCGTGACGCCGCCGCGTCGCTCTGATCATCGAACCACCCGGGCGCCTCCACCGGACACGACCTTCTCCACCTCCTTCAGCGTGGCCATGCTGGTGTCGCCGGGAGTCGTCATGGCGAGAGCGCCATGCGCGGCACCGTAGTTCACCGCCCGTTCCGCGTCGTTGTGAGTGAGAAACCCGTAGATCAGGCCCGAAGCGAAGCTGTCGCCTCCGCCGACCCGGTCATAGATTTCGAGTTCGGGGAAGGGTTTTGCCTCGTGAAACTGTCCGTCGTGCCAGCAGATCGCTCCCCAGTCGTTCACCGTGGCGGTGTGAACCTCGCGCAGGGTGGTCGCCGTGGCCTGGAAATTGGGAAATTCCACGAGAGCGCGTTCGATCATCTTTTTGAAGGACTCCACTTGAATGCCGCGGAGTGCCTCATCGACTCCCTCGACCTCGAAACCGAGGCAGGCGGTGAAATCCTCTTCGTTTCCGATCATTACGTCGACATTCTTCGCCACCTCCCGGTTAACTTCGCCGGCCTTGCTCATACCCCCGATGGCATTCCAGAGAGAGGGGCGATAGTTGAGATCGTAGCTCACGATCACACCGTGCTTCCTCGCCGCCTGGCAGGCCTCGATGGTTAACTCAGCCGCCGATTCGCTGAGCGCGGCGAAGATTCCTCCGGTGTGAAACCAGCGGGCACCGAGACGGCCGAAGATGTCGTCCCAGTCAAAATCGCCAGGCTTCATCTGGCTCGCCGCCGAGTTGGCTCGGTCGGGACAGCCCACCGCTCCCCGAATCCCGAATCCTCGCTCGGTAAAGTTGAGACCGTTGCGCACACTGCGTCCGATTCCATCGTAGTCGCGCCACCGGATGAAGCGGGTGTCGACTCCGCCCTGAAAAATGAAATCTTCGATAAGTCGCCCGACAGGATTGTCGGCCAGGGCGGTAACCACGGCGGTGCGCAGACCGAAGCAGCGCCGCAGGCCGCGGGCGACATTGTATTCGCCTCCGCCCTCCCATGCCTGAAAGGTCCGCGAGGTGTGGACCCGTCCGTCTCCAGGATCGAGACGGAGCATGATTTCCCCCATCGACACGCAGTCGAAGGCCGTTTCCTCTGTTGGTCTAAGGTTCAGCATCACGAAAAAGCGTTGGCCTGAACGTAGTCGGGATCCCCGTTCAGGAAGTTGATCAGGTTGTGGGTGGCCCGCATGGCCTGACGTTCCACGCTCTCGAAGGTTCGGGAACCGATATGGCTGGTGATGACGCAATTTGGTGCGCTGAGAAGGGAATGATCGGGGGGCGGAGGTTCCACATCCAGCACATCGGCCCCGTAGCCGCCGAGCCGCCCAGACTGCAGCGCCTCGACCACCGATGGGGTGTCCACCAGTTCGCCCCGGGCGCAATTGAGGATCACAGCGCCCTCCTTCATGCGGGAAATCGAGTCGGCGTTGATCATCCCACGGGTGTTGTCGTCGAGAAAACAGTGCAGACTGACGACATCGGCTTGGGAAAGAACATCCTCCATCGAAGGGCAGCGGGTCACGGCATGCTCTCGGGCGAAGGCATCATCCCAATAGGGATCGTAGGCGATCACGGGCATGGCGAAGGCGCGGGCGCGGATGGCGACCTCTTTGCCGATCCGGCCCAATCCGATGATGCCCATGGTTTTGCCCATGATCTCGTGGCCGGTGATCCGCCTCCACTCCCCGTTTCGGGCGGCGCCAGCCACTTCGACAAGCCGTTTCGCGATGCAGAGGAGTAATCCGAAGGTGTGTTCCGCTACGGTGGTGTGATTGACCCCCGGTGTGTTCAGCACGGGAATGCGGTTTTCCGTAGCAAAGGATAGATCGATCTTATCCAGGCCGATTCCGTATTTGCTGATCACACGGAGACGGGGCAACGATTTTTGGATCACCGCGGAGGTGATGGCGTCGTCGCCACAGAGAAAGGCGTCGAATTCGCCCGCCAGTTCCAGCATGGTTTTTTCGTCCAGGGGTCCCCGGCGGCGCTCGATGTCAAAATTCTGCGATTCGAGAAGGGCGTGATGGGGCCCCGGCGTGTCCTGGTAACTCGTGGTGGTCAGGAGGATGCGGGTCATGCGCAAGAATTAGCAGGAAGAAGGGGGAAAACAATCGTAAATTCGGAGCTGTGGAAAGCGACGACGAACGGGCCCAGGGAGTGCAGCCGCTCGATGCGGTGATGGAGCGTCTCGGCCTCACCAATCGCGACCTCGTTTCCTCCAGCACCGAACAGCTCACCCACAAACAGGTGCAGAAGAGCCGCAAAGGCCGCCGAGTAACGGCGAATATACAGGGGAAGATCGCGCGCGCCCTGAATGCGGCGGCACCGGCGGGAGAGGGGCCTTTCGGGGTGGCCGACCTCTTCACCTACGGCTCTGATTCCACGGCCTCGAGCTGACGTCGGATCGCAGAAAAATAGCGGCGCACCTGATCGCGGCGGGTCAGGGGGAGCGTTTTTTCGTCCAGGGCAGCCTCCTCGACCTCGATGAAATCGCGGAGAATGTCTCGTGGGGCGCGTTTGGCCAGCTCCCCGCCGGGGGCGGTTCCCTCCACCGAGCGCCACTCGCTCTCTCCCTCGCCCGAGATGCGCGCAACGACGGAAGATTCCCTGCTCGCTGCCGAGACTGAGCTTTTCTCCTCGGTGATACTGGCGGTCGTCGAACCAGCGTTCTGTCCGCCCAAGCCGGGACTGTTGCCTCCGGTCGTCGAACCGGCGTCGTTCCCGCCCAGGGTCGCGCCTGGGGGCGGCGGAGCCCCTGCAGCGCCCGGGATCGGTGCGCTGAGCAAATCATTGGCCGCTCCGGGCTCCGAGGTATCGGTTGCGGAGAACTGCATGGAGAGCCCTCCGCCATCGGCATCGTTGGCCGTCTGACCCGGCACCGGGGCCGAGAGCGCTTGCTCTCGACGCCCGGCACCACTGGCGGGGCCAGTCTCGGCATCCGGAGTGCCGGGCACGGGAAGAGACTCCGGTCCCGGCGCGTCGGGCTGGGGAATCCGGGGAGCGGTCAGGTCCTGCAGGCGGAGCGCCAGGGGAGTGGCATCCACGGATTTCAATTCGCCGGCGGGTCCTGGGGCCGAGGGAGGCTCCCCGATCGTTTCCAGGCTCTCCAGTCGGCTGCCGCCGATTCGGCTGCCGCTCTCGCGCAAACGGGCGGCGATCGATTCGATTCGTTCCCGGGCCTCGTCGCGCTGCTCCGTGCGCCGAAAATGGTCGGCCAATTCGCGGAAGTGCTCCGACGCGGCGATGGGCTCGCGCGAAGCCAGGTGTTCGGCAGCCTGACCGAGCTCTGCTCCCACCGGCTTTCCCTGGTCCTCATCCGTGGCCCGGGCCATGGCCCGCTCCAGAGCCAGGGTGATTCGTTCGCGAGTTTCCTCGATGAGGTCTGCTCCGCCGAGAATACCGGCGAGGGCGTCGGCCTCCTCCGCCACGATGCGGGCGTCCCGGTCACGGACGCCGACGGCGAGATCGGCCGTGTCGGCATGGCGGGAGAGTTCGCCGATCAATTCGCGGGAGGCCCAAGCCGAACTCGCCGAGGCGAGCTTTTCCGCGAGACGTTCTGCGGCGCGCGCCCGCTGCTCGAGCGAATCGAGCACTTCACCGGCGGTCTGTCCCTCGGATTGGCTCAACTCGTCCGCGGCTGCGGCGATGGACTGTTCCAGGCGCTCGAGTTCGGCCCGTTCCGATTCGGAGAGAGCCTCCAGCCCTTCCAGCCTTTGGGCCGCCTTCCGGAGTTCCCCGGCCTCGTCGGTGGCGGCAGCGATCATCTCGGCGGCGAGGGGGGAGTCGCCGGGGCCAGGAGCCTTCCTTCCGAGAGGGGCGAAGGCGAGAGCCATGGCCAGTGCCGGGAGGATCCAGCAAGGGGACAGTCCGGGCCGGGGCAGAATCGCCGGGAGCGTCTTTAGAGCCCGGGGAAGTTCTTCGCTGGTCCGAGAGACGTGGAGTTGTTGACCCGGGCTGAGCGGCTTCGCGTCGCCGAGAAAAGCGAAGGCGGAGGAAAACCGATCCCCCGCGCTGCTCCGACGATCGAAGATGGCGAGGGCACCGAGCGGATCGGGGGTGCGCACGATCGCGATCAGCAGGCCCCAGCCGAGCCAGATTAGGAGAATGGCGCCGATCACCAGCCACTCTCCGTGATCCCATCCGAGCGGACGGCGCAACACGAAAACGGCAGCCAGCGCCGAGATTCCAGCGATGACGTGGGTTTTGCGAATCCACTCGGCGAGAGCGATCCAGGCGAGTCGCACTCGAATCCGTTCGCCGGCGCGATGAAATGATTCCGGACCAGCGGGAAGGTTCATCGGTCGCGATCCCGGTAGGAATTCAGCACCCGCTCGAGACGTCGCGTCACCTCGGGATCGGGCGAACGTGCCCGCCCCTGTTCCAGCACGGGAACGATTCCCGGACCGAAACGCTCCAGCGCCCGGGTCGCTTCTTCACGCACGGCCCAGTCGTCGTCACCCAGTTGGCCGATCCAGGCGGCCAACTGTTCCCGGGTCGCTTCGTCCAGCGGTTCGTCGGGGAAAATGACCTCGACGAGGTCTCCGATCGGTATGCGCCAATCTCGGCCGCGAACACGCAACGGAAAGAAGGCAGTCCGGGTAAACCCCTCGATCTGGCTTCCATCCCGGAGAGAGAAGACCAGGGGGCCGTTCGGGCTCGAAGGCTGGGCGGTGGAACCCGCCCGCTCGATTACCCGCAGCTGGGCATACTCGAGAAACAATTCCTTGCCGTTCCCCGAGAGCTCGAATCCCTTCGCTTCGACGGTTCCGGAGACGATCTGATCTCCCCGGAGACTGATCCGAACCGACGAAGCGTCCCGGGAGCGGTGGGGAGGGCGGAGCGGTTGAATCGCCCGGATCGCCGCCACGGGCAGAGTCAGTTCGCCGAGGCCTGTCGCGGTGATCCGCAGGGCGTCTCCGGTAAGGTAAACGAGACAGCCGGTCCCGTCGGAGAGCCCCACCGCATGGCCGGGATGACCATTGCCGGCGGGAAGCAGGCTTTCCAGCTCGGCAATTCCGAACTCGAGAAGCCCCCAGGGAGTCAATCCGGCCAGAGTCACCGCCGAGTTCTGACCCACCAGAATCTGGTCTCCCGCCCGGGTTAGAATCATCGCGCCAGGAAGGGCGGGAGCATCGCTCTCCTGTCGCCCCGTCACCAGGAGATCCAGGCGCTCCGGTGCGAGTTCCAGTTCCTCGCCATCGAGAACCCGAAAGCGCAAAGCTCCGCCGAGATTCCCGGTCAGGATCTGGCCGTCTCGGAGATACACCTCGCCCTTCTCGCGTTTGCCTCCGTCCCTGCCCGCGATGGCAGCCACCTCGTTCCAGGGAATCTCGACGGGACCGAACTCCGTCTCCAGCGACAGCTTCTTCGGCGGGACCACCTCGCCGAACAAGCGGGTGCCGGCTCCCGAGGTGAGGACACTGCGATCCGACGGGACAACGCCCAGCGAGTCCACCGTGCGAAGCAGCCGCGCGCCCAGAGATTCGGGCGAGCGATTCACCACCAGGGGAGCGAAGCTCTCGGGGATGGAGGAAGCGATGGCCGAGAGGGAAACGGGGGCGAAGACACGGGCCAGAGATTTGGCATCGAAATCGCGCGGTGTGGGCAGCTGCACCACCGAGTGAGCCAGTATGCCCGTCTCTCCCGGTTGGAGGGTGATTTGAAACTGAAACTTCAACCCATAACGGCTCTGGGAGGAAAGACTCGGCTCGACGGGGGCGTCGGGCCCGCGGAGGACGAAAGCAAAGGCTCGGTTTGTCTGGGAAGCGCCGGGCGTCACAAGAACGCCGGTCTCGCCGGGTTCGAGCAGGATCGGATCGAGCCTGCCCAGGTCGGTAACCGCGGCTTGGTAGTTTCCCGAAAAGCTGGTGGCCAGCTCGACGTAGAGGGTCACGACGCGGGAAGAACCGTTGAAAAACAACTCCAGGTAGCGAAGGGCGCCGCGGTCATCGAGGAAGCGAACCCGCCGGCTGACGTCCACACCGGGAAGCGAGGGTATGGGTTGGCCATGGAAAACGAACTCCGAGGCGTCGGCTGTCATTCGCGGGTGCAGGGCATCGAATTTCCGACCGTTCACCGACAGGGTGTGACCGCTGTTGACCAAGTTGCTCCCGATGCGTCCCAGACTGCCGTCGGGTTCCACCCGCCAACTGTTACCCGCGCGGTCCGTCCGCACCCCGATTGCGGCGGGGAGGAGCGATTCGCCAGGAAGAGACAGTGGCGCCCCGATGGGAGACGAAAAGGGGCCGAGCCGGTCGTCTGCGCTCACGGGGGCGAGCGCACCGGCGAGGAGACCGGTCGCAATGGCGAGGGCGGCCGCTGAACGATGGCAGGTCATGATCTCTTTTCCACGAATCGATAAGCGAGGAGTTGATCGCCGGGAACTCGCCAGAGGCGATCATCGGAGCGCAGCTGGACGAAGCTGTCCCGCAATCGACCGCGAATCACATCGCCGCCGGAGCATTCCACCTCGAAATCGCCTCCGGTTCGACTGGGGAGTCGGCGCATCGCCACGATGCTTGCCGGGTCAACCTCGATCACCGAGCCACTCTCGAGGAAAACCAGGGGCTTTTCCCCATCGAAGGTGCCGGCGATGACGGCATTTCCCGAAAGGAGAAAACCGGATTCGGGAAGCGACGTCTCCGGGACATCCTCCCACTCCGCCCAACGAAACTCCGTGGGGGACGCCGGCTCCGGCGGGGTTCCAGCCCGCCACAGGCGGAGGAGCGAATCGGGGGAAACCGCACCGGCGACTCCGGCATGATCGACGAAACGGAGGGCTTCACCTGTCACCAGACCGCCGTAGATCGAACCGCTCGATTCGCGGATCCGGTATTCGGGCCAGGGACGCGAGGTGTAGCGGATTTCGGACAGACGATCAACGGCAATCAGGTTTCTTCCCCAGGCCGTCTCGATGGAGAAACCGTCGGGGAAATCGGACACCGCGAGAACGTCGCCCGAGCGCAGCTCCATGAAGAAGCGCGCCTTCTTCGGAGGAATCCCATCGGACGAGTCCCAGGCGAAGAGCAGAAAGTTCAGTTGGTCGGGTTCCCAGCGCTGCAGGGTCCAATCCGCTCCGATCTTCATGGAAAACTCCTCCATGCGAACTTTGCCGGCCTGGACGCGTCCATCGCGGAGGAAGACGCGGGGAATTCGCCCCATTCCGCCGCCGCCCTGGATCGCGGCGATCGCCTCGACGCCCACCTTTTCTCCCTCGATTTCGACACGGGCGTTTCGACTGACTTCCCCGATCAGTTGGTTGCGGGGACTGAGCCAGAGGATATCCTGGCTCCGGCGGTGGACCCCGATCCGGTCGGTCTGCTCGTTGAGGGGTGCCAGGTTGCGCAGCCCGGGCGGGGGCCCCTGTTGACCGGGGAAATCCGAGGAGGCGAAATTGACGACCGTTTCCACGAGGTCGCCCGGCACCCGGGCATCGACGAGCAGGCGGCGGGAGTAAAATCGTTCCATGAGGTCGGCGAGTTCCCCGGAATCGCCGAGGTTGCGGCGGACGACCCAATGAAGCAGGGACCTTCGTTCCCCCGCGGGAAGTTCGACCTCATAGGCGAGCACGAGTTCTCGCGCGTTTGCCGAGGCCGAGATCGCGGGCAGTGCGGAGGCCTCACCGCCCCGCATCAGAAGGACCGTGTCTTCGCGGCCATCGGTCGCGGCAAAGCGGATGGCGAGTCCCCTGTCTCGCCGAGAGAGGAGAACGGGGGAGGCGCTGGGTAGCAGTCGGCCGCTCGTTCCCACCAGGTTCTGCCAGGGGAAACGGAAGCCGGTTTTCAACTCGATGCGCACCGTCAAAGGTTTCTTGCCGGGGTTGTTCAGCGTGTCGACCAGCCGCACCCCGCCCCGTTCGCGGTCGAGCCAGATATCGCGGGACACCGGGATTTCTCCGGCCTTGCCGGCGAGGGTCAACTCGATGACCCCGCCCGCCGGGGAGTCGTCGACAAGCCGGGCCGAATCCGGGGCAAAAGACACGCCATCGACGAAAAGCTTCATGCCCGAGGGCAGGTAGGGAGCCGAACCCGAGGTGAGGGCGCCGTCGCCGCTCACCTGCCAGAGGCCCCCGGGGGTGTCCTGGACCTGCTCGAATCGTTCGGGCAACTCCGTGTATTCGACGATGCGAGGCTCCCCGGACACCGGGCCATAAGCGGCGGCCAGGAGGAGAGCGAGCGCGACCGCGATGACCCGCCGGGCGACCGCGGATAGACTGATCGAGGAAACCGGCACTGCGAACACCCTAACGTCTATCCACCGTTTGAAAACATGGAAAAATGGACTTGTGTGGCATGACCGGATGCCGGGAGAGGATGTTGTGAGTGAGGGAAGAGAAAAAATATTGTATTGCCGGTGCGCCTTTGCCCAGACCGTTCCGGAGGGCACCAAGAACGAGGTGCTCGATCGCCTCTGCGAATCGGGTCGGTCATTCGAGACGGTGGCCGATCTTTGCGAGATGTCCGCGCGGCGGGATCCGCGGCTGCAGCATCTCCTCGAAGGCGACGAACCGGTGCGCGTGGTGGCATGTTATCGCCGTGCGGTGAAATGGCTTTTCCACAGCGCCGGCATCGATTTTCCCGAGGAGCGGGTCGAAGTTCACAACATGCGGGAGGAATCCGCCGAGGAAATTTGTGAAAAAATTCTGAAGTGATGAAAAACACCATTTACCCCTATCAGGTGATTTTGTTTGAAGGGAACGGCGCTTCCCCGATCGAGCCGGTTCATCGCCGGGAGCTTACCCGGTCTCTGCTGGACCGGGGCTATGCGGTCACCCGGGTTGCGAGCGAGGGGATCGCCTCGGGGGAGGAAGGCGCCACAGTATATCCGGTGCTCGTCCTGGGCGATTTTCGGGGCCATCCCCCCGAATGTACCGGGGCCCCTCCAGCCGCCGAGGTGAGCGTCGAGGACATCGCGGGCATGGACGCGGGGGCCATCCTCGCCCTGGTGGAGGAGAGGCGGAATGCCGAATCGAAGGAGCTGAACACGCCGGGCCAGCAGGGGGCTTGGAAGCCCTGGTTCCCTGTCATCGACTACGACCGCTGCACCAACTGCATGCAGTGCCTCAGTTTCTGCCTCTTCGACGTCTATGGGGTGGACGAAGAGAAGAAGATACAGGTCCAGAACAACGACAACTGCAAGACCAACTGCCCCGCCTGTTCGCGGGTCTGCCCGGAGGTCGCCATCATGTTCCCCAAATACTCCGGCGGCCCGATCAATGGCGCCGAAGTAAACACCTCCGATCTGGAGAGGGAAAAGATGAAGGTGGATATCACCTCCCTCCTGGGCGGAGATATTTACAGCAGCCTGCGCACCCGGAGCGAGAAAGCGAAGTCGCGCTTTTCCAAGGAGCGGAGCCCGGATAAGGCTCTCCACGAGCGAAAGCGTTGTCTGACCAAACTGCAGCAGTCGGGCGTGATTCCTCCGGAAGTGCTCGCGGAACTCGATCTCGAATCTCTGCCTTCGCCAGAGGAGATTCAGCGCAAGGCCAAGGCCTTTGCCGAGCTGCAGTCGAGTCAGGAGTAGGGAGGGCCAGGCGCGCTCGGCTCACCTCAGGCCCCGGATGTCCATGGTCGGGCGGTGGGTGTTTTCCGCGTAATCGACGCGGTGGATCCACACGCTTTGCACGAGTCCGAGGAGGAACATCACCACCACGGCGAAGGTTCCCCCGTAGCTGATCAGCGGCAGCGGGATACCCGTAATCGGAGTGAGCAGAACGCTCATCCCGACGTTCTGGAAGATGTGGGCAAAGATCAGGCCCACGACACCGACGACGAGGAGGCGGCCCAGCATGTCGCGGCTGTAGAAAGCCACGAAGAGACACTGCAGGAGCAGCAGCATGAACGCGGCCAGCACGAGGAGGGAACCCCGAAACCCGTTTTCCTCGGCGAACACGACAAAGACGAAGTCATTGATTGCTGTTTCCGGAGTGATAAATCCCTTGTTGTTGATGGTCTCCGGATTCTTGAAGCCCTTGCCGGTCCACCCCCCGCTTCCGATCGCCATCAGGTTGTGGTGGGCGTTGTAAGCTTCGTTGCGGGTGTCGACCTTTTCGCCCTTGAGCATCTTGTACTGCACCGAGATCCGCTTCTGCTGGTAGTCCTTCATCCCGAAATAGTAGACGTAGGGTAGGCCCAGGGCGCCGACCAGGAGGACGACGAGGATGTAGCGGAAGGGGATGTTGCCGATAAGGACCATGACGCCGGTGACGGGTACCCAGACGATGGCCGAGCCGAAGTCTCCCTGGAGCAGGACCATGCCGAAGGGGATCACCGCGAGGGTGGCAGTGATAAAGAGACGGATGAAAGGGTTGCGCAGGATGGGATGTTTCCGGTGCATGTAGGCGAGGACGACACCCATGCCGCAGATGCCACCGGCGATGGCGATCTGTGAGGTCTGGAGCCGCACCGGGCCGACCTGAAGCCAACTTTTGGAATTGTTGATCTCGACGCCGAATTGGTGGGTTATCACCAACAAAACCAGCCCGAGCAGGTAGAAGGGGAGTCCCATCCGCCGGATCCATTTGTAGTCGATGAGAGCGGCGGCGAAGAAGGCACCGAAACCGACGACAACGAAATAGACCTGGGTTCGCCATTTGCCCGCCAGTTCTTCATCCTCGCGCATCCAGCAGGCGCTGTAGATGGCAAAGATCCCCACGATGGCGAGTGCGGCCATGTTGGCGAAAAGCAGCCAGTTCGTGGCGAGGAACTTGCGGAGCAGCGGGGTCATGGGGCTGGAGGCAAGATAACGGTTTCTCCCCGCAGGGAAACCGCGAGAATGGGGAAATTGACGCCTCGGGGCACTGGGGGCTCCGGCGGGTCAGGAATTGTCCGCTGCAGCGTGGTGATGCAACTGGAGCAGGCGGTGCGTGTAATCGTGGGTCGGGTTGCCGATCACCTCTGGCGTATCGCCGATCTCGACCAGGCGGCCCTGGTGGAGCACGCCCAGACGATCGCCCAGATGGCAGGCCACGGAGAGGTGGCCCGTGACGACGAGGAGAGCGAAATCCGAGGAAGCGATGAGATCGCGCAACTGGTTGAGCAGTTCGGCCTGGGACACGGCGTCGAGTCCCAGTGTGAACTCGTGGAGGATGAGCACCGCCGGATTTCGCAACAAGGCCCGGGCCAGCGCGGCACGCTGGCGCTCCATCGCATCGAGGTGGTCGGGCTTCATGTAGCGCACTGCAGCGGAGAGACCCGCGCGAATCATGGCCTGTTCGATGCGCTGGTGAGTCTCCTCCCGTCCCGGCCGTCCCTGCACGGCGAGCACTTCGCGAAACATGCGGTCGAGGGTGAGAGAGCGGGTCAACTGACCGAAGGAATCGGAAAACACGGCCTGGATACCCCGGGGCATGCGGCGGAACCTGCCCCGGGACAGACGGAGGACCTCGGTGTCGTCGATTCGCACGGAGCCCGAGGAAAATTCCTCCAACCGAACCAGTCCCCGGGTGAGGCGTTCCCTCCCGCTGCCGAATTCCCCGACGAGGGCGAGGCAGCGGCCCGATCCGACCTCGAAAGACAACTCCGCGACCCCGGGTCCGTCCGGCGTCGAGAATGGAGCGCTGGTCACGTTTTCCACGATGAATCGGGCCATCGCGCGGATTCTACTCGGGAGCACCCGGATTATCGATCGAAAAACCGGTCGGGCGCGCTTTCCTAGTGGTGGGCCTTCGTGTTTTGCGTGGCGAGAAATGCGATTATAGTTGCGGCCGATCATGGAAGACCGTTTCGGACATCACATCCAGTATTTGCGGATTTCCATCACCGACCGGTGCAACGAGCGCTGCCGATACTGCCTCCCCAGCGAGGATCAGGAGTGGCTTCCCCGGCAGGAGGTGCTGAGTTACGAGGAGATCCTCCGGGTCGCCCGGGTCGGAGCTTCACTGGGGATCAGCAAATTCAGGGTCACCGGCGGCGAGCCCTTCACGCGGAAGAATGCGCTCTGGTTCATTCGCGAACTGGCCGCAATTCCCGGCGTCGAGGATGTCGGCGTCTCGACCAACGGCACCTTGTTGACGCGGCGCGCCTATCCCGACTCCGCCGATACCGTCGCGGCGGCCCTGAAATCCTGCGGCGTTCGTTCGGTGAACATCTCCCTCGACACCCTGGACCGCGAGGCCTACCGGCGGGCCACGGGGCGCGATTTTCTCGATCTCGCCATCCAGGGAATCGATTGCGCGGTGGCACAGGGCTTCGGTAAGGTGAAGATCAATTCGGTGCTGATGCGCCATCGCAACGAGCACGAACTGTGGGATCTGGTCGAGTTCGCCCGCGAGAGATCGGCCCTGATCCGTTTTATCGAACTCATGCCGGTGAGTCGGTCCGAAGTCCTCGACGAGGAGAATTTTGTCTCCGTGGGGGAGGCGAAGCGGCTCCTCGAGTTCCGCTACGGGGAGTTGGTGCCGCTTCCTGATTTTCGCACCAACGGGCCCGCCGCCTATTTCCGGATCGAATCCACCGGGCAGGTGATCGGCTTTATCGGTGCCATGACCAACCTGCATTTCTGCGACACCTGCAACAAGCTGCGCCTGACATGCGAGGGCAAATTGCGGCCCTGCCTGGGGAGCCATCTGGAGTTCGACCTGCGCGAAGTGCTTCGCAGGCCGGGAACGACCGACGAAGGTCTGCGCGGGTTCTTTCGCGAAGTGGTGGAGCGCAAGCCGGAGCAGCACGAGTTTCGGGAGAACTACCAGCCGGGCCGCCGCATGATCGCGATCGGCGGCTGAGTCCGGCGCAACCTGGCGGAGAGGCCTGCTGGGCCGCTGCCTCGACCGGAAAGCCGGTATTTTCGATGATTGCCCTGACTCCAGCACCCTCGCCCGACACCACGGCCTGGCGGATCGGGCACGATGTGCCTAGCGGGATATGGATCGACTCCTTCGACGGGCACTGGCTGGTGCAGACGAAGGGAGCGGCGCTCCCGGAGTCGGTGGTGGAGTTGGCCCGCAGTACCGCCAAATCTCTCTACTGGAAACGTCGCGATGCGGCCGCCACGACCACGCCGGAACGGGTTTGGGGAGAGGAGGTGGCCGGTCGGTTCGAGGTGATGGAGAACGGAGCGCGATTTCTCGTCGACTTCGGGGCGGGTTATTCGCCGGGGATCTTTCTCGATCAACGTCTCAATCGACGGGAGACCGGGCAACGGGCGCGTCGCGCGGAGACGGTGCTCAACGCCTTTGCCTACACCGGCGCCTTTTCCGTGATGGCGGCTCTCTCCGGAGCGGTGACGACCACCCTCGATCTGTCGAAACCCTACCTGAACTGGGGTTGGGAGAACTTCGCCTTGAACGGGTTGGATCGGGAAGATCACCACGGTTGCCGGGGCGATGCTTTCGAGTGGATGGCGACCTTCGCCAGGCAGGGGAGAGACTTCGGCGGGATCGTTCTCGATCCCCCCACCTTTTCCCGGCACCGGGGCCGGACCTTTCGCACTGATCGGGATTACGCGGACCTGGTCGCTTTGGCCGCGAAAATCACGTCCCGAGGGGGATGGATGCTCTGCTGCGCCAACACCCACCGCCTCCGCCTCGGCGAGTATCGCAAACAGGTCCTGGCCGGCATCCGCGAAGCGGGACGGCGCGTTTTAAACGTCGAGGAATGGCCGATGCCTCCCGAGTTTCACGGGGACGACTATTTGAAAACCCTGTGGGTTGATGTTGGGTGAAACGAATCATGCGAATCCTGCGCCACAGCGACGATAACTTCTCCGATGAATGTGCCCTCCTCGATCGGCGCGCCGCGCCGCCTGCCGGGGTCGACGCCGTCGTCGCCGACGTGATCGGTCAGGTTCGCGATCGGGGAGACGCGGCGATTCTGGCGTATGGATCGCGCTTCGACGGGGTCAATTTCGCCAGCGCCTCCGAATTGCGGGTCGGTGACGATGAGTTCGAGGAGGCACGCCGCTCGACCGGACCGGCGACACGCGGGGCCATCGCTGCATCGAGGGAAAACGTGGTCCGTTTCGCCGAGCAGAGTCTGCGGCGCAATTGGACCTCGACCAACGCCCAGGGCGCTCACGTGGGGGAAGTCTTTCAGCCCATCGATCGGGTGGGGCTCTATGTTCCCGGTGGGTCGGCTCCCCTCGTGTCAACGGCCAACATGACCGTCTGCCTGGCTCGCACGGCGGGTTGTCCCGAGATCGTGGTGACGACGCCTCCGGGACGGGACGGCAGGGTCAATCCCGCGCTCCTCTATGCCCTGGCGGAAGCCGGCGCCACCGAGGTCTACAAGATCGGGGGTGCCCAGGCCGTGGCCGCCATGGCGCTGGGCACGGAGACGGTCGCTCCGGTGGTCAAGGTGTTCGGGCCCGGGAACTCCTACGTGGTGGAGGCGAAGCGGCAACTCTTCGGTGTTGTAGCCGTCGATCTGTTGCCCGGTCCCAGCGAGGTCGTCGTGCTCAGCGACGCGTCGGGGGAGCCCGCTTTCATCGCGGCCGATCTGCTCGCCCAGGCGGAGCACGGTGGCGACAGCGGGATGGGATTCATCACCGATTCGCCGGAATTGCTGGAGGCGGTGCAGCGCGAAATCGCCGCGCAGGTCGCCACCCTGACTCGGCAGGACCAGCTTCAAGCCTCCCTGGCCCGGGGTGCCTGGCTCGCCCTCGTGGAGAACCTGGAGCAGGGAGTCGATCTGGTGAACCGGTATGCTCCGGAACACCTCACTCTCATTTCCTCTCGCGAGGAGGAGCTGCTGCCCAAGGTCAGGACCGCGGGAGCGATCTTTCTGGGAAATTATTCTCCCGTGGCGGTGGGAGATTTCCTCGCGGGCCCGAGTCACGAACTGCCCACAGGGGGAGCGGGAAAATCGTTCCCCGGGTTGACGGTGGACCAATTTCAGCGGCGCACCAGCATCGTGCGCCTAGACCAAGAAGCGGTGGCAAAGTCGGCGCCACTGGTGGAGGAGTTTGCCCGGGTCGAGGGGCTCGACGCTCACGGCAGATCGGTCACGATCCGGATTCGCTGAGCCGTGCGATGATGGTATCGGCATCGTAAACGCACCCGCCCCAGGGCCCGCCACAGACGTTTTGCAGGGCGGCCCACAGCCGGGTGTCGTCCGGGACTCCGGGGAGAGGAGCCAGCTTCGGGTGGCGAGGGCGGAGGTCGATTTCCTCGGTGCCGCTGTAGTCCACCGCGCCGGTCAGGTTGCGACAATCGATGCGGATACGAATGGGGTCGCCGTCGCGCAGCTTCCCGATGGGCCCGCCGGCCCCAGCCTCGGGTGAGATGTGCCCGACGCAGGCGCCGGTGGACACCCCGGAGAAGCGGCCGTCGGTGATGAGCGCCACCTCGCTGCCCCAGGACAGATGCTTCAGCGCGATGGTGAGCTGAGCGGTCTCCGGCATACCGCATCCCAGCGGACCGTAGCCCATGAGGACAATCACATCGCCGGGCCGAATTCGGTCTTCTCCCCGGGATTTGACCGCGGCGATCGCATCCGGCTCCGAGACGAAGACCCGGGCGGGTCCTTCGTGGAGGTAGATGCCATTCGCGTCGATCCGGCGGGGATCGATCGCAGTCGACTTGATCAGAGAACCTTCGGGAGCGAGGTTGCCGCCCGGGAAAGTCACGGTCGAGGTCAGTCCATGATCCCGGGCGCGCTCGGGCGAAAAGATGACGATGTCGGGGTCGATACCGTCCAACTGCATGAGTTTTTCGCGCAGTCGGGTGCGGCGCTCGGAGTGCTCCCACCATTCCAGATTCTCGCCCAGGGTGCGGCCGGTCACGGTGAGAGCGTCGAGGTGGAGCATTCCCGCGTTGCGGAGGTGGAGCATGGCCTCAGGCACACCGCCCGCGAGAAAGACCTGCACCGTGGCAAAATGACGGGGCCCGTTGGGCAGGGCGTCGACGATGCGGGGAATCCGAGCGTTGCATCGGCGCCAGTCCTCGACTCCGGGCCGGCGCAGTCCTGCCTGATGCGCGATGGCGGGCAGGTGAAGGATCAGGTTGGTGGAGCCTCCGAAGGCGGCATGCACGGCGAGGGCGTTTTCCACGGAGGCGTCGGTCAGGATATCCCGCGTTTTGATGCCCCGGCTTTCCAGGTAGAGGAGTGCCAGCCCGGAGCGGCGGCCCATGTCCTTCCAGATATCGGTCCCCGAGGGAGACAAGGCGGCGTGCGGCAGGGTCAGTCCAAGGCCCTCGGCCACCACCTGGCTGGTCGCGGCGGTGCCGAGGAACTGGCAGCCGCCCCCGGCCGAACCACAGGCCCGGCAGCCGGCGTGGGCCGCGTAATCCAGGGAGATCTCGTCGTGGGAAAAACGTGCACCCACCGTCTGGATGCGGCCCAGGTCCTCGTCGGTGTCTTCACTGAGCAGCGTGACGCCCCCGGGCGCGAGCACGGTGGGGAGATCGCGGGATGCGGCCAGAGCCATCATCATGGCGGGGAGCCCCTTGTCGCAGGTAGCGACGCCGAGCACGCCCTTCCGCGTGGGATGCGATCGGATGAGTCGGCGCAGCACCATGGCGGCGTCGTTGCGGTAGGGCAGGGAATCCATCATCCCGTCGGTGCCCTGGGTTCGGCCGTCGCAGGGATCGGAGACGAATCCCGCGAAAGGAACGCCTCCCTGCGCGGCGATCATCCGGGCCGCCTCCTCCATGAGCAGGCCGACCTCGAAGTGCCCGGTATGGTAGCCCAGCGCTACGGGCGTCCCGTCCTCCCGGCGGATTCCCCCCTGCGTGCTCAGGATGACGTAGTCCCCTCCGGTCACGCGATCCGCGGGCCAGCCCATGCCGACGTTCTGGGTCCATCCGAAGAGGTGTCCGCTCGGATCGCGGCGCAGTTGCTCGGCGGTGAAGGGCAGTCGCCCGGTGGGACCAGGCGCCTTGGTCCGCAGCGTGTAGATCGCCTCATCGCCTGATTCGTAAAGCATGTCGGAATCGGTCATCGTCCCAACCTTAGCCCTGGATCGAGCGCCCGGGGTGACCGCATATGGGGAAGGTCGGCCCGTCGTGTTTTCGACAGGTCGCCGTCAGGTCCGGGGCAGATCGTCGCGGATGAGCCTCTGCACCTCTTCCGCCGGAACCGCATAGGTTTTGATGCGTCCCGCCCGGGCCACGTTGATGCCAATGACCCGTCCCTTCAGATCGACCAGGGGGCCTCCGCAGTGTTGTGGGAGGATCGGGAGGTCGCTCTGGAGAATGCGGTCGAATCCGGTGCGCCGGCTGCTCAGTTCCGTCCCCATCTGGTTCATTCGTCCCGCCGGGTCCGCCTGGGAGCGATCTAAGTCTTCGCGGCTGCCCAGCTCGACCTCGATGGTCCGCTCGCGGTCGCCGCGCCGAAACTGGATCTCGATCGAATCACCGGGCGGCGTGCCGCTGATCTCGCGGATCAGTTTTTCCGGCGTGTCACAGACCGTTCCGGAAATCCGCGTTATCACGTCGCCCTCGCGAAGGCCGGCTCTGCTCGCACTGCTATCGTCGAGGACGAGTGTGATCCGCACCCCGTCCGCGGCAGAAGCGGTTCCGATGCCCAGAAATCCCTTGCGGGCAGGGGAGAGAGTGCGCGTTTTCACGCTGACCAGTCCCACCGCGACCGGATGGGGACCCGATCCCGCGGCACTGATCAGGGTGCCCAGCGCGGGCTCCACGGATTCGTCGGCCCAGACTACGGGAGTCAGGCCGGAGGCCTTCAATTTGATGAGGGCGAGGTCATAGTTCTCGTAGACCCGCAGCACGCGCGCCGGGACCGCCTTCCCCCGCCGCAACAACACCCGCAGCGGATCCTTTCCGCTTCCGACGATCTCACTCGCTTTTGCCAGAGCATAGCCATCCTCGTGAACCACCGTGCAGAAAATTTTCCACTCCTCCCCCAGGAAAACCGGATGCGTCGCCTCGGAGGCGGCCGCGACCGAGGGACGAAACGCATCGAGTACCTCCCGGATAAAGAGTTCACCCACCTGGGCCGGTTCATCGGGGTCGTGCGTGGAGAGGCGGACCGGCTCGGGTCCGTCCACCACTTCGAGCAGCCGTCGGCGTTCCGCCGAGGTCAGCCCCTCCTTGAAGCGCTCGAGGAAGCGATTGAAATCCGCGGCCCCGCGGAATTTTTCATAGTCCCGGTCAGAGAGTTGGAGGCGTCCCGTCTCGATCGACTGGCGCATCTTGGAATCGAACTCCTCCTGGAGGCGGGCGGTGTCCTCGGGGGTGCGCGGGGGATCGGAATTGCGCAGGGGGCCTGGCTCAAGGAGGTCGACCCCGAGCTTGCGGGCGCTGGCCAGCCGGATTGATACCGTCTTTTTCTTCCGACCCGACACGATGCCAGCCTCCACGGTCTGGCCCGGTTTTCCCTCGCGAATCGCCAGGACCACCGAGCGACTGGAGGCGACCGGTTGGCCCTCGAAGGTCACGATCCGGTCCCCCGATCGGAGTCCGGCTCTCTCGGCGGGAGAATCGTCCTGAACTTCGGTGACGATGACGCCCCTTCCATCCGGCGAATCAGCGAGCATGGCACCGATCATGGGACGATCGGGGTTCGCCAGCAGAGCCCCCTCCACGTCCCCGCCGAACCTCTCGCCGGCAAAGAGTCTGGACCAGTTTTCGACGAAGGCGTGGATGGGAACGTGATTGTTCTGCGAGAGGCTGTAGCCGATGTTGGAGTGGATGCCGATGAGACGTCCCGCCGCGTCGAAAAGCGGTCCCCCGGAGTCGCCTGCGATCAGGGCACTGTCGGTGCGGATGAATTTGTCTTCGACGTTCTCGATGATGCGCCCCAGCCGAACCGGGGGGGTGCGGTCGTGCTGGAAGCCGCCGGCGTGGCCCAGCGCCACGCACCAGGCATTCTCCTGGAGGGGGCGGGATTGGCCCAACTCGACGTAGGGCAGGGGCCCTTCGGGGTCGACGATCCGGACCATGCCCGCGTCTCGGGTGTAATCCATGCCGAGCACCGCCGCCTCGGCGCGGCTTCCATCGGGGAATTTGACCGTGACTCCCTCCTCCATGCCCACGATGACATGGGCGGCGGTGAGGATGAGTCCGTCGGGACTGACCACCACTCCGCTGCCCGTGGCGGCCATTCGGGAGGGCTCCGAGGGAATCAGCGAGACCGTCGCGGGCAGGACGCGACGGGTCAGGTCGCGGATGCTCCCTTCCAGTGCCTCGAGTTCGGTGGGGGTGATCCCCGGCCGGGAAGACTCCGCGGTGGTTGTCAGAGGAAGCAGGAGAAAAGCGAGCGCAGCGAGGAGGGCCAGCATCCCCTCCCGCGGGGACGGGTTCAGAACCGGTGATGCTTTCATGAGAGAATGGATTGATGTTTGGACGAACGCCAGCCGTCCAACCTACAGCAAGTTACGGGCCGCCCGGGTCATTCCGTCTCGGTGATGACGCGGTCCACGGGGAGATCGTGTTCTTCGACCGGGACCTCGCAGAGCTGGGCGGAAAAGCAGACCCCGACGAGCAGGGGACGCCATTCCAACTGCTCGAACTGGCTCAGGTATCGATCGTAGTGGCCCTTGCCCCGGCCCAGACGGTTGCCCGTGTCGCGACCGAAGCCGACCCCCGGAAGGATCATGAGATCGGCCGAGGAAACGGGCAGCCGGTGGCAGCGGTAGGGATCGGGTTCGCGGATATTGAAGTCTCCCTTCAGCGTCTGTTTTTCGATGTTGCTCACGGCGAGAA
>CAZLUZ010000074.1:0-22683 GCA_964562825.1 uncultured Akkermansia sp.
TAAAAACACGATGGAATAAAATGGGGCGACACGGCCGTGTTGTTGGTGTTTGTTCAAACAGTGAAGAATTTGACACGTCTACGGAAGCGCGTTAATTGGGATGCGCGAAAGACGGATCGAGGCGACAGGAACTCGGGGTTGGACAACCGCCCCTGTTTTGTGTTCGCTGGGTCCGAAGGCTGCCTCCTCCCAGGTTTCACGGCTCAAGAATGGGGAACCGGTTCGCGGCGGCCGCCGGGTGGGCCGGAAACCACCAGGAGATTCAGAATCATGGGTAATCCAACCAACGCAGATCATTGGGCATCGCGAGAGCGGTTGCGAACGGTGGAGCGGGCTCTCTGGTGGCGGGGCTGGGTGGGACGGCGCGATCTCATGGAACTCTACGGCATTTCCGCGGCCCAGGCCTCCGGGGATCTGCAGAGGTATCTGGAAATGAACCCGGGATCGATGCTCTACCACACCAGCCGGAAACGCTACGAGGCCGCCCCCGGGGGCCGATGGGTCCTGACGGAACCCGTCTTCGAGGAGGGGCTGGCGGCCTTTTTCAGCGGAGGAATCCGGATCTTCCCCGGGCAGATCGGCGACGGCGACGCCGTTGCCGGGGTCGGACTCCCCGATCGCAAAGCGTCCCCGGAGATCGCGCGGGGTCTTTCCATCGCGGCCCTCGCCAATCACGAGGTCGAGGTGGATTACCTCTCGGTCACCAGCGGCAAGGCCGGCTGGCGCGTCATCGCACCTCACGCCTTCGGCCACGACGGCTATCGCTGGCATGCGCGCGCCTGGTGCGCCGAGAACGGAGACTACCGGGACTTTGTCATCAGCCGGATGAAACGGATCAAGTGGCCGCGCCCCCTGTCTGTCGGAGACCTTCCGCCCGACGAGGATTGGGGGACAATGGAAACAATCAGACTGAAACCCCACCGCAAGCTCTCCGCCCAGGCCCGCCGCGCCATCGAGTTGGACTACGGCATCCCGAACGACGGCGAACTCACCCTGCAGGTGCGTCGAGCCATGAAGAATTACCTGCTCGCCCATCTCCGTGTGGATCAGGCCGGGTTGCCCCGCCATTTCGAAATGGTGGATGGGCCGAAACCGAAGAGCGCAAAAAACACCAGAAAATCGGCCCAGTCATGATTGTCGTTCTCAGCCACGGAAAGGAATCGAGCCCCGAAAGTGGAAAGATCGTCACCCTCCGCGGCATCGCCGAGGAGCAAGGCCACGAGACCATCGTTCCCGATTACCGGGGCATCGCGTCTCCCGAAGATCGGGTCAAGCTCCTCCTCGACCTGATCGGGCCGAAATCGGGCCCCTTTCTTTTGGTCGGTTCGAGCATGGGCGCCTATGTCTCCCTGGTGGCCGCGGGCGAGATCGCCCCGGAAAGATCCGTGGCGGGTATGCTGCTCCTCGCGCCCGCCCTCTACCTCGCGGGCTATGCGGTCCAGGATTTTCCTCACCCGGGTGGCCCGGTGGAGATCATTCACGCCTGGCAGGACGACGTGGTCCCCTGGCGGAATGCCCTGCGATTCGCCGAGGGAGCCATCGACGCGTCGGGACAGCGCCCCCACCTGCACCTCGTCAACGACGATCACCGGCTCGCCGGAGCCCGCGACCGGATCGTGTGGCATTTTCGCCAACTGCTCGAGAGAATCGGCTGAGGCCGGCGGGAAAACCTTTTCCCCTCTAAGGCGCTGCTGCGATATGGCTCCCCTCGATCGGCGTCTTCCTCACCAGCAGGGTGTTTTCGATTTTTCCCTCGAAGGCTTCGTCGTGGGACACGAGCAGCATCTGTTCGAGCCCCGCGGCATCCTGGGCCTCCAGAATGGCGTCGGCCAGCAGCGACCTGCTCTCGGCGTCGATCGCGTAGGTCGGCTCGTCGAAGATGCAAAAGCGCAGATCGCTGAAGTCCTGGATCAACGCCAGGGTCATCGCCAGGGCCAGTTTGGTCTGTTCGCCTCCCGACAGCATGGCGAAACGACGTTCTCCCGGGGTGATCAGGATGCGGAAATTATCGGATGACCAATCGATCTCGACCGGTTCCCGGCTGATCCGATTGTAGATGCGCTGCGCCCGCGTCGCGATGCGCGAGCAGAGATGCCGCGCCACCGCCGGAGCCGCGTTTTTCAGGATGGTGCGCGCCAGGCTCCCCAACTTCAGGGAAGCGCGGAGTCTGGCCAGCTCGGACTCGATGCGGGTTCTCTCGCGCCGAGCCTGCTGCCATTCCTCCAACCGCTTTTCCTCCCGATTCAGCTCAGCCTCGATGTGGCGCAGTTCCTCGCGGCGAGTGGCCACGGCCGCATCCTGCTCCTCGCATTCTCGTTTCGCCGCCGCCAGTTGCTCCGGATCGAAGCGCTCTGCCTCCTCAGCGTATCGCCTTTGCGCCTCTTCCATCTCGGCCCGACACGCTGCCTCCGCCTTGGTCTTGGCGTCGAGAATGCCACGGCGATCCCCCAATTGGTCGGCGTGCGGTTTGGCCCCCAGGTATTTCTCGTAGCCAGACCGGTGCCGACCGAGCCGGACTTCCTCTCCGGCGATCTTTTCCCGCAGTCCGGAAAAGCCGTCAAGCCGCTGACCGATCTCGGCGATTCGGTCGGCCGCCAGCTGCGCCTCGGCCCGGGCTTTGGCGGCGGCAAGCCTCTTTTTCTCTTCATCCCCGGACAGCCGGGTGATCTCTTCCCGGAGCACCTCGACCTGCTCCCGCAGGTTGCGCCGGGTCTGTTCGTCGGCTTGCCTTCGCGACTTCCGCTCCCCGATCTCCTCGAGTCGTCTTCCGATCTCGTCATCGTGGGACTTCCACCAGACGCGCAGCTCCCCGCAACTCCTCTCCAGTTCTCCGTGAAAGGCGAGAAGTCCATCCATATCGCCAAAGGTCGCGCGCGGCAGAACGGGCGGAGGCCCGAATTCGCTGACCGTGGCCGCCTGCGACCGCGCCGCCGCTTCGGTCAGGGAGTCGGTCGCGAGTCCCTGCAGACGCGCCTTGTAGGTGTGGATCTCCTCGGCCAGAGCCTGTCTCCGGGCGGAGTGCTGCTGCCCGAGCCCGGCGAGGTGCTCCAACCGATCCCTGGCCTCTTCGAGAGTACGTCTGGCCTGGGCCTCCTCAGCCTTCAGTTCCTCGATCCGTTGCTCCGTCGCGGCGACGTCACCCTTCACCTTGCCCGGGTCGAACTGCCGGCATTCCTCCCGGAGAAAGGGACAGACTCCACCGCCGATCTGCTCCAGCTGTCTGCCCAGGGAGTCCCGGCGTTCGCGAGCCCTGGCCACCTCGTCGGATCGGGATCGCTGCCGCTCCCGAGCTTCACTCTCCTTCTTTCGAGCCTCGGCCAGAGCCGACTCGTCCCAGGCATCCAGTGCCGCGGCGAGGCTCCGGATTTTCTCGCATTGTTCGGTTCGTTCCGTCAGGAATTTGGGCAACCAACCCATGAAGGTCCGCAGTTCCTCCCGGTCGAGGCTCAGCCCTTCGGCCAATGCCTTCGCCCGGTGAAAGTCCTCCTCCGACTCGGCAAGGGATCGCTCGACCGACTCCAGCTCGCTGCTGGCACGGGACAGGACGTCTTCCTTGAGCTTCCTCTGCCCGGCCAAGCCTGCGGCCTGATCCTCGGCGCCCTGCGCTGCCCCCTCGAGACGGGTCTGCTGTTGCTCTTCGCGAGCCCTGGCTTGCTCCAACTCGGACTGGACTCGCTGCCGTTTCCGCATCTCTTGCAGCGATGCTTCACAGGCCAGGTAAGCCCGGTGATCTACGGCGTTCTCCGCGACCTCACGCGATGCCCGCTCCGCTTCCGCCACCCGCTGCGCCTCCACATTGCGAAGTTGCAACGCGCTGTCCGCCGCATGCTTCGCTCGATCTCTCCGCTGTGCCAGCTTCCGAAGCTCGGTCTCGATCTCCTCAAGCCGCGCCCTTTTCTCCCGCGCCTTCTCCCGAGCAGCCCCCAGCTTCTCACATTCCGCTTGGCACTTGGCTTGCCGGGCCCGGATCTCCGCAACCAGCGCCGGGCTGTTATCCCGATCCTGGATTTTTGCCGAGACTCCCGCCAACTCGACTTCCTCCTTGTGTTCCAGGTCTTTGATTCGATCCAGAGCCGGCTTCAGTTCGTCGAAACAGCGCCGGAAGATCTCTACCTCGAGCAGCGGCTCGAAGAAATTCTTCGACGCGGTCGCCTTGGAATCGAACGGCCAGGTCAGACGCCCCTGGCGCACGCCAATCAGTTTGGAGAACAGATCGCTCAATCGCCCGGGTTCCCCCAAACCGAACAGAGCCGCGAGAAACCGCTCCACCTCGGCATCGCCCTCGGCACAAATGCTGCCGTCGCCCGGTTGAATCACCTTCGTTCTTCGCCGGCTCCCCGCTCCCACCCCCCTCTCGATCCGGTAGATCTCGCCCCGGTGCTCGAAGGTGACGTCGATCTCGCCCTCGCTGCTGCCGTGCCTGAGGAGATAGGTCCCGGTGCGAAAGTTGTCCTCGAACTGGGGTTCGGCCAGGAAAAGGGCGTAGCCCAGGCTCTCGATCAGGGTCGTCTTGCCGTGACCGTTCCTGCCCGCGATCCGGTTCACTCCCGGCTCGAAAGTGACCGTCACCCCCTTGCCGTCGGGCCCTTCCCCGTAGGATTTGATATTTTTCAGACGCAGGGTGCGGATGATCATAGGAGCGGGACCCAGGTTTTTTCCATCTCCTCCGGAGACGGCTCTTCGTCTTCTCCGACCATGGCCTCCATCGGCTCCCCCGCCGTCGGCTCACCCTCGACCATCCGCGTGACGAGGGGAGTCGAGAGAAGGCGCGCCGCCAGTTCTTCGGCCCCGACCTTGCATCGCACCGCCTCTTTCAGATCGTGGAGAAAGTCGACCAGACCACTATGATCGTCGCCGATGCCCCAGATTTCTTCCCCCTCGACGAGGCTCCGGATCGCAGCGCGCTCCAACTCGTCCCGGGAGAGCGGCAAGTCCTCGCCGCCGACCGTCACCCCCTCGCCCGCCGTGATATTTAGGGCGACCGTGTTTACGGCGACCGCGAACACCCTCGCCTGCTCGGCGATCTCTCCGGCCGCCACGCCCGTGTCGAGGGCGAACCGCTTCAGATTGAGGTTTCCCCTGAGGTGCAGATCCACCACCGTCTCCGCCGGGGGAGCGCATTCCCGGATCCTCCTGACGGCAGCCGCGATCAGCATCTCCTGCCCCAGCCCCCTCTTGTTGCCGAACGAGGTGCAATCCAGTTCCAGTCGCTGGCAGGGGCGTCTCGGATTCGTTCGGATTTCGAGCGACCGGGGAGCTACGGGATAATTCGGATCGATTTCCACCACGGCATACCCCCGTGCGGTGACGTCTCCTTTTTCATCCAGATCGTAGCCGGCCTCCCGAAGATTGCAGTTTTCCGGAGAACCGGGGTTGCAGGCCCAGCCCCGATAAAGCATGGGACGGTGGATGTGGCCGAGCGCGAGGTAACACACCCTATCCTCGAGGGCTTCGAGGTCGGCTCTGGAGAATCCGCCTCCCTCTCCCACAAAATAATCGGGGCCGGCGTGAAGCAGCAGCACGTGGGGCTGTTCGCCCTCGAGTCTGCTCAGGATCTGGCGCACCTTGTTCGGGGTCGCGGCCCCGAGGTATCCGGCCCCGGTAAAGCGGATTCCACCGATGTCGATCCAGGCCCCCGCACGGGTCGCGGGGTCCCACCTCTCCGGCACGGCTCCCCCGGAGTCGAAGGCGGGCTTCAGCAGGATGAGCAGATCCTCGTCCGCGAGATAACGAACCCAGGTGGGAGCCTGCGAATGCATGAAGGCCTTGTCGTGATTTCCCTCGATCGCCAACACGGGGATGCCCGCCTCCCGCAGGCGGGCGAGAACTTCCTCGGCCTGACGCAGATGGGTGGGCTCGACCTGGGGACGGTCGAAGAGGTCACCGGCCAGCAGAAAGACGTCCGCTTTCTCCACGATTGCCTTTCCCGCGATATGATCGAAAGCCTCCGCCAGATCGCTATCGGGCAACCGCCCCTCGAGGCGGCGCCTACCCAGATGAATGTCAGAGGCGTGAAATAGTTTCATCTCTCTCCCGTCGGTCAGAGCCCGGACCGGAAATCTCACCCAAACCGTCTGCCCGGCCCCTGGCTATGTGACACCGTGGAACGACAGGCCGGGCGCACGCAGGTGCCCCGGGCTATATTCATCCCGATGGACCTCGGCAGCGAGCCCTCATCCACGACACGGAGCCAGGTGAAATCGCGCGAGAAGGTCACGCTGGCGCGGTCGCGACTAGTCGAGGTGCATTTCGTCCCTGACCAGTTGCTTTAGAATCTGGCAGATGTCGGAAAACTCCTCGTCCTGACCACTCGCCTCGGCCATCAACGCCTTGGCCACCAATTCCCGGGTCGCCTCGCGAACCTCGTCGATCAACGCCTTGGCCACCAATCCCTGGGTCGCCTCGCGAATCTCGTCGATCACTGCCGTTCCCTCGGGGGTAATAGCCACAATCGTTCTCCTCCGATCGCTGCGACACTGCCGCCGGGCGACCAGTTGGCGCTCCTCGAGACTGTCCACCACCCCAGTGGCTCCAGCCACGGTGATGTCCAATCTCGCCGCGATCTCCCTCATGATTAGAGGCTGCCGCTGGATACAGCCCAGCAGCGAATAGTGCGTGTAGGAAATGCCCCTCTGGCGCAACACTCGATGCAGTTCGAGGAGAAAGGGAAAGTGCGAGGCGAGCAACAGTTCGGCCAGACTCTTTTTGGCCCGCCGCGTCAATTCCGGCGAATCTCCCGACCCGTTTCCGCTGCTATTCTGTGGCTCCCGAGCTTTCGGGGCGCTGTTCGATTGGAGAGAGGAATCCTCTCCCTCAGACCTTTCGGGGATACCCGGTCTCTCTCCGGCCCCCGTTCTCCGATCTCTGGTTTCGTCTGTCGTCATGGTGAATTTGTGTTTCAATCGATCCTCCCGGATTGCATGAGCCAGGCCGCCGAAAGACGCCAAACGAAAAAAAATTTTGATTTCAAGTTGCTGTCGTCTTCGCCCCGCCAACGCGCTCACATCATCCGTTTTAGCACAAATTTTTATTCACGCAACATTAAATATTAGTTTTGAGAAAAATTCTCAAATTCGAGATTTCAAGCCCCGTGGTGACCGCGGCCCGCTGCCGCAGCTGCTCGATTTGCCGAACTCAGTGTGCATCCAGCCAGTTCTCTCCCACTCCCGTCTCCACCACGACGGGCACCTCCAGGGTCAGCGCATCGCGCATCGCCGCCACGATCTCGGGAACCACGGTCTCCTCCTCGTCGCGGTGCAGGTCGAAGACCAGCTCGTCGTGGACCTGAAGCAACATCCGTGTCCGGTAGCCCCCCTCCTCGAGCAGATGGTGCACCCGGATCATGGCGATCTTGATCATATCGGCCGCGGTGCCCTGGATCGGGGTGTTGATCGCGGTCCGCTCGGCCTGTGATCGGACCGTCCAGTTCCTCGATTTGATGTCGCGGAGATAACGCCGACGACCCGTCACCGTCTCCACATAGCCTCGCTCTCTGGCTTCCGCGATGACTCGCTCCTGGAACTCCTTCACTCCGGGGTATTGCCTGAGGTATTCGTCGATGATCTCGCCCGCCTCCGTGCGCGAGATCTCTCCGCCCAGCCGCTGGGCCAGGCCGAAGGCCGAGATGCCATAGATGATGCCGAAATTCACCATCTTGGCGGTGCGCCTCATCTCGGGCAACACGTCCTCCAGCTTCACTCCGAAGACGCGGGCCGCCGTGGCCTGGTGAATGTCGAGCCCGTTGCGAAAAGCCTCGATCATGGCCTCGTCCCGGCAGAGAGACGCCATGACGCGCAATTCGATCTGGGAATAGTCGGCCGAAAGCAGCAGATGATCCGCGTCGCGCGGCACGAAGGCTTTGCGAATCTCCCGCCCCTGCTCCGACCGGATGGGAATGTTCTGCAGGTTCGGTTTGTCCGACGCGAGCCTCCCCGTGGCGGTGAGCAGCTGGTGAAAGTTGGTGTGAATTCTGCCGGTGCCCGGAAAGATCGACTCGGGCAGCGCATCGACATAGGTGCTTTTCAGCTTGGCCGCCTCGCGATAATCGAGCAGCTTGCCCACCACCTCGTGTTCGGGAGCGAGGGCGCTCAGGGTCTGCTCGTCGGTCTTGTATTTGCCTGTCTTGGTCTTCTTGGGTTTGTCCACCAGCTTCAGCTTCTCGAAGAAAATCTCCCCCACCTGCTTGGTCGAATTCAGGTTGAAAGGAATCCCTGCCGCCTCGTGAACCGCTTGCTCCAACTCGGCGATCCGCTGGTCGAGCAGTCTCCCGGTCTCCGCCAGGATGTCCGTGTCGACGCGGATCCCCTCCCGCTCCATCGCCACGATGACCGGCACGAGCGGACACTCGATCTCCAGCAACACCCGCTTCTGGTTGATCGCCTCGAGCTGACCCCGGAAAAGTTCGGCGAGTTGCCCCGTCAGATCGGCATCCTCGGCGGCGTATTCGGCCACTTTTTCCAGATCGGGGCGGCCGGCGCCGGTCATCTCCACCTCGTCGAAAAGGTTCATCTGGCCGCCGGCGTCCTCTTTCTTCCCGAAGACGGCCTCGTAGGGAATCGGAGTGTAGTGCAGGAATCGCTCCGCGAGATAGTCCAGCCGATGCCGCTGGTCGGGCTCGATCACGGTGTGGGCCAGCATGGTGTCGAAAAGGGGACCTCCGATCCGGATGCCGTGCCAGGCGAGCACGCCGATGTCGAACTTCAGGTTGTGCCCGATCTTTTCGATTCCTTCCCGGGCCAGCAGTCCCGCCACCTCTCCGATAATCTCCCCCGCCTCCGATTCGTCCGCGGGCACTTCCAGATAAATTCCCTCGTCCGCTTTCGTGGAAAAAGCGAAGCCGATGATCCGCGCCACCTTTTCGTCCAGGGAATCCGTCTCCAGGTCGAAGCAGAAGGATCCGGCACGGGCCAGCGCCTCGAGTTGCTTGGCACGCGCCGCCGCCTCGCCGCTTCGGATGAGCCGGTATTTTTTCTTCACGTCCCGGATCGTCTTCAGCTTCACCTCGGTGCTCCCGGCGGCGGCGCCACCGCGTCCGGCCTTGAAATCGGCACCGAACAGCCGTCTGCCGATGGCGTTGAACTCGAACTCGATGCAGAGCTGGCGCAGCTTCTCCTCATCGGGCTCGTTGATGGTCAAATCGCCAAAACCCACCTCGACCGGCGCATCCAGAAGGATGGTGACGAGTCGCTTGGAAAGGAGGGCCTGCTCCCGATTCTCCTCCACCCGTTCCCTCTGTTTTCCCTTCAGTTCGTGAACGTTCTCGAGCAGGCCTTCCACGCTGCCATACTGCGCGACGAGTTTTTTTGCCGTCTTCTCCCCGATGCCGGGCACTCCGGGAATGTTGTCCGAGGTATCGCCCCACAAGCCGAGCACGTCGATGACCTGGGCGGGGGTCTCCACCTGCCAGTTCTCCCGGATCTTCTCCAAATCGAGAATCTCGGCATCGCTCCCCTGCCGCCCCGGCTTGTAGATCACGGAGGATTCGCTGACCAGTTGTGCGAAATCCTTGTCCGGTGTGACCATGAAGGTCTCGAATCCCCCTGCCTCCTCGGCCCGTTTCGCCAGGGTCCCGATGACGTCGTCGGCCTCCCATCCGGGACACTCGATCACCGGAATGTTGAAGGCCTCGACGATCCTCTTCAGGTGGGGGAGCTGGCGGTCCAGATCTTCGGGCATCTCGTCCCGGGTGGCCTTGTACGCCGGGAAGATCTCGTGACGCACCGTGGGTTCCGCCGTGTCGAAGACGACGGCGATATGGGTCGGTTTCTGTTTCTCGATCAGCTCGAGGAGCGTGTTGGTGAAACCGAAAAGCGCCGAAGTGTTCATCCCACCCGAGGTGAAGATGGGATTCCTGATCAGGGCGAAATGGGCCCGGTAAACCAGGGCCATTCCGTCGAGAAGGAAGAGACGCTTTTTCGGATTCTTCGGCATGGACCGAAGGTAGAGAGCGGGCGGCAGGCGGCAAGGGAAAGCTCCCCCCGCTCCAGCCGCAACGCCGGTGCCCCTACTCGATCACGTCGGGCCAGTCGGTGTGGAACATCTCTCCGCGCGGCCGGTCGACCCGCTCGTAGGTGTGGGCTCCGAAAAAGTCGCGCTGCGCCTGGAGCAGATTGGCGGGCAGCCGGGCGGACCGGTAGGAATCGAAATAGCCCAGCGAAGCGGTGAAGGCCGGCACCGGGATGGCGTTGGTCACTGCCAACGAGATGACTTCGCGCCAGCTCGGCTGGGTCTTGTCGAGGACTTCCTTGAAGAAGGGATCCAACATCAGGTTGGTGAGCGCCGCATCCCTCTCGTAAGCCTCGGTGATCCGGTTGAGGAAACGGGCCCGGATGATGCAGCCGCCCCGCCAGATTCGGGCGATCGACCCCAGGTCGAGCCCCCAGTCGTGTTTCTCCCCGATCGTCTTGATGAGATCCATCCCCTGGGCGTAACTGACGATCTTGGAGGCGTAGAGGGCGTCTCGCACCTTGTAGACGAGTTCCTCCCGGGGCAGATCAATGGTCACCTCGGGGCGCGCGAACTGGTCCGCCGCGGCGACCCGCTCGTCTTTCTTCGAGGACAGCACCCTGGCCTCGACCGCGGCGTTGATCGTGGAGATGACGATTCCGTTTTCCACCGAATTGAGGATGGTCCACCGTCCCGTGCCCTTCTGGCCGGCCCGGTCGAGGATGACGTCGATGATCGAGTCGCCTGTCTCCGGATCGATCTGCTCGAAGATCTTGGAAGTGATCTGGATGAGGTAACTCTCCAGGTCGCCGGTGTTCCACTCCGCGAACACATCGGCCATTTCCTGGTTGGAGAAGCCCGCCGCCTTGAAAATCTGGTAGGCCTCGCAGATGAGCTGCATGTCGCCATATTCGATCCCGTTGTGCACCATCTTGACGTAGTGCCCGGCACCGCCCTCGCCGATGTGGGTCACGCAGGGATCGCCGTCGACCTTGGCCGCGATCGCCTCGAAGACGGGCTGGATGACCTCCCAACTGGCCCGTGGTCCTCCCGGCATGATGGAGGGCCCCTTGAGCGCGCCCTCTTCGCCGCCGGAGACTCCCGTCCCGATGAAAAGGATGCCCTTCTCACCCAAATCCCGGGCCCTGCGCTCGGAGTGGATGTAGTAGGTGTTGCCCCCATCGATGAGCAGGTCGCCTTCCTCCACGAAAGGCAGCAGCGTTTCGATGACCGCATCCACCGCATCGCGATCGTTGTGGTCGGTGCCCGCAGTGGACTTGACCATGATCATGATCTTGCGGGGCCTCTCCAGGCTGCCGACGAACTCCTGAATGGACTCGGTGCCGACGAGTTTCTTGTCCGGATGAGCCGAGACGAAATCCTTCATCGTCTGGGTGGTGCGGTTGTACACCGAAACCTGGAAGCCCCTGCTCTCCACGTTCAGCACCAGATTCTGACCCATCACGGCCAGGCCAATCAGTCCAAAATCGCTCTTGCTCATCGCTTTCTCTTTTCGCTGGGGGACCAAAGGTTAAGTGTTTATCCATGGCAAGCGATCATTTCAGCTGTTCCCTGGGGGAGATGCGGGTCCCGGAAGTGGAAAAGAATCTGCCCGGATCGGACGCTCATGGAGCCGATCTCCGCTTTCACGGGGTGGTTCGCCGGCTCGAGGAGGGGCGCCCCATCTCGGCGATCCGGTATACCTGTTATGATCCGATGGCCCGGTCGGAGCTGGAGAGAATCGGTGCCGCGCTGGGCCTCGAGTTCCCCGCCCACCGGGCCTTCGTGTTTCACCGGATCGGTTTGGTCCCGGCCGGCGAAGCCTCGATCCTGATCCGGGTGCAGACGCCCCATAGCGCCGAGGCCTTCGGTCTGATCCGTGAATACCTCACCCGGATCAAGCAGACTGTCCCGATCTGGAAGGCCCCCCTCTTCGAGGCATGACGGTCTCGCCGCACTTTTTGGCGAAGGAGCGATCGACCGGGTTCACTCCGCCTCGAGAGACTCGTAGAATGCCTCCGAAACCGACAGGGGCCGAAACAGATACCTCTTTTTCCGCTGGTGCGCCTCCATCCGCTGGAGGATGTCGCGCAGGGATCGCACGCCGTCGACGATGTGCGGTCCCTTGTTCAACATGACGCATTCCGACCGCGCCGACATCGCCGCATCGCTGATCTCGCCGCGTCCCGGCATCCCCTTCTTCACCATGCTGCTCAGGACCTCGGTCGCCCAGATGGCCGGTACGTGAGCCGCCTCACAAAACCAGAGAATCTCCTCCTGGATCTCCGCGAGCCGCTCCACCCCGCACTCCACCATCATGTCGCCGCGAGCGATCATCACTCCCACCCGCCGGGCCGACATCGCCTGCAGGAGGAGACGAGGGAGTTCGCGAAACGCCGACACCGTCTCGATCTTGAGCACGATCCCGATGTCCCCAGCGTCGAGGCGATCCAATTCCGTGCGCAGCCGCGCCACGTCCTCCGGACTCCTGACGAAGCTGTAGCCGATCACGTCGGCGTTCTCCACCACGAAAGGCAACACCTCGAGGTCCCGGTCGGTCAGGGAGGGGAGCGCCAGATCGGTGTCGGGCAGATTCATCCCCTTCTCGGAGCGGAGCCGCTTGCCTCGCGGCCCGGAACGATTGACCTCGAGCACGGCATATCCCTCGCCCAGATCGCGAACCACGGAGCTGATCTTGCCGTCGTTGATGAGGAGCCGCTCCCCGACCCGGAGATCTTCAAGAATTTCGGGATGGGTGCAGGAGAACAGGGGCAGCCGCGATTCCTCCTCCCCGAGAGAACCAGGGGGCTGGCCCGCATCACCCGTCCGGGCGAGAATGAAGCGGTCGCCCGGCATGAGCCGACACTCCCCCAGGTTCTCCTCGTCGTAGACCGTCCGGGGATTCGGTCCCGCCAGGTCCATGTAGATCACGCAGGGAGGACGCCCCATCTCGCTGCAGACGCGCCTCATGTTCTCGATCATACCGGACCAGGTGGCTTCGCCATCGTGGGCGCAGTTGATCCTCATCACGTCCATTCCGGCATCGATCAGGTTCTGCACCACCGCCGGATCTTCCGCCGCGTTCTCGGGCATGGTGACCATGATTCTCACTCCGCTGGGCGGCGCTGCGCCGAGGAGGCGTTCCGCGTTCTCCCGGATCAGCCGGTAGCCGTCGGCAAAGCTCAGAAAATCGGACCCCCCGGAAGAGCCGTCACCCGGGGTAGGATCGTCGCCGCGCAATGCCCGCAGACAGCGGAGCACCGCGTGCACATTTCCCATGGCCCAGGACTCGCATCGCCCCAGAGAAGAGAGACCGAGTTCGGCGAGGTCGTTCTGCAGGCCGCGCAGATCGTGCCGGCGCAGGGCGAGATAGTGGAGCAGATTTCCCGCGCTGGTGTGACAGGTTCGGTCGACGTGGGAGCGGAAGGAGACACGCTGCTCCAGCTCTCTCATCTCCCCGATCATGCCCTCGATCCGGACGATCAGCTCTTCGAGTTTCTCCGGGCTGAGGTTCATCGTGGCAACGTAGCAACAGGGGGACGATAGACCAACTCGACTTTCGCAAACAACCCGACACGGGAGCTTGAGATTCCCCGGCGGCAAGCTAGGATGCCACGGCAGCAGTCAGAGGCTCCGCCCCCGCTTGCGCATCGATGAATCTGCCGAACTCGCTGACCTTGCTTCGTCTCGTCCTCACCTTTCTTTTTCTGGGGACCATGAGCATCGTGTTCCCCTATTCCCACGGTATCTCCCTTTTCATCTTTGCCCTGGCCGCGTTCACGGATTTTCTCGACGGCTACATCGCCAGGAAGCACAACCTCATCACCTCCTTCGGCAAACTGATGGACCCGCTGGCCGACAAGGTCCTCATGACAGCCGGATTCGTCATGCTCATTCCCACCTCGCTGGTTCCCGCCTGGATTGTGGTGGTGATTCTGGCGCGGGAGTTCCTCGTCACCGGTCTCCGACTCGTGGCCGGAGCCCGCGGGATCGTCCTCGCCGCGGAAAACGTGGGAAAATACAAGACGGCTATCCAGATCGCGGCCATCTCCTTCTTCCTCCTCTGTCTCGCTGCGCGGGAGGCGCCCTCGCTGCTGCCCTTCCTCGAACCCCTGTTGGAGGAATCCCGGGTCGGACCGAAAATCCTGGGAAACCTGCTGCTCTGGTCGGCTCTCGTCCTCACTACCCTTTCGGGCGTCAACTACCTTTGGAAAAACCGACGTCTCCTCGGCGAAACCTCGGAATCTACTCCCGAAACCGGGTCTCCCGATAGTCGCTCAGATCGGGGGTAAACAGGTCGTCATCGATGGGCGCGTTGTGCGCGATCCGCTTGAAGGTCGTGGTGATCGTGGACCCATCGGTGAGGTCGATGACCAGGCCCTTGAGGAGGAAGCGGTCGCGATCGATGACGAAGCCGAACTGATGAACGCCCTCCCCTTCCGGTCCCAACGGTCGAGTGATGATCTCGAACGAGTTGCCCTTCGCCGCGATATCGAGAATCTGGTAGCGGCGCTGGAATTCCTCCAGATTTCGGGGAAAACCGTTGGCGAGGCTGGAGAGCCCTCCCGCATTGGTCGAGGAGCCGCTGCCGGTATCGCGGTACTCGACCTTCTTCAGCAGCGTCCGCATGATGGCGATCTGGTCACCTCGGCTGACCACGATGGTTCTCGCCGGGTCCCCGATCTGCCAGCGAAAATTCTGCGATTCGTAGTCCAGCCAGAGAGTGCCCGGCTGGGCCAGGGGATTCTTGATCGCTCGCAGCGAACGGGATTGCACGAAGTCGATGCGGAGGGAGCGGGTGTCCGCGTTGGTGGACAGCCACCGCTCCACGATGCCGAGATCCGTCGGAGAGCCGCTGGCGAACGCCGGAAGCACGGAGAGGACGAGGAGAACGCTGCGACGGGTCATCTCGGGGGGGGGCCACATCAACGCGATGCGGCGGGGCAATCTTAGGAGCCGGTGGAATCACTTCGCAACGAAAAAGATTCGCCTTTTCCCGCCGCGGAGCCGGCTCCGGCAAAATTGGACGCAATTCCCGTTTTCCCTTTCCCGAATCTTTTCTAGAATGTCGGGGTGAGTGAAGGATATCAGGTTTTCGCCCGAAAATACCGGCCCAAAACGTTCGCAGACGTCCTCGGACAGGATCACGTCGTCCGAACCCTGAAAAACGCCATCGAACAGAACCGGCTGGCTCACGCCTACCTGTTCGTGGGTCCCCGGGGCACGGGAAAGACCTCCACCGCCCGTATCCTCGCCAAGGCCCTCAATTGCCCGGGCGGACCGCGGATCGATTTCGATCCCGAGGATCCGGTGTGCCGGGAAATCGCGGAAGGCAACAGCCTCGACGTTCTGGAGATCGACGGCGCCTCGAACAACGGGGTGGAACAGGTCCGAGAACTCCGCGAGAACGTGATGTTCGCCCCGACGTCGGGCAAGTTCCGGATCTACTACATCGACGAGGTCCACATGCTCAGCACGGCCGCCTTCAACGCCTTGCTCAAGACGCTCGAAGAGCCTCCCGCTCACGTCAAATTCATCTTCGCCACCACCGAGGCGCAGAAGATCCTGCCCACCATCGTGAGCCGTTGCCAGCGTTTCGACCTGCGCCGCATACCCACGGGCATCATCGCGGAGCACATCCAGCACATCGCCGGGCTGGAGTCCGTCGAAATCACCGAGGCCGCGGCATTCGCCATCGCCAAGGGAGCCGACGGCGGGATGCGCGACGCCCAATCCATGCTCGATCAGATGGTCGCTTTCTGTGGGACCCGGATCGAGGAGGCCGACGTGCTCGACATCTTCGGATTCCATTCCCAGGAGGCCATCGCCGGCCTCGCCGATGCCATCGTCTCGGGCGACAATGCCGCCGCCTTGACCCGGATCCACGAGCACGCCGATGCAGGCAAAGACCTCGCCCGGCTGCTCGGCGACCTGATCGGCTACTTCCGCAACCTGCTCGTGCGCCAGGTCGATCCCAAATCGGAGGCGGGCGAGGTTTCCCCGGAGATCCGGGAGCACCTCTCCCGACACGCAGCCTCCGTCGACACCCCACGGCTCCTGGCCCTGATTGACCAACTCGCGGAGACGGACGGAAAACTGAGGTGGGCTTCGAATAAGAAACTCCACCTGGAGATCGCCGCGATCAAGGCGATCCAGAGCCTGCGCGAAGCCTCCCTGGACGACGTGATCTCTCTCCTCGGGCAGGCCGCCGAACAGGGAGCCACCCCGGCTTTGTCCGTGACCCAACCGACTCCCCCCACTGCCAGGGCCGCTGGTTCCACGAATCCGCCGAGTCCTGCCCCGACCCCGAAACCCGGCGCGTCCGCCGGCGCCCCGTCGTCGGAGGCATCCCGTGTCTGGGAATCCGCCAGGGCGAGCCTCGTCGCGGAGCGTCCCCTCCTCGAGGCGTGGCTCGAGGCGACCCATTTCCTCGGGCACGACAAGGACGAAGTGAGACTCGGGTTTTCCCGGGCTCATCGTCTCTACCAGGAGTCCCTGCTCCGGCACGAAGACGTGATCAATGAGGCCCTCTCCGCGGCGGCCGGCAGACCCACCAGGCTGAAGACGGAGGTTCGCGACGATCTGCCCGAGATCCTGCCCCATGCTGAGGAAGTCTCCCCCCCGGACGCCACGCCCGAGCCGGTCCCTCCTCCCGCAGCCGAGCCGCCCGAGGAAGCTCCGGAAAGCGGTCCCGCGGCGTCGGCAGAGAGCGGCCCCGACGATTTTCACAACGACCCCATGATCAGCGAGGCGGTGGAGGTGTTCGAAGCCAAGATCAAAAAGTGAGGTTGACGCCTCCCCTTTTTCAAGACAAGTAGCCAATCCAACTTTTTACTAGCGCCATGAATATCGCAAAGATGATGAAGCAGGCTCAGAAAATGCAGCAGGACATGCAGAAGATGCAGGCTGAGCTCGCGGAAAAAGAGTTCGAAATCGGGGTCGGAGGGGGCAAAGTCACCGTCACGGGCAATGGCGCCGGCGAGATCGTTGGAATCAAGATCGACCCGGCCGTGGTCGATCCCGAGGATGTGGAAATGCTGGAAGACCTCGTTCTCAGCGGCGTGAAGCAGGCCGTCGAAAAAGGCAAGGCGATGTCCCAGGAGGAGATGAGCAAATTGACGGCCGGTCTCGGACTCCCCCCGGGGATGGGTTTCTGATCTCCCTTAATCATGACGAGAGGCGCGACTACGTCGTTTTTCTGTTCCCGAAGACGAGGTATTCCTACTCCTTAACCGGCGTATCTCAGTGAGGGATTTCGCAACTTGCCTACCGGTCCCGCACGAAAGGGGGGACCGATCAATTTGAAGACGAGCATACCAGGGGAATCGCAATCGGTGGAAAAACCGGTCTGGGTCATCGGGCACCGCAATCCGGATACCGACGCGATCTGTTCCGCGATCGCCTACGCGGATCTGCTGAAACGCACCCGCTACCCCACGGCCCGCGCCGCCTGTTGCGGCACCCCGAACAGCCGCACGGAGTGGGTCCTGCAGCAGGCGGCCCTGCCCGCCCCCCGGCTCATGTCCAATATCTACCCGCGGGCGGCGGATTTCTGCCAGCGGAACGTGGTCAGGGCTTCACCGGATGACACCGTCATCTCCGCCTACGCCCGCATGACGAAACACGGCCACCGCAGCGTTCCGGTCACGGACGAAAACGGGATCCTCATCGGCATGCTCTCGCTCCTCGATCTGCTCAGCCTGCTCATCCCGCCGCTGGACAACGGCGAACCGGCCCGCCAGGTGACCACGACCACCGAAAAGATTCGGGAGGTGATCGATGCCGACGCCCTCAACCTCACTGACGAATCGAGGACGGAGACCGATTTTCTCATGATGGTGGCGGGATCCAGCGAACCCGTAATGCGGGACCGCATTGCGGACCTGCCCGCGGACCGGCTACTCATCATCACGGGCGACCGGGTCGGAGTGCAACTGATCGCGGTGGAGGCGGGGGTGCGCTGCCTTGTCATCACCAGCGATTTTCGCCCCTCCGACGCCATCATCGCCGCGGCGCGGGCGGCCGGGACGGCGATCCTGGTCACCGGCAAGGACACCGCCTCCACCACCCAGCTCATTCGCGGGGCTCGCCCCATCCACCACGCGACCTCCCAGGGCTACCTCTGGTTCTCTCCGGACGCGACGGTGAACAAGATCAAGGAAAAGATCAAGGGCATGCCTGGGCAGACACTTTTTCCCGTGTGCGACCCCTCGACGAAACGCCTCATCGGGGTTTTCTCGCGCACCGATCTGGTCAATCCCGAGCGCCCCCGGCTGGTTCTCGTCGACCACAACGAATTCTCCCAGGCCATCCCCGGCGCCGACGAATCCGATGTCGTGGAGGTGATCGATCACCACCGGCTCAGCGGCAACCTCGTGACCCGGGAACCGGTTCAGTTCATCAACAAACCGGTCGGCTCCACCTGCACCATCGTGGGTCGGTCTTTCCAGAATCACGATCTCGTTCCCGAGAAAGCCATCGCCGTCATGATCTGTGCCGGGATCATCTCGGACACGCTCAACCTGACCTCACCCACGGCAACGCCGGAGGACGAACGTATCCTGTCGTGGGCCGCCGAGATCGCGGAGATCGACGTCAACCAGTTCACCGACGATTTCTTCGCCGTGGGCTCCATCCTCCGCCTCGACGATGCGCGCAAGGCGATCCTCTCCGACCGCAAGGATTTCACCGAAAAAGGCTACCATTTGAGCATCTCGCAGGTGGAGGAAGTGGACCTGAGCTATTTCTGGCCGGCCCGGGAAGAGCTTCAGTCCGCCCTCCGTGATCTGATTCGCGAGCTGCAGATCGACTTCGCCTGCCTGATGGTGACCGATATCACGCGGAACAACAGCATGCTTCTGGTCGAGGGGCCTCTCAAGATTCGAGAGCGTTTCACCTACCCCACCGACGATTTTTTCCTCTTCACCTTGAACGGGGTGGTCAGCCGGAAGAAGCAACTCTTCCCCTACATCAGCATGTTGCTCACCGACATCGCTCAGGAGTAGAGGCTTCGAATCCGTCCGCAAGTTCGCCCCCCGGATCGTGGGTTCTTTGTCCCTCGGGGGTGGCATCGCGGATCTTCAGGCAGCCCGTCCAGTCAACGCTTTCCGCCGGTAGACGGCATCGGCATAAACCAGTTCTCCCATTGCTCCCATCCGTCTTTCGTCGGCAAACTCCATGAATTGAAACCCCTGTTCCGAAAGAAATCCGAGCACCGCAGAGAAATCGGGCTGCCCTTCGTAGAGGGGCTCGAAAAGTGTCTCCGCGACGATGAAATCGACCAGCGGCAAGGTCTTTCTGGCTCCCTGCAGAATCTTCAATTCAAAGCCCTGCACATCCAGCTTCAGCAGCATCGGACCGGAGAAACGTCCTTCTGCGCAGAAATCGTCGATGGTCCTGACCTCCACCTCGATCTCCGTGGTTCCCGCGGTCTTCGGCCACCTTTCCCTGTGGAGATCGGTCATCGGCAGAAGACTGCTCGAGGGCATGTACTCGTTGAGATGCATCTTCGCCGTTCCCGGGACATCGCCCAGAGCCACCGCGTGAAAATGCATCCGATCATGCCGGTTCTCCAGCTCGGTCAATTGTTCCCTCAGCGGCGGCAGGGGTTCGAAGGCATGAACCTGAGCGCCGGGGAATAGATCGAGGGCCCAACGGGAGAATTCTCCCTCGTTCGCCCCGACATCCAAAACGGTCTCGGGTTGGGAGAATTCCCGAATCCGGCGCAGGGTCTGCCAGAAGCTCAACGGCATGGCTCTTCGGCGCGCTTCTCTCACGTCGCCAGAGGAAGCCCACTCCATAGCCTTTCGAATTTCTCCAAGCACACTCATTCCGGGAGGGGACGCCGAGATCTATTTTTTCGTCACGAGCCCGATGCCAATCTGCCGCAGATTCGGGTCCCTCTCAATCAACTCCTCGGTCGACTCACGGGCTTTCAATTCTTTCCACAGAGTGTGGACCTCTATGGTGGGCTGCGACGGCCGCACACAGATGTCGTGAAGCGCGATCAACCCGCCCGAGCGAACCAATCCACTGTAGTTCTCGAAATCCTGCTTCACCCCGGCATAGCGATGATCGCCGTCGATGAACAGGAAATCGAGTTCCCCTCCCCCGAGCGACTGCCTCACCTGATCCACCGTTTCGGCCGAGTGCGAATCGCCCCGGATCAGATCGAGTTTCTGGCCGGGCCGGGAAAACCGCTCGTACAGGGGAATCCTCTCCGGCTCATAACCTCCGCCATACTGGCCCTGGGGCAGATCGACACTGATGAGGTGCGCGTCGTCCGCCGCGGCCTGGCACCAGAGATACAGGGTGCCACCGTGACAGGTGCCGATCTCCAGAACCCGTTTCGGCGCGAGCGCCCGAACCCGCTCGTAGAGCCGCGAGATCTCGTCGAGACTCTGCATCGGCTTGATCGACTTGAAAAAGCCTTTGCCGCGATAATCGAAAGGAACCCGCAGCCGTTCTTCCGCACTCGGGTGCTGGCCCTCCAGGTCGCGCAACGATGCCAGAGCCCCGGAGAAGTGGGCCTCCCGGAAGATCCGATACCTGAGCCTCTGCAATGGTGACATGGCGGGAAAATACGTTGGCATAGCCCCAAACCTCAAGCACGATCGACGGGATTTTCCCTCGGGCTCCACGCCCCCCTTCTCGGAATTTTTTTTGCATTTGATTCCGCCGGCCTTACGTGATCCCATGGCGCCGACCGGTCGATTCCATGAACGACACCCCAACCAGGAAAAAAGTCCTCGTGCTAGCCTTTGGTTCACCGGAACGCGCTGCCAGCACGATCTATCGCATCGCCCAATACGAGCCCCTCTTTCAATCCCGCAACGCGGTTCTCTCCTACATCGTCAAAAAAGAGATCTCGCTGCAGACAATTCGTCATGCCAGCGCGGCCGACGTGGTCATCAACCAGAAATGCCTCGCCAACACGACCCTCGGTCGTCTCATCGCCTCGAGGTGCCGACGGCTGGTTCTCGATTTCGATGATGCGGTGTGGGCCCGCCCCGACAAGGCCTATCACCCCTTCAAGTTGCGCCTCATCGAGAATCGCCTCAAATGGTGGTGCCGGGCCAGCGACCGGGTCATCGTGGCAAACTCCTATCTCGCCGACCACATCCGTCCCCACACCCGCGACGTGTCCGTCATCCCGATGTCCTTGGACCTGTCGCTATGGCATCCTCCCGCCGAATCGGAGAACCGCGGCTCCGAAGTGGTGGTCGGTTGGGCGGGAACTCCGGTAAGTTTTCCCTATCTCAAAGCCATCGCCCCGGCCCTGAAAAAGGCACTCGAGCTCGTGCCCAACCTACGCTACGCGATCTACTCGGGCACCCGCCCCGAATTGGATTTTCCCTTTGCCTACACCCCCTTCGCAAGGGGCACCGAACACATCTTTGGGCAAAGCCTGGACATCGGGCTTCTTCCCCTCGCCGACGACGAGTCGGCTCGGGGGAAATCACCGATGAAGTCCATCCAGTATCTGGGCTGTGGGGTGCCGGTGATCGGGAACATCGTCGGTGCAACCGCTGACATTCTCGATCCGACCAACAGCATCAAGGTAGCGACCCATGAGGAGTGGGTATCCGCCATCTGCAGGCTGGCCGGGGACGCGCCACTCCGGAGGGAGCTGGGGCGATCGGGTAGGGCCAAAGCCGAAACCCTATTTGACAGAGAAGTGGTCGGGCGACGATTTGTCGATTCCGTTCTCGGAGAAAGCCCGATCGATGCGGGAATGTCCTGACTGCGTAGTAGAGAGGAGCCAGTGCTTCCCGCAAGCACCTGAAGGGAGGTGCTCCCCGTTTTTCCCATCCCCGGCGGTCGACCATTGCGCTCCGCCACCCTCATCTAAGGAGCAAGATGCCCGGCGATCGCACATCTTTCTCCTGCCTTGCCGGTCTTTGGCATGCTCAGGCCTGCCCGAGCTTTTCCGGTGGATGGGCTCAATGAATGCCGTGAAATGGGCAGTCGAACCCGGCCTGTAGGGAGGTTACAGGGGATGCCTACCCTCGGGTATGTTGCCGGATCACCGCGTATAGACTGTCCGTCGAATCAGACTTCGACAACACCTCTACGGCCCCGGCATCGCGCATCCTTTTGGTGGTATCCGAATCGGAATGCATGGTCAGCTCAATGATGACCGTCTCTGGCACCCTGAATCGAATGGCGGCGGCGGCAAAAATTCCGTCACTGACCGGCATCTTGACGTCCATCAGGATGACGTCAGGCCTCAAGGTTTCCGCCAGTTCAATCGCTTCGGAAACGGACGCAGCTTGCCCGATCACCTCGAATTCTTCCTGTTGAGAAAGCGCCAGAGCGAGAGACTCGCGCACCAACTTATGATCATCCACCAGCAGGATGCTCACTGCCATTTTCCCGCATGCGCTTTGTGGCGCCCAGGCCTCCGGGTTGTTCTCAGGCACTGTTCCGAAGATTCCTTCCCCGATGACAGGGGCCGCTGGCTCCCTGGCCGTTGCCACGTGGTTTGGCAACGTAATCGTAACACGACAACCTCCCCCCCGCCTGGAGTCCACGGTAACCCTACCATCAAGGTAGGTGATTTTTTCTTCGATGCTCTTCAGACCGCAGGATTTGGTTTTCCCCGTCTCGTGGAACACGCGGTTCACATCAAACCCTGCTCCCTCATCGCCCACACGAATACAAATGTTCTCCTCCTCGCGGTAGTGTACTGCTTCAGCGTGAATCTAACAAAATCGGAAAGTTTCTAAGTGAAAATCC
>CAZLUZ010000075.1:0-22462 GCA_964562825.1 uncultured Akkermansia sp.
AACGGGACCAGGGTAAACGGCGTGCGCATCGGAGAAAGTGGCCACGCGTTGCGTGATCGCGATCGGCTCCTGATCGGTGAAACGGTTCCCGCCTATTTCGTTTTCGCCGAGTCCGAGGGCTTGAACCCTGGCGCCATCATCGCAGAAATCAAGGCGGCCGCCTCCTCCACCGAGGAACCCCCGGTCGCCGCGGTCGCTGCTCCCGGCACCCCCACGGTGAAGAAGCTGGCTCCACCCCTCGCGAAGAAAGTCGCCCCGGGGGGACAACCGCCCCAGGCCCCGCGACCCCCGGCTCCATCGAACCCCGCTCCCACCCTGGCGCAGCCGGCCGAGGCAGGAAGCACCACGGTCAATCTGGGGGCCGTTCGGCCTCAGCCCGGCGGACCCCCTTCGCCCCAGGTGAAAAAACTCTCTCCACCGGTCAAGAAGCTCGCGTCTCCACCGGCGGGGGGGCAACCACCCGTTCCTCGTCCCGTGGCACCACCGGCACCGGGCGGAGCCCAGCCTCCTTCGGCCCCCCCGGTGAAGAAAATCGCCCTGCCGGCAAAAAAGGCCCCGAGCTTGAAGGTGCCGAAACAGAACGAGTGATCCCCCTCCGACCGGTGCTCGGCGTTCAGACCAGCCGTTTCTCGATCAACCGGAAACGGCTGTCGAACTTGCCCCGGTTGTGCGCCCGGCAGCAGTGATAGCATGCCACCACCCGGGTCATTCGCCGGACCCGGTAGATGACCTCATCGCACGCCGGACAGACATAGGCGTAGTGCTTCCTCCGCATCGCGCTTCGGCCCAGGTTCAGGTCGTGACACCTCTCCTCGCCGGGAATGCCGAGATCGGCACAGGCCTGTTTCCACTCCGGCCCGTGTGGCTGGATCCGCGCGTCGGGATGCCGGGAGTAGGCCACCACATGGGCCAACTCGTGGAGAAAAGTCTGGTTGATTTCCTGGTCCCGCTTTTCCTCCGGCAGCAACTGGAGGCGGGGATTCATCTCGATTTTCGCCAGGCTCGAGTAGGCTCGCCCCGCCGTGGTGCGGAGACGCTTGTTCCAGATCACCGCGACTTTTTCCGCGACCCGCGGCAATTCGAGTTCCAGAAGCGTCCGCGCGGCACGCCTCGTCAGCTCCTCGTCGTAGCCGACGCGGACCAACACCGTTCTCTTGGAGGATGATTCAGCCATGGGGGTCACTCGGTTTCTTCGATCTGGGCTTCGCTGTTCTCGATCCGCTGCCCCGTGGCCTTGTCCAGAATGATGAGTTCCTCCCCCTTCGCACTGACGAAGGAACCGGGGGGGACGCTCTGCCGGAGAAAGACGTTCGCCCCGATGGTCGAGCCGCGGCCCAGCACGGTCTGCCCACCCAGCACCGTCGAGTTGGGATAGATCACCACGTTATCCTCCACGTCGGGATGCCGCTTGATCCCCTTGATGATGTTGCCGTCCGCATCCTTGGGGAAATTCCGCGCCCCCAGCGTGACCATATGGTAGAGCTTGACCCGGTTCCCGATGACGCAGGTCTCTCCGATGACCACCCCGGTTCCGTGGTCGATGAAAAAATGCGTGCCAATGGATGCCCCGGGGTGAATGTCGATCCCGGTCAGGCTGTGGGCATACTCCGTCATGATCCGCGGAATCAGCGGCACCTCAAGCCGAAAGAGCGCGTGGGCACAGCGCTGGATCGAGATGGCGGTAATGCAGGGGTAGGCGAGAATGATCTCCTCGAAGTTCGGAGCGGCCGGGTCGCCCTCGTAGGCCGCCTCCACGTCGGTCCGGAGCACCCGGCGGATGTCCGGGAGCGCTTCGAGAAACCGGCAAGCGAGATCCTTGGCCTCGTCGAGGTGCTCCTCCGCTCCCGAAGCGGTGTCGTTGCCGCTCCGGAACCGCAGAGTCTTCGCGATCTCCGCGCGCAGCGTCTTGATGATCTTGGCCAGCCGATAGCCGGAGAGGGCCTCCACATCTTCCGCCGGGACCGGATCCTCGTCGTGATAACCGGGGAAGAGCAGCTGAAGCAAATCGTCACACACCGCCCGCACCCTCCGGTTCGAGGGCAGATTCCCGCAATCGATCCGGTTGATCCCGCCAATCTCGTGATAGGAGTCCAGCAGGCAGTCGACTATCTGTCTGAGCCGCTTTTCCATGGTAAATCTGAAGGGCAAGTAAAGGGGACGATGGAAGAATTTCCACCAAAAATCCGTAAGGAATAATGATATTTTGGTATGTTTAACTTCCTCTCCACCCATCCGCCGCTCGGTTCCCCTCGCACCGATCGAGGCGGCGTTTCCCCGGAAAGCTGCCACGGCGGCCGGGACCAGGTTTTGCTCGGGTCGAACGGATAGCCTTCCATCGCCAAGCTCCCTACCGCATGCTGGCGTCGAATGCAAGGCCATCGAGGGCCAGGCCGAGGTGACGAGCCACCTCGGAGGCAGTGACCGTGCTCCCGCACAACTCGGCGGCCCGACCGAGCAGCCAACTGCCCGCGCAGGCCGCATCGTGGAGTGGAAGCCCTTGTCCGACCCAGGCGGCACAGAGACCGGTGAGCACATCGCCCAACCCTCCCGTGGCCATGCCGGGATGTCCTGTCGAATTGATCTCCACCGGTCGATCCGGAGTCGCGATGACCGAACGGGCCCCCTTGTGCAGCAGGGTGACGCCCCATTCCGTGGCGAGACGCCGGGTCGTTTCGATCCGGTCTCCCTCGGTCTCTCCGGCGAGCCGGACCAGTTCCCCCGGATGCGGTGTGAGGAGGCGACGCCCCGGCGGCAGACGCTTCAGGAAATCCGGCGATCGGGCCAGGGCGTTGAGCAGGTCGGCATCGAGCACCATGGGTGTGCCGGCCCCGGCGACGAGTTCGAGGAGATCTTCGCCTACATCCGCGCCCATGCCCGGACCGGCGGCGAGGACATCGCTCTCCACCGATTCGAGATCGCCGACGCCCCGATAGGGCCGGACCATGACTTCGGCCGGCGTCTGGCAGGCGACCACGGGGTAGACGGATTCGGGGACGAACAGGGTGACCAGGCCGGCCCCGCCATGCAGGGCGCCCAGCGCCGTCAGCACGGGAGCGCCGGTCAGACCCGAGGAGCCAGCCAGCAGGGTCACCCGCCCCGCCTGCCCCTTGTGCGTGTCGAAGGGACGCCGCGGCAGCCGTTCGCGAAGATTCGAGGGAAAGATCACCCGAAGCGATGAGTCGAACCCGTCCCGGGACAACTCGGGCAGCGGGATCTCGTGGAGCCGCCCCACGTGGTTCACCGCGCGATCGGCAATGAGTCCCCGTTTCGGGGCGCAGATCGTCAGGGTGTGATCGGCGACGATGGCGCCCTCGTAGACCTCGCCGGAGTCGCCATCGACTCCCGAGGGGATGTCGATGGCAAAGGTCCGGGCTCCGAGGCGAAGACGCTCCCGATTGCATGCGGCGGCGAGTTCCCCGACGGAGCCGCGCAGGGGTCCTTTCGCCCCGATGCCGAGCAGACCGTCGACGAGGATGTGCGGGGGCAACTCACTCTCTGCATCACCGGCGGTCGAGATGGTCTGCAACTCGGCCGCCTTCTTCCTCCCCAGTTCCGACATGTCCTCCCGGGGATGAGAGAAGCGGAGGCGGAGGCGCCACCCCCACCTCCTCAGCCAGCCCGCCACGACGAGCGCATCTCCCCCGTTATTGCCCCGGCCACAGAAGATCGTGGCGGTTCCTGGATCCGGAAAAAACTCCCGAATCGATCGGGCGCAGGCCAAGCCGGCCTGGTTCATGAGAGACTCGGCGTCTCCCCCGGCGGAGAAATAAAGGCCCTCGGCTTCCTGCATGGCCTCGCAGGTGGCTACCATGCCGCAGCCTAAGGTCAGCGTGTCTTCTTGTAAAGAATCACCGCGGCGGCGATGGCGTCGGCGATGCGCTGCCGGTGCTTGCCCGCCTTCATCGCATCCCGGTCGTCGGGATTGCTCACGAATCCGCCCTCCACGAGACAGGCGGGAGCCCGGGTCCTCCGCAGCACGGCGAAACTGGCCCGCTTGACTCCTCGGTCGACAGGCTTCATCTCGTCGATCAACTGCTTCTGCACCATCTCGGCCAGTTCGAATCCGGCCGAGCCGTAATAAAAGGTCTCGATACCGCTGACTTGGTTCTTCCAACTGTGGTTGAAATGGATGCTGATAAATATGGAGTCCCGGTGGCGGTTGGCGATCTCGGCGCGCTCCCGCAACTCGACAAAATTGTCCTTCGACCGCGTCATCACCACCCGGAACCCGTTCTCCCGCAGGGCCCGCTCCAGCCGCCGGGCCACGTCCAGATTCACATGCTTCTCATAGACCAACGCCTCGGCAGCTCCCAGATCGTGACCGCCGTGCCCCGGATCGATCACCACCGTGGTGAAGGCCCCCGCACTGGGAACCAGAGCAAAAAATACCATTCCGAGGGTGGCCAATGTCTGCCTATGCTTTCCGATCATCTTTGTATTACTGTAAATATAATAATTTTCAGACCTCTATCAACAGCAATTCCTGATCATTTGCCAAGACAAGATTTTCCGACTGTGTCTCGCTGGTAGAATTCGGGGCTATAGGCGCCCTGATTTTTGTTGGACCGCCTCACCGCACTGTTGCCGCTCACTGTCCCGAATTCCCCGGTTGGACGTTTTCTTTTCCGGCTTTATTAGGATTTGGAGGAAAAAGCGGTGCCGGGGCGAGAGCGCTTCCCGAGGGCTAAGAAAAACCAGATTCGACCGTTTCGGTCGCCCTTTTGTTTTGATCTTTCCGGTATCCCATGCACTATCGGGAGGGGTTTTCATGTCCGTCCGCCTGTCCCGCTTCCTTCTCTCCCTGCTGCTCCTGTTCAGTCTGCTGACCGGGGCTTGTTCCACGCGCGTGCGCGTCGGACCGGATGGGCCCTACCTCTTTGCCAAACCGGTCGATCTCTCCGCGACCCGGACCTCCTGGTCCCGAATCCGGCATGGAGAAGCCTCGGCCCGCGACTTCGTTGCCTACAACGAAAACGTCCGTTCTGCCGTGGTCCAGACCATCCACCGGCTTCCCAAGGGCGAATGCTCGCTCACCATCCGAACCGGAGCGGGCCAAACCAGCCCGCTGGAGTTTGATCCGGGCAAGGTCCGCTCCTTTCATGCCGTGGATCGCCTGATGCCGGCCCACGAGGTGAGAGTGCAGGACGGTGTCCTCGACCGGGCCCGGGTGGACGGAATCGGCCTCCCCCTGCTGGCGCGGCTGCGGAAGGGAGACCACGACCCGCTCATCTCGGATACCGGGCTGTGGATTCCGGTCACTGCCTATCTCTGCCCCGATGGAGAGACCCCCACGCTCAAGCTCATCGAAACGACCCGGGGACCCTGCGAGACCATCCACGGATTCCCCTTCACCGCCAATTTTTCCGCGGCGCTGGCTCAGGACATCATTGATCGCAGGGGCGAATTCCAGGAGTTCCGCGCCCTCATCAATTACGAGAAATTCGAGTCCCACATGGGCATGCAGCGGGCCACGGCCTTCGATCCGGAAAAGACTCCGGTGATTCTGATCCACGGCATCTTCTCTTCCCCTCTGACTTGGACGCACACCTTGAACATGCTTCTCGCGGAGCGGGACCTGCGGAACCGGTTCGAGTTCTGGACCTTTGCCTTCCCCACCGGGGCTCCCCTCCCCTACCTCTCCCAGAGATTGCGCGAGTCCGTCTGCGAGATGCGGGACTACCGCAGTGCCCACGGGGCCTGCCCGAACCACCGGATGATCATTATCGGGCACAGCATGGGAGGACTCATGGCCAAGACCCTGACCCAGAGCTGTGGGGATCGACAGTGGCGCGAATTCTTTGGGGTCGCCCCGGACGAGTTGGCCGTCTCGCCCGAGGAACGAATTCTCCTGGAAAAGATGTTCTATTTCGAACCGCTTCCCTGTGTCGAGAGGGTGATCTTCACCGCCACACCGCACCGGGGCACGGTGACGGCGGACAAGTTTCCCGCCCAGTTGGCCAACTCGCTGATGACGGCGCCGCGCCGGATCGCCAGCGTCAGCCAGCGGACCACGATGTTCGGCGGAGACTTTGCCACCCCCCTGGGAGTTGAGATCGCCCGCGATTTTCCCACCAGTATCGAGCATATGCAGAAAGATTCCGCCCTGGGACGAATCTTCGCCGAACTCCCGCTGAACCCCTGCGTGAAATACCATACCATCATCGGCAGCAAGAAGGGATTGGATGTGCCGAGGGCGGAGATGACCGACGGGGTGGTCGAACTCGTCAGCGCCTCTATCCCCGGAGTCGAAAGCGAGCGGATCGTCGACTCGGACCACGGGGTTCACCTCTCGCCGGGGGGAATCGAGGAGATCATTCGGATCCTCCGTCTTTCCCACTGATCGAATCGCCCCCGCCCCTGCGGTCGTGAGACTGGATCGGTTCATTGCCAGGAACACGTCCCTGAGCGAGCGCGACGCCCGCATCGCCATCATCCGGGGGGAGGCTCTCGTCGATGGAGAACCGGCCTTGCAGCACTACCGGCAGGTGGATCGTCACTGTGGGATCCGCTTTGGCTCCGCCACCCTGCAGCGGCCCCTGCCGCGGGTCTACCTGATGATGAACAAGCCGCGCGGCGTGGTCAGCGCGACGACCGACGCGCGGCACCGGACCGCCCTCGACCTGATCGATCATCCCCTCGCGGACTCGCTCCATCTCGTGGGACGGCTCGACCGCTCCAGCAGTGGGCTGCTGCTCCTCACCAACGACAGCGTCTGGTCTCAAGGGGTCATCGGCCCCGGCTCCCGGGTGGAAAAGGCCTACCTGGTGGAGACGGACCAACCCATTCCGGAGGATGCCGAGGAGCTTTTCGCCCGGGGTTTCCATTTCCTGCCGGAAGATGTGGTGACCCGCCCGGCTCGACTCGTGCGCCTGGGGCCTTGCCGGGCCCGGATCGTTTTGACGGAAGGAAGATACCACCAGATCAAGCGCATGTTCTACCGGATCGGCGAAATCCGGCTGTGCTCCCTGCACCGGGAGCGGATCGGGGCCCTCGTCCTCCCGCCGGATTGGCCCCCGGGGCAGTGGGGAGAATTTTCCCCATTCTGATGCGGCCTTTCGTCTCCCTACCTGACCCTGGCCACGGGAAACCGGGAGATGGTGCTGGGCTTCACCGTGGTGGGATGCTGAACGCCCCCGGTGAGTTCCTTGACTCGTTCGCTGACATAGGCATCCAACTCGCGCAGGTGAATGATGCCGTCCCCAGTGAAGTCGGCCCGCCCTTCCTCGATGCCCTCGATCAGGGCCTTGGTGAAGGCACCGTGCCCCCAGTCCTCGTGTTCCACGCTGTCCTCCCGACCCGTGCTGGCCGCCATGATGATCACCCCGTTCTCGTCGCTGGTCAGCTCCCGAATCGCCTCGGTGGCATCGTCGATCGCACTGCCCGACCCGCGTCCCGCAAAAGCGACGAGATTGGCCCCGAGTTGCCCGCTGTGGCAGGTATCGAGAAACATGAGCGTCTTCGACGGCAGATTGCCCAGAACGTCGGCAAAATCGCCGTAGGAGACGCCGGACCGCCGCAGCTTCTCCACGGTACCACCGGTGGGGAGAAGATAGTAGTTGCCCCGTTCGTCGTTGGCCCCGTGTGCGGCGAGAAAAAGAACCACGATATCTTTCTGGGTCGCCTCGTCCTCCAGCCACTCCAGCCCGTCGATGACGGCCTCACGTGTCGCCGCTTCGTCGGTCAACACCCGGGCCTCCACCCTGCCGAACATGCGTCCCTCCTGCGCCCGAAAGACGCGGGCCAGAGCCTCGGCATCGGCGTGACAGAATCCGAGGTTCATTTCTTCGTTCTCGTAGGCCGAGATTCCGACACTGAGCAGGTAGAGATTGGGCATCATCTCCCGGGGAATCGTGGACTCCGGCGCTTTCCCCGAAGGCGCGGGCGGAACCCCCGTCGAGTCGGGTTCATGGATGAGAAGCCTCTCCTCGCTGGTATGGGCCGCGTGAACGTTCTCCGCAAAGATGGCCAGCCGGTTCTCTCCGGGAACGAGCGAGATGCTCCGTGCGAAATCCAGGGATTTGCCCTGGGCCCGGTAGTCGGCTTCGACGCTCTTGCCATTGAGCAGCAGTTTCACCCGGGTGAGTTCTCCGTTGGGAGAAGAAATCCGTGCCCGCACCTCCGCCTCATCTTCTGCGACCCGGCTGCTCGCTTCGGCGGGAAGGACCCACTCGACCTTCGGGGGAAAAAGGAGGGAGAGGTCCTCCACCTCTTTTTCGCCCGTTTCCGCGAGGGCTTTGTCAAAATCCCCGAGCAGGATGGTGCGCTTCACCAGTTCGGGGCGATGAAACTGGTCTCGAAACACGTAGCTCGGATAATAGCCGCCCATCCGGTGCACCCCTCGATTCAGGTGCCAGCCGATATACTTTTCGCCCCCGGGCGAGGCGTGGTAATGGCCGCTCTCCAACCAGCAGACCCACTCGGCATCTCTGCTGACAAAGAGGGAAGCCAGCGGCCGCACCACCGAGGGTGGCACCACGTATTCCTCCAGGGTCATGGTGCGCTCCAGGTCCTCCTCGCCTCGGCGCACCCGGTAGACCACCCGGTCGCCCTTGGACTTCCCCCTCGTGTATTCCACCAGGGCCTGCGCGGAGGTAAACGTTTTCCCATCGACCGTCATCACGCGATCGCCGCTTTCCAGACCCGCCTTCTGCGCGGGCATACCATCGATCGTGCCGGTCACCACGACTCCCTCCGGATCGTCCTCGATCCCCACTCCGGCGATGATCGCTCGATGAACAGGCGGTTTCTGCATTTTCCAGACTCGGTAGGTCCGATCGTTCCCCGCGGTGGCGAAAAAACGGTCGTCGGGAGACAGCGAAATCCTTTTGACCAGTCCCTCGTGCCCCATGAAGTCGTGACGAAAATCCCCGTTCGGCTCGAAGAGGGAAAGACGGGTTCTCATCTGAACGATGATGTCTCCCTCCGGGGTTCCCTGGTAGCCGAGGATCTCCTCTCCGGCCGCGGTCGAGGTCCGGATCTCCCCTTTTGCCGTCCGCAGCAGTTCCCGGTTTATCCATTCCAACTCTTGGCCATAGTGCTCCCTCACCGCACCGTCGAAAACCTTTACCCCGGCGTGCTGCTCCACCCCGTCCAGCGCCCACCGCTGAAAATCGAAGAGTTTCGTGTAGTGCCCCTCCTCCGAAGTTCCCAGAAAGACGCGGAGCCCGTCCTCGGCAAAATCCAGCGGGCCCGCGGCCATACCCTCGCTTTCCAGGCAGTGCTGGATCTCGCCCGACTCCGCCTCGATGACAAAAATCTGACCGCTCGCGTTGGCCACCGCCAGCCTGTCACCCACCGGGCTCCAGCATCCGGCAGCCGTGTTTCCGAGCTGGGTGAATTTTCGGGTCCTGCGCCCCGAGGGCAGCTGGTAGATGGCCGAATCCGTCGGACCCGAATCCGTCCGCGCGTGAAGCTGCCTTCCGTCTGGAGAAAAGGCCAGCGCCCATTGCCCGATCGGGGCCTCGGTCCCGGTCTCCAGCACCTCGACCTCGCCCCCGGTTTTCCCATCCCACATCTCCATGCGTCCACCGATCACGCCCGTGACAAAGATTTCGCCATCGGGGGAAAACGCCACGTCCCGGACGAAACCCGCGAAGGGGCCCAGCTTCGCTTTCTCCTCGAATTTCCCGGTCGCCTCACTTCTCTCCCAGAGAATCGCCGTCTTGTCGAAGCTGCCCGACACCAGCCTCTCGCCGCCCGGAGCAAAGCTCAGCGAATAAATGATTTCTTCGTGCCCCTCGATTTCCATGGCCTCGGAGAAGACGAGATTCTCCTCTTGGGACGCCTCGATTTGCCTCTCCAGTTCTCTCAGATCCCACAGTCGCATTATCCCCTGCCCGCCGCCGGAGGCGAGCCAGTGCCCGTCGTCGGAGATAGCCAGGTCGACCACCGGACCCGGGTCTCCCACCAGGATGGCCTCGATCTCGTTGGACTGCAGATCGATTGCACGAATTCCACCGCGGCTGGCCTGGTTGCCGGGAAAGCGACCGGCAACAAAAAGACGATGTCCATCCGGAGAGAGCGCCCCGGCGTGGAGGAATCCCAGATTGCCCGGACCGATGGAGAGTCGCAGGGTCTTCCGCAGCACCCCGGTATCGACGTCCCAGAACCGAATCGCCTTGTCCTCACCCAGAGAAATCAGGGTCTCGCCGTCCGGCGTGAAGAGAAGCTCCCACACGACTCCGGAATGCCCCCGGGGGTCGATGATCAGTTGTGGCGTGGCCTCTTCCGCGGCGCGGACGCTGGTCCCCATCAGGGCCAACCACAAATAGAGAAAAATCCTTCGTCTCATCCAGAAATGGGTGGGTTCCTCCCTTCCCGACCAAAGTAGGGGTTCGATCGGGAATTCCCAGCCAAAAGTGGAGAAACGACACCATGACCCGCCTGGAAGCGGCAGGCATGGCCCGAGATTTTGCCCTTGCCCCTTTTTCCGCCGACGTGGTTCAATGGCGGTTACCATGTGTGGATGCCCGACAGAACCGCCCCGTCGCATCTCGGGGTTTTCGCAGTTGGAGTTGCTCGTCGTGCTGACGGTTCTGGGAATTCTCCTCGCCTTCGTGGCGCCCTCCATGGTCAACCTCCAGGCCACCGGATTGTCCGCGGCGGGCCGGGAGTTCGGCAACTTTCTCGGCCTGTGCCGAAATGAGGCCATTGCGGGGCGAACTTCCATCCGGGTTGGCATCGTCGTCGATTCCTCCAACCCGGTGGAAGCCCATGGCCAGTACGCCGCCTGGAAATGGGATAAACTCTCCCGATCCTATCTCCGCCATTCAAGCTGGCGTTTCCTTCCCCAGAACGTCCTTTTCGAGCCCTCGCTCCCGGGGTACCTGGACGGAGCGGAATACGCCACCGAGGAACCCTGGACCTTGATCGGAGACTTTGTTCTCACCGCCACCGGCAATGTCTTCGAGATGTCCCCGGACTCCCCCGAGCGGCGCAACATCCAGTTTTTCACCTTCTCGCCCTCGGGCCGGGCCTCGATCCCCGGGGGAGAGCAGCGCAGCCTCATCCTCGTGCTCCGTCCCCGCGACGCTTCCTCCGCGAAGGCGGAGAACTGGATGCAATTCTCCGTGGACACCCTGACCGGAAGAACCCGCGTCTACCGCCCATGACCGCCCCGTCCTCCGACCGCCGAAACGCCGCCTTCACCCTCGTGGAGGTATCCATCGCTCTGGCGATCGCGGCCGTCGCCCTGATTTCTCTGACCGGTTTTCTCTCCCGCGCCCTGCAGGATGCCTCGGACAGTGCCGACCAGACCGCGGTCGGATCGATCTTCCAGGATATCCACGACCGCATCGAGGGTTCGCCACTCAAGGAGGGGCCGTTACCGGCGAGCCCTCTCTACTACGATCAGAGGGGCGTCTTCCACGAACCCGCCCCGGATGAGCCGGCGGACGGGGACGTGCTCACCGATCGCTTCTTCCGCGCCGATGTCTCCCTGGTGCGGCCGGCTGACGCCGCCGACGGAGATCTCTTTGCCGTCCGGGTCGATGTCTACTGGCCGATCGGGGACGACGGCACTCCCCTGCGCCCGGAGGAACCGGGCGCCAGCATCACCTACTACACCACCGCCCGGACCGGCAGGGCGTGGCCGATCATCGATCCGGACCACATACCGAAAATTGAATACTGAGAAAACGGCTGATACCGGGGGCTTTTCCCTGGCGGAGATGCTGGCGGCCATCGCCGTGCTCTCGATCCTGCTGGTGCTGCTCTTCGGCTCGCTGGCATCGGTCTCCTCTCTCTATATACGGAGCGAGGAGAAGGTGTTGTCGCTCGAGGCCGGCAGGGCCAACCTGGAACTGATCACCCGCGAGTTGACCCCCGCCGTCGTCGATACCCGGATCCAGTTCGTCATTCTGCCCGGGGAGCATCTCGCCCCCTCCGGCGCGCAGGAGATCGCCCCCCATTCCCCGGCCATCCTGTGGATGGCCCCCCTGGGCGGCGCCGGCGACCTGCGCTGCGTGGGCTACTACCTCACCGCCTCACCGGAGACGAGGCGCTATCTGCTGAAGAGAATCTATATCCGCGATGACAATCCGGACGGCTATTTCCCTCGTCTGATCAACCGGGACAACGCCAGGGATCTCTCCCTGCGGACCGACCCCCTCTCCGCGAAGTGGTTTCTCGACGGATGGGACCGCGAGGCCTTTGACGAGGCGTCGGAGCGCGCCATCGTCTCCACCGTGTCGTCCCGGGTTCTCGCCCTCTGGTTCCAGCCCATGGACCACTTCGGCAACCCCATCCCGTGGCAGTCGCGTTCGCGGATCCATCCCGCATCGGACCTCATCTTCAACTCGGCGGCATACTTCCACTTCGCCGAGGTGTCTCCCTTCGATCGGGGCGACACTTTCGTCTACCTGGCGCAGCACCCGCTGGTGATGAAGGCGCACCGTCTCCCCCCGGAGATGGAGATCGCCATCGTCATGGCCGGCGATGTCGTGCTGAACCGGGAAAACGAAATACCCGAAATGGTCAACCTCTTTCACCCCGATGGCTCTCTGGACCTGAGCGGATCGATCGATGCCTACGACTCGCGACTCCGTGAAAACGGGATCCGTGACTTCGAAGTCTTCACCACCCGGGTCAAACTGATCAACGGTGGCTAGCTCCCCGCGTTGCCCGTCGGCTTGCTCTGCCGCCCATCCCCATCCGCATCACCCCGACCATGGATCATCCGAAAGAACAGCCCCGGAATCACGGAGTCGCCCTCGTCACGGTTCTCCTCGTGATCGCCATGCTCACCCTGCTCGTGATCACCTATTTCGCCAGTATGCGCATCGAACACCGGTCCTCGGTGTCGTTCGCCGACGCCCAGCGGGCCAGGATGGTTTCGCAAGGAGCGCTGGCCCATGCCGTCGACCGACTGCGCTCCCACATCCCCGACCCGGCGGGGATCGATCAGAGTGCGGAGACGGCCCCCGACCGGAACTGGGTGATCAATCCGGGACGCCTCACCATCCTGGAGGACTCGGGCAACGCCAGGGTGATCCCGCTCCACACCGGCGTCGCGGAAAGGGCCCCGACGGAAACCGTCGACCCCGACGTCTTCTCCGTCGACTTGAACGAACCCGTGCCCGGCAAAACCGAACCGGCGATCTGCTACGCCCTCGACTCCAGGGGCCGAGCCGACCCCACCCGTCCCGCCCCGGTCATGCGGGTGAAATGGGTCGATCTGCTCCGCGATCCCTCCGCGCCTCCCTCCCGCGACAATCCGGTCGTGGCCCGACACGCCTTCTGGATCGACGACGAATCCGGCAAGATCAACTTCAATACCGCCCTGGGCAAACCCGCCCCGGGCGAGGATAAGAACTATGACGTGCAATACCAGCTCGGCATGATGCCGCCCCTCTTCAGGTATGGAAGGGGCGATGTCGAATACAACAACAACAGCGCCGGCAGAACCTGGGGACTGGGCAAACTGCGCTCGGTCAATCTGGACGTGCTCTTCGACGATCCCTCCGCACTCGATGGGGACGGTCTCATCGCCCACGCCTTTCTCCGCGGCTTCAGCCGATACCCGGAAGTCATTCTCAATCACGTCACCATGGAGGAAAGCGCCCGCATGGAGTGGTGGCACCGCAACCGCTACCAGCTCACCTTCTTCAGCCGCTCTCCCGAGTTCAATGTTTTCGGACGCCCCCGGCTCATGTCGACCCTCATCCCCCTGTCCCTCGAGGGCGGCCCCGCCTACCAGCACCCCTTTGTCTACAACGGCCCCGGGGCGCCCGACACGCTGCACGATCTCAAGGGGATCCTGCACCTCCACTCCCTGCTCGGTTCGCTAGGCTTTACCCACCAGATTCGCGACCCCGATGAAGAGGAGAACGGAAATCCGGTCCACGTTCACGCGGCCAACCTGGTGAACCGCGCCCAGGCGGAGATGATCCTGCGCTACCTGCGCCGGTCTTTCCCCGGCTATCGCGGTAGCTTCGTCGACAAATATGGCGAGATCGAGTGCGCCCAGATGGCGGTCGATCTGCTCAACATGGCGCGGATGGCCACCTGCAACATGTCGGGGCAGCTGCACCAGTATTCGGTCGATCACGCCCTGCGCAGCACCTCAGTGCTCTACTCCCCGCATAGCAACGAGAGACCGGGGCACCATCCAGAGCGCCACTACTGGAGGTTCGAACCCGGAGCCGGCGCGAACCCGGGGCGTTTCCTTACCCGGGACGAGGCCTCGGGAGACGATACCGTTCCCCTGATACCCACGACTCCCGGACCTCACATCACCGAGGTGCGTCTCGTCTTCAAACCGTTCGTGGCCAGGGAGTTTCCTCCGCCGCTCCCACCGGAAGAGAGTTGGAGGGACAATCCGATCATCGGAGGAGAGCCGATCCCGGACCAGCGTTGGCTGGGCATGCGCTTCGAGGTGGAATACTACATGCACGGCGTCGGTCCCATGGTGAAGGTCAACCAATTCCCATTCAAGACGGACTACCTCCGGATCGAACTGTCGGGCGAGAGCGTGTCTTTCGTCCAGGAACTGGGGCCGGATTCCCCCGAATCGGCGGACTCGCGCGGAGACCGGAACTGGAACTTCAACCGGGGCAAGAAACTCCCTCGTTTCGACGAATCCGGAAACCCCATCCTGGACGGTTCGGGCAATCAGAAACAGCGTTCCCTGCCAAATCGCCGGAGCCTCGGATCCCTGCGCGTTCAGGCGGGCAACAACTCGAGGATCCGGCCTTTCGATCCCACCCGGCCGGACGGCCAACAGCGCTACCGCGTGCTGGTGAAGGGCCCCTGGCGCTACATCGGCAGGCAACAGCGCTGGCTGGCCAACGTGACCGACCCGAAACCCGAGCCGAACGATCGGGCCCGGCACTTCGCTTTCGATGCGGTGCTGAAAGCAAAAGTCCAGTTCCGTGGGGGCATGGGGATCGCTCCGGCGAACAGCCGCCCCCGCCAGATGATTCCGCTGGGAGAAGGCCGGGAAAACACGCTCGAAGCGGAGGTCACGGTGGACCTTTTCAACCCGCAACCGGTCTCGATCTCCTGGCAGATCGAGGATCCCCGGCTCAGCGCCCACCGGGACATGTGGACCGCAATCTCCGAGGATGACAACAGCGCGGGAACCCCGGGCCGCCGCAACGACGACCTCGAAGGTCCCCGAGGCGAGGAACCGGGCGAGGAGTCCTCGGAGAAAAGCAAGTTTCGTTATATTCAGCGGGGGCCCGGCCGCCTCTCCGGCCGTCAGGTCAACCGGCCGGACGAATACAACTCGCGCAGCCGGGTGTCGTCCAAGGGCTACTGGTCCATGCTTCCCACGGGAATTCAGAACCGGGTGCCTTGGCGGACTCTCCGTCTCTCCCCCCCGGCACCGGGAGACCCCGCCGGCCCTCCGGACTGGCTGCTCATGGACCTTCTCGGCGGCACCTACCCGATGCAACACGATCAGTGGAAGATCCATTCCACCCTGCCCGACGAGTTCTCCACGGTGTCCTTCATGCACAGCACGGCGGGAGCGATCAACCTCAACACCCGGACCTTTCCCGATGACAGCCCCCACTTCCACGCTCCGGAGAGGAGAAAACCCCTGGAGGCGGTTTTCAAGCACCTCCGCGACGATGCGAACCTCCGGAACCTCCTCGATGAGATATCACGATACCAGGAGGGCCGGAGATTCCACTACACCGGGGAACTTTGTCACCTCGATGCCTATCCGAGAGGGAACTCCGGCGCCACCCGCTTCCAGGACGAGGAGCTGCTCCGCAACATGATCGGGTGCCTCACCACCCGCTCGAACACCTTCGGCGTCTGGGGTGTCGGTCAGGTGGTCCGCAAGACCCGCGGGAATGAGGATTGGGGCAGATTCGAGGACGGCGACACGGTCCTCTCCGAGAAACGATTCTTCGCCCTGGTCGAGCGCTACATCTGGCCGGGCAAGGACGGAGTCCCCGGCAATGCGCATGTCAACGCCAGCGGACTCTGGGATCGGCACGCCCGGCAGGCCCAGGACATCACCACACTGGTGAACGCGGGGACCAGCCTCGGCGCGGTCACCGACAGGCTCTTTCAGCTACCCGGCTCTCCTCCCACGAAGAAGAACCAGGGCAGCCGGCTCGCGCTCGATCTGTCGGGCACTTATCCGGAATACGATGGCCCCCAGGAGGTCGAGATGGACCGGATGGCTTCGAGAACGCTGGGAAACGTCGTCTGGCGGAAAAGTTCCCTCGAAGATGCCTACAACCCTCCCCAGCCGGTGATCAAATACCGGGTCGTCTACTTCCGATACCTCGACGAATGAAAACGCCTCCTCTCCCTCGCGCGGCGAACTCCCTGCGACTGGCCATGCTCCTGGCCGGTCTTTTCTTCCTCCAGGCCGGAGCGGAACCCCCTCGCGGGAAGCAACCGGTGCATCCGGAAAAACTCCTCGATCTGCTGCCCGACAGGGTCGAGGGATGGGCCCTGCAACAATCCCGCGGGTGGATGGGGGAAAGCGTCTGGCTGCAGTCCACGGCGACCCGCGAATTCCGCGAGCAGTTGCCCGAGCCACCGCCTCCGGGCCGGCCACCGGGAATCACTCGTCTATCCCTCCTCGACACGGGCGGCTTCCCCGGCGAGGAACTGGACCTGTTCGCCGGCTTCAGCCCCTCGCGCTCGTCCCGGATCGAATACCGCTATCTCGACGGTCACCCCGCCATCATCCTGCGCGGCGGAGACGGCAGAATCCACGTGCAGATTCTGCTGCGTGCCAGATGGATCCTCACGGTCTCGATGCGACATCAGGAGCCGGAAGCCCTGGAGCGCTGGTTCAAGAGGATCGACCTCGCCGGGCTGGGCGCCATCGACGAAGGCCCCGTGATCGACCTACCCGAAACCGTGCCGACGGTATCGATCGACGAACTCGATCCAGGCCGCTCCGAGAACTACGTCGCCGAACGCGGCGAGCGGGAAATCCCCGAGGAGGAACTGGAGATGGAGGAGGAAACCTCCGACGACCCGGAAAACGATCGAGAGTAGCCCGGGTCCCGGAGAGGCTGGCGCCTTGATTTTTCGGGAGAAAGCGACGACCTGGATTTCGCCATGGATCAGTTCACCCTGAAATCGCAGATCACTCAGGCGCGCCGACTGGCGGAGTATGAGAAACCCACCCTGTGCGGCGATATCTTCACCTCCCTGCTCATTTTCGTCGCTTTTGTCCTGCCGGCCGCCGCGGGCATCTGGTTTTCCCTGGCGGGATTGCTCTCCTCGGACAGCCGGGTGTGGCGAAACTACGGAGGCGACCTCATCATCCTGCTCTGCGGGGCGGTCGTCTGGCTGGTTCTGGGCCTGCTTGCCCTGTTCGTGATCTGGAGGAAACGCTAGATCGCCAACCGCTCGAGAGAGCCTTTCCCCGCCGCCGGGAATGGTGCTGCGGGGAGGGGTTCCGGAGGATCAACGCGGCATCTCGGGCCACACGTGGCTGCCCCCGAGCAGCTCACCATAGAGGCGGCTCAGTTTCTCGGGCAACGAACTCCCCTCCACCTCCAGAGGCCGCTTCTCTCCGGGATCGCTGGATAGATCATAGATCTCGAAATCGCGGAGGACGGCCGCCTTCACCGCCTCGATATTCCCCTCGTCGACCTGGTTGGTCCGAGGGAGACCGGCCAGGGTGGCGCGGATTTTCCAATCTCCATCGCGCATGGCCACGGTGGGAAGGTATTTTTCTCCATCGTAGCTGCTGTAGTAGGCCCAGAGCAGGGGCTTCTCCCGCTTCATCGGCTCGCCGCGGAGGGCGGGGAGGCAATCGGTCCCGTCGAGCACGAGATCCGGCGGGAGAGTCACCCCGGCCAGACGGGCGAAGGTGGGAAGAAAATCCAGCGAACTCACCGGCACATCGCTCTGCGAACCCGGAGCGATCTCACCGGGCCACGACGCGATCCCCGCCACCCGGAAACCCGCCTCGTGGGTATGCAGTTTCATGCCGCGCCAGGGTCCCGGCGTCCCGTAGCTCCGGTCGGCCCCGCGGTAGCGTTTCAGGGTCTCGGGTCCGTTGTCGGAGGTGAAAAGAATCAGGGTGTCCTCCCGATGGCCCAGACGCTCGATGGCGTCGATGAGCGTGCCGGTGGCGGCATCGAGATTCTCCACGTTCGCAAAATACTGCGCCTCGTCGTGATTCCGCGCCGCCCCGGCCTCGTACTTGGCGACGAGATCCGGGGGAGAGGCTACCGGCTCGTGGGGCTCGTGGAAGGCCATGTAGATGAAGAAGGGTTGATCGGGGTCACTCTCCCCGTGCTCCTCCAACCAGGCCACCGCCTCGTCCGCCACGATCTGGCAGCTGTAGCCCTCGATCGGCCCTACCTCTTTCCCATTGCGAACGAAATTCTTCGGATTCTCGTGCGAAGGATCCGCATTGTTTTGGGTGGCAAACCAGTGATCGAATCCGTGATCCCCCGGCTGGGCCTGCTTCGGCGAATTGAACATGGCATTGCAGTGCCATTTGCCCACCATGCAGGTGGCATAACCCGCCTTTTTCAACATGCGGGGAATGGTGAACTCCTCGCGCCGCATCTCCACCAGGGCGCGCGAATCCTTCACCGGCTCGCCGGGATCGACCCCGGGGATCCAGTTGTAAACCCCGGCACGATTGGGGTTCCGCCCGGTGAGCAATCCCACCCGCGCCGGAGAACAGACCGGAGCTGCCGAATAAAAACTGCTGAACTGGATGCCCCCCGCGGCCAGTTCCATGAGCCGCGGCGTCTTGATGTGGGGATGACCACAATTCTCCAGGTCTCCCCAACCCAGATCATCGCACAGGATGACCACAATGTTCGGGCGCTCCGTGCCCCGAGTGAAACCGACCACCGCGAGGAGGAACAGGACGAAGAGGAGGTGTTTCATAAGAAGTACCGAAAGGACAACACGAATCGTGAGGCAAAGCAATCCGCGTCTTGGCGGACGGATGGGGTACGGCAATTCGCCCTCTCCGTCCACCGGTTGGCTCTTGATCGAGAGAGGGCTCCCGTAGGACAATAAGGCCTTCCCGTGCACGGGCCTCCTCCAGGCTTTTCATGAAACCGTTTTTCCCCCTCCTTCGCCTCCGGCCACACTCTCGACTCGCCATTACCCTCCTCGCCCCTGCAGGCTTTCTTCTGGCGGCGGCGGGATCGGAGATATCCTTCCGCGAGGACATCCGGCCCATCCTCTCCGACAAGTGTTTCAAGTGTCACGGGCCCGACGCGAGCAACCAGCGATCGCCCTTCCGCATCGATTCCTTCGAGGAGGCAACCCGGGATCACGGAGGATTTGTCGGTATCTCGCCGGGGAAGCCGGAGGAAAGCGAGGTGTTCTGGCGCATCGTATCGGACGATCCGGCGGAAGTCATGCCGCCGCCAAAGTCGAAGATGTCTCTCACCGCCGCCGAGAAAAAAATCCTCGAACGGTGGATCGAGCAGGGCGCCCCCTATGAGAAACACTGGTCCCTCGTCGAACTCCCCGAAGTGGTCGAGGTGCCCCGGAACGACGCGCCGGGACCGCATCACCAACCGAACAGGGTATCGCCCTCCGACGAACAGGGTCCGGCAGCTTCCCCGGATCAGCCCATCGACCATTTCATCCGCGCCCGGCTCGCCGAGGTCGGCCTGGTGCCTTCACCGGAGGCGCCGCGAGAGAAGTGGCTGCGCCGGGTCACCTTAGACCTCACTGGTCTGCCCCCCACACTCACGGAGATCGACGATTTCCTCTCCGACGATTCTCCCCGGGCTTACCAGAGGGTCGTCGATCGCCTGCTCCACTCCACCGCCTACGCGGAGCGCATGACCACCGAGTGGCTGGACGTGGCCCGATACGCCGACTCCTACGGCTACCAGGTCGATCGCGACCGCGAGGTCTGGCCCTGGCGGGACTGGGTCATCCGCGCCTTCGCCGGCAACATGCCCTACGACCGGTTCATCACCGAACAGATTGCGGGCGACCTGCTCCCCGGCGCCACCCGGGACCAGATCCTGGCCACGACCTTCAATCGGCTTCATTCCCAGAAAGTCGAGGGCGGCAGCGTGGAGGAGGAGTTCCGGGTCGAATACGTCGCCGACCGGGTCCACACCTTCGGCACCGCCTTCCTCGGCCTGACCATGGAGTGCGCCCGCTGCCACGACCACAAGTACGATCCCCTGACGATGCGGGATTACTACTCACTCGCCGCCTTCTTCGCCAACAACGACGATTCGGGCCTCTATTCTTTCTTCACCGATTCGGTGCCGACGCCGACCCTGGACCTCCCCACCGCTGAGCAGGAGTCCCGACTCGCCGAGGCCGAGCGGGAGATCGCTCGCCTGGAAAGGGACCTCGGTGACCTGCGCCAGATCGCGGGGGCCACTCTTTCGCCGCAGGCGTCCGCCGCCCTCCTCGAGCGGGAATCCCCCGGGCTGCGTGTTCACCTCGACTTCGAGGAGATGATCAAAGAGAAAATCCCCAACCGGGCAGACCCCGATTCCCCCGCCAAGACGAGCGCGAACAACCGACTTGTCCCGGGACGAATCGGCCAGGGCCTCAGATTGACCGGGGACGACGCGGTGAACCTGCCCAAGGGCGTAGGCCATTTCTCGCGGGATCAACCTTTCTCCTTCGCCCTGTGGATCAACACGCCCGAGGCCTATGACCGGGCCGTCATCGTGCGCCGTTCCCGGGCCTGGACCGACGCGGCGAGCCGCGGCTACGAACTCCTCCTCGAGGACGGCCGGCTCAGCGCCGCTCTCGTCCATTTCTGGCCGGGCGACGCCATCCGGGTGCGGACCCGGTCGATCCTGCCCGCCGGCCAGTGGAAACACGTCGCGGTGACCTTCGACGGATCGAGCCGCGCCTCCGGGCTCCGCATCTGGGTGGATGGCAGGCCGGCCGAAACGGAGGTGGTGCGCGATCGTCTCACCCGCGAGATCGTCGGAGGAGGGGACGAATTCGTCGGGCTGGGCGAACGGATGCGGGACAAAGGTTTCAAGAATGGACTCGTGGACGAATTCCGGGTCTACGACCGGGAAATTACCGGGGCCGAAGTAGGGCGCCTGCACGATCCGTCCTGCCTTCCCACCTCCGATGAGGTGCTCGACCTCTATGTCTCCGCCTTCCATGAACCTTCGCGCGAGAAACGTGAGGAACTGCGGCGGGCCAGGGAAAACCGCAGCCGGATTCAGGAGAACATTCGCCAGATCATGGTGATGCGCGAGAAACCCGGCGAGCCACGTATCACCCACATCTTGAATCGGGGTATGTATGACGATCGCGGCCGCGAGGTTGAGCCCGGCACGCCCGCCGTGCTCCCTCCCCTGCAGGTTTCCGGCAGGGCCGACCGTCTCGACCACGCTCGATGGCTCTCCCTGCCGAACCCCCCCCTCCCCGCCCGGGTCACGGTCAATAGTAACTGGCAGATGCTTTTCGGCAGGGGGCTCGTTTCGACTTCGGAGGATTTCGGTAGCCAGGGCAGGCTGCCCACCCATCCGGAACTGCTCGATTGGCTGGCTCGCGACTTCGTCGATCACGGCTGGGATCTGCATCACCTGCTGCGGCAGATCGTTCTCTCCTCCACCTACCGGCAGGCGGCCGGTATCGCTCCAGAGTTGCGCGAGCGCGACCCGGAAAACCTCTGGCTGGCTCGCGGGCCGACCCACAAGCTGCCCGCCGAAATGATCCGCGACAACGCCCTCGCCGTCTCCGGGCTTCTTTCCGGTAAGGTCGGGGGGCCCCCGGCGAAACCCTACGACCTGGCGGTATCCTTCAAGCCGATCGATCCCGACGAGGGGGAGGGACTCCACCGGCGGAGTCTATACACCTTCTGGAAACGCACCGGTCCTTCGCCTCTGATGATGACGCTCGATTCGTCGACGAAGGAAGTCTGCCGGGTGAGGAGGGAAGAGACATCCTCTCCGCTTCAGAGTCTCGTCCTGCTCAACTCGCCCCAGTTTGTCGAGGCGGCCCGCGTCACGGCGGAGAATCTCCTCGGGCGGCATGCCTCTGATGATGGTGCGATCATCGAGGAAAGTTTTCGACTGCTCACCTCCCGGTTGCCCGACGGGAGGGAGCGCGGAATACTCCAGCGCCTGCTCCGGGAACAGCAACGTGGGTTTGCCGCGGCTCCGGAGGGGACCGCCGCTTTTCTCGAGGTAGGGGAAACTCCTCGCTCATGGGACGGCGACCCGGCCCGGCTGGCCGCCGTCACTGTTCTGGTATCTACCCTGATGAACTTCGACGAATCGTTTACGAAGCGGTAGTGCGAACCCAACCTGAGGTGAACTTTTCGGATTCTCTGGAAATCCGGTACGGTTGCCGAGGGGCTGAACGGGGTGTAATCTTCCTTTCAATGATCGAGACCAAGTGCAGCTATCCTCATTTGATTTTCCGGGAGACCGACAGGCTGCCCATCGTTGAGCGAGTCAAATTCAAGGGAATTCATTTGATTACGAATCACATCGCCCACGGATGGAGCGCAGAGGAGCTTGCCATCAATTTCCCCCAATTGACTCTTGGAGAAATCTATTCCGTCTTA
>CAZLUZ010000076.1:0-22178 GCA_964562825.1 uncultured Akkermansia sp.
TCGATTACACTTACATGAACTCCGCCGCCCTTTCCTGGTGGACCATGGCTCGGCCGGAAAAATCCTCAGCTCCCGCTTTCCGCGAACACGCATCGATTCCCGGGAACCCCTGCGGCCACCCATCCGCGCCCCGATCCACGGGAACGCCCCAGACGCGCGCACCAGCGCAGGACCGAAACCACCGGGGCCGTTCGCCTCCGTGGGATCGATTCGCTCGATTCGCGCTTCTCGCGAATGTGGCGCAGTTGTCTGCCTTAATACTCATTCCATAAAGGGTTCGTGAAGGCGAGACTAGGGTGTATCCAGAGTATGTCAATCGATAGTTGAAAAAATCTAGTGAAAGAGACCCATTCCTTCCTTTCCCTACCCACGACGATCGCAGGATAGAGATTCGTCGGCGCTTCCGCCCCCTCGAAATCCGACCTCAGGGTCCAATCCCGAGTTCGACCAATTGTTTCTCTGCCGTTCCCTCCCAGTCCCGGTTTGCCGCCGGACTCGCCGGGCTCGGATGAAGGATCCGCCCCACCCGGAGATCGCGCCCGAGGGACCGGCTCACTCTCATCAGACAGTTCTCGGCGTAGCTGCCCACCCCGACGACGCATTCCGGTTCGAGCGCCTCCAAGTGCCGCCGGAGGTATTCGTCGCAGACCGCGTGCACCGGCTCCAACTCGGCGGCGGGCAACTTGTCCGGAGTGCGGTTCCTCCCGCTCTCCTCCATCCAGACGAGGGGACAATAGTTCACCACGTAGTGTTCCCGGAAAAAATCGGCAGCGTCGGGGTAGAGCCGCGAGAACAACCCCCAGAGTCTGCGTCCGCTGACCTCGGACTTCGCGCAGCGGAATCCCTCGATGGGACGCTTGGGATGCTCGCGTTCCGGTTTGTCCACCGGTTCATTGATCCCCATCCAGTCCCTCACCGCGGCAATCTCGCCGAACGGAACGCCGGTCTGAGCCATGCCCCAGGGACCCGGATTCATTCCCATGAAGAGCACGCGCTTCCGCGCACGGGCAAAACGGTCGATATAGGTCTGGTGCGGACGCCGCGCGTATCGCAGCGGGTTGTACAAATGGGTGACGGGCGGCGCAAAGGCCAATCCCTCCAGCGCCCGACAGACCTGATCGGTCGCTTCGGTGATTGATTGGCTGATTGACATGATGGGGAATCTGCCATTAGAAGTGGGGTTTGGTGGTCGATCAAGCGGGAATCGAGACCGGCGTGAACGATGAGGAAGACGGGGAAACTGGAGGAGTTTGCGCTGCCCGAGTCGATGCGGCAGGCATGCCCGACGGTAGGACTGGTGCTCGGATCGGGACTCGGCGAGTTCGTCGACCGGATCGAACTCGATCTCTCCATCCCCTACGGTGAGATCGAGGGACTGCCCGAGAGCGCCGTGCCCGGACACGCCGGTACGCTGCACCTGGGCCGTATTGCCGGGACCGAGGTCGCGGTGGCGCGCGGCCGGGTGCATTGCTACGAGGGATGGAGCGCTCGCGAAGCCGCCGCCATGGTTCGTCTTTTCCACCAGATCGGGGTCCGCACCGCCGTGCTGACCAACGCCGCCGGGATCGTGAACGCGAACTTTCGGCCGGGGCGCTGGATGCTGCTCTCGGATCACCTCAATCTGGCGCGCCTCTCCCCTCTTACCGGCACTGCCTTTTTCATCGACCAGAGCGAGGTCTACTCCCGGCCCCTGCGATCCTTGATCCGGGAGATGGCCGCCGAACTGGACATCATCATGCCCGGAGAGGGGGTCTACGCCTGGGTCAACGGACCGGAATACGAAACCCCCGCCGAGATCCGCATGCTGCGAACCCTGGGCGCAGACGCCGTGGGCATGTCGACGGTGCCCGAGGCCATCCAGGCTCGCGCCCTCGGTATGGAGGTGCTCGCCATGTCCTGCCTGACAAACTACGGCGCGGGACTCTCGGGGACACCCTTGTCCCACGAGGACGTCATTGAGGTGGGTCGGCAGGCGGCGGGGCAGCTGGTCACCCTGCTGGAGCGATGCATCCCCCAGATGGTGCTCCCTCCGCCGGAGGAATAACGCTGGTCCCTACCGCGGAAAAAACCGCCTACCTGCCGCCGCTGCCGCGCGGCAACACCAGGGTGGCCAGGGCGCCACCGTCGGGATGATTTTTCAGGGTCACCTCTCCTCCGTGAAGTTCCATCGCCTCCCGGACGAAGCAGAGACCGATGCCCGATCCCTTCCTCCCGGTCTGCTCGTTTTTCAGGGAATAAAAACGCTCGAAGACTTTCTCCAGGGCAAATTCGGGCAGGCCCGGGCCGCGATCCCGCACCGAAATCTCCACGGCATCCTCCCGATTCCGGCAACTGACCTCCAGGCAACTGCCCGCCGGAGAGAAGTCGATCGCGTTGTTCAGGATGTTGCGGAAGGCGATGCGGAGCATCAGGGGATCGCCTTGCACTTCTGCGACCTCTTCGACCCCCACGGTGCGCACCTCGAACTGCCGGCTCTCCATCGCCGCCCGGCTCTCGTCGATGGCCTCGCGAATCAGTTCCCCCAGCGCGACGGTCTGGCGCGTCGCCAGCGATGACTGGCTCTCCAGCGAAGCGAGTTGCACCAGCCGCCGCACCAGGTCCTCGCTCCGCGCCGTCTCGGCCAGGATGTTCTCCAGAAATCGCTTTCGCTTCTCCGCGGGCATGGTTTCGTCGATCAGCTCGGCGGCCCCCCGAATCGCGGCCAGGGGGCTTCTCAATTCGTGGGTCAACGCCTGAACATAGCTCTCCACGTAGTGTCTGCCCTCGAGTTCGCGCCTCATTTCCTCGAGCGCGAGACTCAGTTCCCTCAGCCCGGCGTAGCCGGCCACGGGCAGCTCCCGCTCCTCGCCCCGGGCGATGCGCCGGGCGTTGCGCGTCAGCTTCCGGATCGGATGCAGCAGCCAGTACACCCAAACCGCGCCCAGACCCATCACCGCGGTGGCTGCCATCGCGGTCCACCGCAGCACCCGCGTTCTCGATTCCGCGGCAAACGGCGCCATCGCCGTCTCCGGACGCGAAACGCTCAGGGTGCCGATAATCTGTCCCTCGTGATAGATGGGGGCCCCGATGAAAAAGACCGAAGTGCGGGAATTCCGGCGATTAACCCGGGATGAACGGGCGCCGTATTCTCCCTTCCAGGTAAGGTAGACGTCGTTGTATTGCGAGTAGTCCTGCCCCTCGCGACGACCGTCTTCGGAGTCGAAAATCACGATCCCGCTTCGATCGGTCACGTAGACATGGGTCTGGATGCGATCCTTGCGCAGGTGGTAGATCCGGGCGAGAAATTCTCTGCGGTAGGCACTCTCGAACGCCTCGCGGAAGCGGGAGGGATCGATCTCACCCTCGCGGATGTCCCGCTCGATCAGGGCCGCAAAAAGGTGGGCAAAGTCGACCAGGGGTTCTTCTGCCGCCTGGGAATACTGGATCTCGATGTTGCTCCGGATACTCCGGGCGAGAAGCGCAAAACTGCCTAGAGCGATGAGAAAAAAACCGACGAGGATGAGAAAAGTAATTCTCATCGTTCGTCCCGGAGGCTGTAGCCGGAGCCCCGGTGGGTGATGATGGGATCGAAATCCGGATCGGCGGCGCGGAACTTGGCCCGCAGCATCTTGATGTGGGCGTCGACGGTCCGGTCCAGGGCCGCCTCGGGTTCGACCCAGACCGCCTCCATGAGTTGTTCCCTGCTGTAGACCCGCCCGGGATGCTCCATCAGCACGCGGAGCAGGCCGAACTCGTAGCGGGAGAGTTCCAGTTCAGTTTCGTCGATCGAGACCCTGAGCCGGTCCGGCACCAGAGAGATCCTTCCCACCACGAGAGACAACTCTTCCCTCTTCCCCTCCCGCCCCGGGCCGTTAGATTCCTCCGAGCAACGGCGGAGAATCGCCTTGACCCGGGCGGTGACCTCCCTGGGGCTGAAGGGCTTCACCACGTAATCGTCCGCCCCGATCTCCAGACCGACCACGCGATCGATCTCGCTCTCGCGCGCGGTGAGAAAAAGGACGGGAACATCCGAGATCCGGCGGATCTCGCGGCACACCTCAAATCCCGAAATGTCGGGAAGACCCACATCGAGGATGACCAGACCCGGGTCTCGCACCGCGAAACAATCGAGTCCGTCCCGACCCGTCTCTGCCAGGATCACGGAATAGCCCTCCTCGTTCAAGGCGTATTCCACCGTCTCGGCGATCGACGGTTCGTCTTCGATGATCAGGACAAGGGTGCGCGACATCGCCCCAAGCCATACCCGAATCCGGAACAACGATCAAGCCACCGGAAGCCGGGTTCGGCCGGTCCGGCTCAGAAATCGAGGTAGACCTCTGCACGGCGATTTTCCGAACGCCCCAGGGGATTGTCCGAACCGTCGGCCTTGAAATTCGGCTTTCGGGGCCGGGTTTCCCCGTAGCCCTCGGTGATCACCTGGGACGGCTCGATCCCCTGCGCGATGATCGCCTGGCGAATGGCTTCGGCGCGCTTTTCGCTCAGCATCCGGTTGTAGACATCGGTTCCCAAGGCATCGGCGTGGCCGGTGATCCGGATGCGCCGGTCGCTGTCCTGCCTGAGGATGCCAGCCACGATCTTCATCTGATGCGCCGCCCGGCTGGTCAGACCGGCCTCGTCAAAATCGAAGTAGACGACGAGCGATTCGCCGCCGCCCGGGTCTTCGACAAGGGGAGAGTAGGGCCCATCGACATCGCTGGCCAGAGTCCGGATGACCTTGCCGAAGGTCAGCCCGTTCACCTTCCAACTTTCCTCCGGTGTCTCCCTGCCCAATTCGAGGGCGAACTCCGAAGTCTCCTCGTCGGAGGTCACCCGCGCCAGAACCCACGTCACCGTATCGCGGGCCAGCGTCACGATGAGAGGCCGATCCTCGCGAAGCCGGAAACCACCCTCCTCTAGAGCGATCATCAAACCGGCGATGCGTTCGTCGGTCACGTTCTTTTCCGAAAACTTACGCGCTGCGGCGAAATCCTCCGAGAGCACGGCGGTGGAGAAGGCGTGGGCCATGGTGAGGGAGTCGACCTCGCTCCCGGCCCCCTCGGGCTCTTCCATCTTCCGAACGACATCGCGAACCGTGGGCGACAGGCTCACCCCGCTGATCTCATATTTCCCGGGGGCGACCCGGGAGATGTCGAGAACGATGGATTTCGGCATCTCGGTGTCGGCATCACCCGTTTTTCTCGACAGCTCAATCATCCAACGGACGGCGTCGCTCTGCTTGGCGATCTCCCAGAAAGGTCGGGTCGGCGAAAATTCGATGCCGGGGTCCTCAATCAGGGCCTTCAAGCGGTCGCGCAGCGGACCGGGCACCCGGTCGGTTCCCACGGCAGCCATGAATGCGCGGAAATCCTTTTTCACGATGGCGTTGGCCACCTCGCCCACCACGTTTTCGGGCGAGTCGTCTCCGCTCTGGAATTCCTCGACCATGCCCTCCGCACTCTCCCTGACCACGGCGGGCCCCTTTTTCAGCGTTTCCCGGGACGGGATCGGGGTCACCTCTCGGGATCCTCCCGCGGCGCTGGAATCATCGGCGGCCATCGCGCGGGAGCCCTCATCCGGGCGCTGCTCACTCCCGGCGGGACGGTCACCCCCGCCCGTGCGGGGAGCAGGAGCGAGGTTCGGGGTCTTCATCCCTTCGCCACCGGCTGCGCCATCCGCCCGATCGGAACGAGCCCCGGATTCTCCGGATTGACCCGCTTCGCTCGATCCGGAATCAAAGCCCGCGCCTGCCTGCTGCTTGCTTTTCCCCCCGTCTCCAGCATCGGCCACGGCCGGCCCGTCGGACAGGGTGTCGGTCTGGCAGGTGTTCAGCGTGAGAAGGGAGATGACAAGTCCACAGAGGACGATGCCCAGAAATACGAGGATCTTGATCTTCATCGGACCAGAGGTGGTTTGGCGACAAATCACATTAGCCGATCCGGGTGGGTTGACAACGCGGAAACGAGCCATCGTGCCGGACGTCTCCCGCGCAACAGCTCGTAGCGGCGACCCGAGACCGGGGAAGGCAGGCCGCTTTCCCCATCTCTCATCCTCCCCCCGACCCGGAGAAGAGACGCAAGACCACCACCCCGGCAACGATCAGACCGATGCCAAACAGGCCGGTCGCTCCCAATTTCTGGTCGTAGGCGATCCAGGCGATCAAAGTCACCAGCACGACTCCCACGGCACACCAGATCGCGTAGGCGACGCCCACCGGGATGGTCCGCAGGGTGAGGGAGAGGAAAAAGAAGGAAACCCCGTATCCGACCACGACTGCGACGGATGGCCACAACCGGGTAAAACCGGAGCTGGCCTTGAGAAAGGAGGTGGCGATGACTTCGGCGAGGATCGCGATGCTCAGGTACACCCAAGCCATCACGGAGCCGTTCCTCCGTCCTCGTCCGCACGCTTGACGCGCACTTCCCGGAACATCTCTTCGTTCCGGCTCAGGATCAGGGGCTTTCCGCTCGCCGTGGTCACCCTGCGGAGTATCACTTCGCGGGTTTTCCCATAGGGAAACCGCTCCTCGAAGTCGGCGCCCCCGTAAAGGGGATTGAAATCGGCCAACACCGCGGGGCCGTCGTAGCTCTTCGGGTGCCGGGTATCATCGATGTGCAAGCCGTCGATGGTGATGCGCTCCGGCATGTAACAGCGATAGCCGAAATCGTGTTGCCCATCGTTGGAACCGCCGATCAGACTGGAACGAGCGGGTCTGCCGCCGGAGGGGACGAAAACGCAGTCGCGGATGACGAAATCGCCCCTCCAGGTGCTGCCGTAGTCGCTCCGCAGATAAATGAAATGTCTCCCCAACACGGTGGTGTCCTCCACCAGAAGCGTACCGCCTCCGATGGCGTTGATTCCGGCATGCCCCAGGGTCGACTGGCGAATCACCGCCCCCGCCACCCCCTGGTGGGCATCGAATCGGGAAAGCACGCAGCCCTCGAGACAGATATTTTTGCAGTAGTTCGACGCCATGATTCCCCAGAGGCTGCGATCCTGGATATCGTTGAACTGCCGACAATTCACCAGCGAGACGTTGATGGCGCGCGACATCGTGATGTCGTAGGTGCCCATGGAAACCGGATCGCCTGCATTACCGATCGTCCGATAGGTCTTGTGCCCGCTCAGGGTGGTGTCCCGAACCGTGACCTCGGCGCAATCCTCGATCTCGAGAAAGCCCCCGTAAGGCGCTCCTTGGTCGCCCTCCCCCTCGATGCGGTGCTCCAAACCCCGCACCACCACGCGGGAGCGCCGGATCGCGATCCCCCTCGCGTAATAGGTGTATTGGGAATCCGCTCGGTTGGCGATGGTGGTGAAACGCCCGCCGGAGATGGTCAAAGGCTCCTCGTCCATAGGAAACGCCACGATCCGGGTGATTCGCTCGAAATCCCACAGAATCGGGGTCTCGGCATCGACGGTGCCTTCATGCCGCACCAGAAATACGTCCGTCTGGGGAGCCCCGTCATTGCGGTTGCCCCCCCTCCGGATAAACCGTTTGACGCCTGAATCCTGCGCCAGGACGACGCAATCCCCGGGGAATTCGGCATCGATCCGGGGCTGATTTCGACGCAGGGTAGTGATTCCCCGAGGGGAGAAGGATTTCCGCTCGGATTCTACGGAAAAGACGTGGGCCCGGCGATTCTCGACCTCGGTATCGTCGATGATGAAAGCGGCTTTCCCGAAATCGGTATCCGTGCGGATGATCGCAGTCTCGTCGCTGCCCCCGATGTAATAGGTGGCGTCGTCATCCGCCCTGACGGGCAACCACCTGCGGTTGGCGTGGGCATGCGCCTCCACGATCGCCATGATGTCATTTGTCTTGCCGTCCCCTCGGGCGCCGAAATCCTCGTACCTCACCGCACGGACCTCGTCCGCAGCGAGGGAGAGCCCTTCCCCTCCCAGAATGCCGAAAACGAAGAAAAGTAGCGGGAGAAGTCTCATGACAGCGGCTGGTAAGGGAGCGTCCCAGTTTCGCCCGATCCCCCGATCACCCTAAGACTGACCGGGAGAAACCGGAAACGAAAAAAACCGGTTCTCGGCTCCGCAACCCCTCGGTGGATTCGTCGGCCCAACCCGCCCCGGTCCCGCGGCGACACCTCACCACCGTCGCCCCTCGAGGTCTCCGCCCTCGATCACGGCGTAGGCATTGTGGTTGTGGATCGACTCGAAATTCTCCGCCTCCACCCGGAACCACGCGATCTCCTCGTGGGAGTTCGAAGCCGCGGCGACATTCCGCACCAGGTCTTCGACAAAGACCGGATTGTCGTAGGCCAACTCGGTGACGTGTTTCTCGTCGGGACGCTTGAGCAGGCTGTAGAGTTCGCAGCTGGCGCAGCCCTCGACGAGTTGAATGAGGTCCTCGATCCAGATGGGCTCGGCGGAAAACCGGACCGAATAGGTCACGATGCCCCGCTGGTTGTGGGCACCTCTGGCGCTGATCGCCTTGGAGCAGGGACAAAGTGTCGTCACCGGCACGAGAACGGTGACGGTGAACTGCTTTTCCTCCCTCGTCGCGTCGACATCGAAAACGACCTCGTAGTCCAGCATGCTCTCCTTCCCCGTCACGGGCGCGGCCTTGGGCAGGAAGAAAGGGAAATGGAATTCCACATGGGAACGCTTCGCCTCGAGACGCTCGAGCAGTTCTCGGGGAATCGCCGCGATGGAGTGGACATCGAGCACGGGACCGTGCGAGTTGAGCACCTCGATGAAGCGGCTCATATGCGTGCCCTTGTAGTGTACCGGCAGGTCCACCGCCATGGCCACGGTCGCTACCGTGGCCTGTTCGGAGCGGGCCTTGTCGCGGATGCGAATGGGATATTTCAGCGCTTTCACGCCGACGCGGTCGATGGCCAGATTGCGGGAATCGGCCTGACTCTGGGTATCGGTGAGCTGTTGCAACGGTCCGGGAGGTAGGGTTGTCACCAGGCGGGGTCGAGATTCCACTTCGCCGCAGCCGAGGCCAGATCGTCGCGCATGGGCCAATGGTCGGCCTGCGGTTCTATCCCCGCGTAGCGGGAACTGGCTCCCTTCAGGGGCATGCACCCCTCGTTGTCCCCGATCCGGGCGATCTGCTCGACCTCTCCGGGCGAAAGCCGCACGTGGGGCAGACGGGCGAATTCGGATACCTTTTCCGCGATAGGGCGGGCCCCCTCCCCAGCTTCCTGGATCAAGGTCGGGGCCACGGTCTTCACCGGCGACTGACTCAAGTTCCAGATGCAGGCGAGCTGAAGCAGGCTGAGACCGTGGCGTTCCGCGATCTCGCGCATCTCCTCGACCTTCGCGTTCCCCCGCTCGATCCAACCGTCGGGTCGGTAGGTGCGGTGGTCGCCGTCGCGGAAGTGATGCCCCGGTTTGACGTCATCGTGAAAAATCCCGCCGTAGTCGACGACCCGGGTAATGACATCCACCCCGAACTCGGCGCAGAAGGGAAGCATGCGTCCCCCGGGCCAGGGCTCGAGGGGGTTGAGGATAATCATGGCCCAGTCGATGTCTTCCTGAAATCGCTCGATGCAGTGGGCCATGTCGATGGCGAAACCGTTGGCCGGTCCGGGTGCCACCCCGGTGAAACGGGTCAGGTGCACGTCCCGGAGAGACCTCATTCCCTCCCATACTGCCGGGCTGGAGTATCCCGTCGTGTCGGGATTGTGCAGGAGCACGAGATCGAAATGGTCGGTGCGGCAGCGCTCCAGACTCCTCTGCGTCGCCGTCCTGAGGTAATCCGCGTAGCCTTCCGGGCCGCGCAAATCGGGATCGGTGAAGCGGGCGTAGCCTTTGGCGCCGGCTCGCTTGCCCTCGTAGATGTCGTGACCGACCATGCCGACGAGGCAGTAGGAGTCCCGATCTCTGCCCTCGAGGGCCCGGCCCAGCAGCTCGTCCGCCTGGCCGAGCCCGTAGACGTCGGCGGTGAGAAAGGTCCTTATCCCCTCGTCGTAAGCCTGACGCACCAGCGTTTCCAACTGGTCCTCCTCGAGTCGTTCTCCGAAGTGCATGAAGCGACCACCGCTCCAGGTGCCGAATGCTGTTGTCGTGGGATTCATCTGCGAGTTTTTACGTTTGGCGAAGAGGTTGATGTTACCCGGCGACCGGGGAAGATCAAGCCGCGTGGTTGCCGCGCCACCCGGTCCTAAGTCCTCCCGCTTTGACAGTGCTCCCCGCCGGTGCGACGTTTTTTTTTGATGAACGAAACGATCAGTGACGAGCTTCTGAAAACCTGCCTCGGGATCGCGGTGCTCGTTTTCGGCCTGCTATTTTCCAGCATGGCCGTCTTCGGGGAAACGATGAAAGAGTCGGCCGCCGGCAGGAGGGTTCTCTCGGGTATGGGCGTCCTGTCCGTCTTCATTCTCATCCTCAGCCTCGTGGCTGGAGCCTGGCACGAAGTGGTTGAGGAGAGGGTGATCCGGGCGAGAAACGAGAAGATCGCCAACCAACTCGACAATCTCGAAAAGGCGTTGCTCGCCGTCGCGGCGGGCCGTGCGGAGGCGGCTGCTCAGCCCATGCTCTTTTCCTCCGGCATGGTTGCGCCGCAGGTGCACATCGCGGAAACTGGGCGCATCGCGGCGAAACCCTCAGCAGACGTCTCTGCCGACCCCGCACCCGCCCCGGCCTTGCCCGCGGAAATCGCGGCAGGGCTGGAGGAAATCCGCACCCTGCTGGCAAAGTAGTTCGAGGTGCACCGTCGCATCAGGAAGAGTCATGGGCACCGGGCCGACAAGTGGGCAACGGTCCAGTCTACCGGTCACGAAATTGCGATAAACGTCTTGCTCCACCAGACGCGAGACGTAACCTTGACGAACCCCCAGACAGCCCGCGATGACCCAAAAGCCCCATCACGCCGCCTACGATTCCAAGGTTGAAGGCAACATCATCTTCACCCAGGTGGATTCCGCCATCAACTGGATGCGGAAGAATTCGCTCTGGCCCATGCCGATGGGACTCGCCTGTTGCGCCATCGAGTTGATGGGTTCCGCGTCCTCCCGATTCGACATCGCCCGGTTCGGTGCCGAGGTCATGCGCTTCTCTCCGCGGCAGAGCGACGTGATGATTGTGGCGGGGACCGTGACCTACAAGATGGCGCTGGCGGTAAAGCGAATTTGGGACCAGATGCCGGAGCCGAAATGGTGCATCGCCATGGGAGCCTGCGCCTCCTCTGGAGGCATGTATCGCTCCTACGCCGTGCTCCAGGGCATCGATCACCTCATCCCCGTCGACGTGTATGTTTCGGGCTGTCCTCCCCGCCCCGAGGCCCTGCTGGAGGGCCTGATGAAGCTGCAGAGAAAGATCGAGACCGAGGATTCCCTCGCCGAACAGTTTTCCACCCATTCCTGAGCCGCCATGACGCTCGACACCATCTGCTCGCGCTTCGGCAGAGCCATCCTCGACACCCGGGAGTTCCGCGGCGAAACGACCGTCGTGGTGGAATTATCTCAGGCCAAGGAACTGCTCCGGTTCTGTCGGGATGAACTGGCCTTTGACTACCTGGTCGACATCAGCAGCCTGGATCACTTCGGCAGCGAACCACGCTGGGAAGTGGTATACGAGCTCTGTCAGTTGAGCAACGGCAGCCAGGAGCACCTCCGGGTGAAGACCCCTCTGCGGGAAGAAGAGAAGGCGGAGACGGTCTCCGACCTCTGGAAGACGGCCGACTGGCACGAGCGGGAGATTTACGACATGATGGGTATCGAATTCGAGGGACACCCCGACCTGCGCCGCATTCTGATGTGGGAGGGCTATCCCTACTTCCCGCTGCGGAAGGATTTCCCGTTGGCGGGACGCCCCAGCGAGATGCCCGACGTGGCCTTCACCGACCCAGCCCCTCTCGAAGGCGGTCCCTTCGTCACCTCACCGACCAGCGCCAGCACGGTGCACCGCGAACCTCGGTCGCGCGATTTCGATTAATCCGGCCCGCTCTCCGCATCGGCACGCCCAGGACCAGATTCCGACCCTGCATCGACCTGCACCAGGGCAGGGTGAAGCAGATCGTCGGTGGCACCCTGCGGGATGGAGGAGACGACATGGTGACCAACTTCGAGAGCGATCGGCCGTCCTCCTGGTTTGCGGAACTTTTCCGCCGGGACGGTCTGACCGGTGGCCACGTCATCAAACTCGGACCGGGCAACGATACCGCAGCCCGCGAGGCCCTCGCCGCCTACCCCGGAGGACTTCAAATCGGGGGCGGAATCCGACGGGAAAACGCGTCCGACTGGCTCGGGGCAGGCGCCTCCCACGTCATCGTGACCTCCTACCTCTTCGACGAAAACGGGTGCTTCCACGAAGACAGACTCCGCGAGATGGGGGCCGAGGTGGGAAAGGACCGTCTCGTCGTCGATCTGAGCTGCCGCAGGACCGGATCTGGCTGGACAGTGGCCATGAATCGCTGGCAGCAACTCACCGATCTCGAAATCACCCCTGCGGTGCTCGATGCGCTCGCCGGGGAATGCGACGAGTTTCTCGTTCACGCCGCCGACGTGGAAGGGCTCTGTGGCGGGATCGATCGAGACCTCGTCGGCCTGCTCGGCTCCTGGGGGAAAATCCCCGTCACCTATGCGGGGGGAGCCAGCAGTCTGAGAGACTTCGCACTGGTCGAGGATCTGAGCACCGGCCGGGTCGACCTGACCGTCGGCAGTGCCCTGGACCTCTTCGGCGGCAGCGGAGTGCGTTACGAGGATTGCGTGGCGTATTATGGGTAGTTTCTCCAGCAAGAAGCTATCGCTATTTTCGTGATTTTTGCCGAATTCAGCCCACCGTACACGTCTGCAATCGATGATGAAGCACCCCAACCTTTTCCGAACCCTATCCACCATCGCCGTCCTCGCGCTCTTTGCCGGTCCGCGGCCAAGCGACTCCCGGGAGACGACGGAGGTGATGTCACCCGTACCCGTGGCTCACGAATCCTCCGACATCCCCGTCGATCCGAAAATCGTCTGGGGCGTTCTGGAGAACGGGATGCGCTATGCCATCCTCCCCAACCCGGAACCACCGGGCCGTTTGAGCCTGCGGCTTCACGTCGACGCCGGTTCCCTGATGGAAAAAGAAAACCAACGGGGTCTGGCGCACTTCCTGGAGCACATGGCCTTCAACGGGACGACCCACTTCGAGCCGGGGGAAATGGTTCAGTATTTTCAGCGCCTCGGCATGGGCTTCGGCAACCACACCAACGCCCACGTCTCCTTCAACGAGACGGTCTACAAACTCGAACTGCCCAACGCGGAGGAAAAGACCCTGGACGAATCCTTCAAGCTGCTCCGCGACTACGCCGACGGCATGAGACTCCTGCCCGAAGAGATCGAGCAGGAGAGGGGGATCATCCTCAGCGAGAAGAGAAGCCGCGATTCCGTGGGCTGGCGCACTTTCGTCGAACAGATTCGTTTCGCCTTCCCCGAGCACCTCATCAGCACGCGGATGCCCATCGGAATCGAGGAGGTCATCGAAAACGCGCCGCGGGAGCGCTTTGTCGAGTTTTATCGGGACTGGTACACCCCGAACCGGATGGTGCTCATCGCAGTGGGCGACACCGAGGTGGAGACGATTCAGACCATGATCGACAGCTATTTCGGCGATCTTCCCGGCCGCAAAAAAACACCTCTTCCCGACCTGGGGCATCCCTCGAACCGCGGTTTCGCCACCCACTACCACCACGAGGACGAGGCTGGAGAAACTTCGGTTTCCATCGAGTCCTATTCGCCGCCATCAGGTGAAGGCGACACCTGGTCCACCAGATCCACGTCGCTGCGGCGCAACCTGGCGACCCTCATGCTGAACCGCCGACTGGAGAGAATCGCCCGGGAAGAAACTTCCCCGATCAGCTCCGGTTCGGTTCACGCGGGAGACCTCTACGACCTCGGCTTCGCCACCTACGCCTCGATGGATGCCGATTGTAAGCCGGAGAACTGGGAGGCGGCCCTCTCCCTGATCGAGCAGGAGTTGCGGCGATCTCTGGAGCACGGATTTACCGAGGCGGAATTGGCCGAGGCCGCGGCAAACACGCTGAACTTCTTCGAGGACGCGGCAGACCAGGCGGACACGAGAATCTCCCGAGACCTCGCCGATGCACTGAGCCGTGCCGTCGGCAACCGTCAAGTCTTCTCCCACCCCAGGGCGGAGCTGGAGTGGGCATCGAGTGAACTGCAAAGCATCACCGCGGCACAGGTTCTCGAGGCCTGGCGGGAACTCTGGAGCGAACAAGCCGAGACCGTCGTTTTTGTCTCGGGCAACGTGGAGATCGAGGATGCCGGGTCCACCATCGCCTCGGTCTACCGAGAGAGCGGGTCCGTGGCGGTGGCCGCTCCGGAAATTCGTGAGACCGCGGCGTTCGCCTACAGCGATCTCCCGGACCCGGGCGAGATCATCGAGAGGAAAGAGATCGAAGACCTCGGGGTGACCCAGATCCGCTTCGGCAACCAGGTCAGGATGAATCTCAAGGTGACAGATTTCGAGAAGGATACGGTGCATGTGCGCATCCGCATCGGAGCGGGGCTCGTCGTGGAGCCAAAGGAAAAGCCGGGGCTGAGCACCTTCGTGTCGAACACCTTCTCCGGAGGGGGACTGGAGGCCCACAGCGAGGATGAATTGAAGCGTATCTTCGCCGGAAAAACCGTGGGAGGCCGACTCACCGTGACCGACGACGCCTTCACCCTTTCGGGCACGACGACGCCGGACGATCTCGGCGACCAGCTGGCGCTGATGCGCGCCTATGTAACGGCCCCCGGATTCCGCGAGGAGGCCGCCACGGAGTTCCGCCGGCGCCTCGACAGCTACTACCAGCAACTGGAGAGAACGGCCCAAGGCGTATCCCAGGACGAAGGGGCCCATCACCTCCACGGAGGTGACCCCCGCTTCGGGTATCCGGACCGCCCGGTGCTGGAGAGCCGCACCATGGAGGAGGCGCGGGAATGGCTCTCTCCGCATCTCGAGACGGCCTACCTCGAGCTGACTCTGGTGGGAGACTTCGACAAGGAGGCGGCGATCGAGACGGCCGCCAGGACGTTCGGTAATCTCCCCCCGAGGGACGAGACGAAACCGGCCTTCACCGAGGAGAGGAAGGTCTCTTTCCCGGAGGGAGGAGAAATCGAGTTCACCTTTCCCTCGGAAATCCCAAAAGCCCTCACCCTGGTCTACTGGCCAACAACCGACATGTTCGACATCGAAAAAAGCCGGCGCCTCGGAATTCTCGGCGCGGTGATCGACGACCGGCTCCGGGTCAAGGTTCGCGAGGAACTGGGCGATGCCTACAGCCCTTTCGCCCATCACATCCCGAGCGACACCTGGAAGGATTACGGCTACCTCATGGCAGCGATCACCGTGGATCCGGAGCAGATTGACTCAGTGGCCAAAGTGGTCGGTGAAATTGGCGCCGAGTTGGCATCCGGGGACAGCGTGACTCCAGACGAACTGGACCGCGCCAAAAAACCGATCATCAGCTCGATCGAAGAGATGCGTCGCACGAACCGCTACTGGATGGGCAGCGTGCTCGAATCATCGCAGGAATACCCGCAGCGTCTCGACTGGGCGCGTTCTTTTGTCGAAGACTACCGGTCCATCACCCTGGAGGAAGTGAACTCCCTGGCGAAGAAGTATCTCGATGGCGACGATAGCGTGACCATCAAGATTCGGCCAGTGCCGGAGTCCGCCGAGTAATCGATCCACCTCTTGCCTTCGGCGGGCTGAAGCCGAAGGCAGAGGGGAAGGTGTTTCGGGCAGCTCCGGGAAGACCCATCAGCCTGCCGCTTTCGCGGCGGCGATCGCATCCTTCGCTTGGGTGTCGGGAGTTGCCCTGAGATCGCGCCAGACGACGACACCATCCTTGATGAGAAAGCTCTGCCGTGCAGCGAATCCTCTCGGGCTGGTCGGCACGCCAAAAGCTTCGATGACCCGCCCCTCCTTGTCCGCCAACAGGGTGAAGGGCAGCTCGAACTTTTCGGCGAAAGCCTTCTGCTCCTCCGGCGTGTCGGCCGAGACGCCGAACACCGCTATGCCGGCCTCGGTGACGGCGGTAAACTCATCCCGCAAGTTGCAGGCCTGTCGGGTGCATCCGGGCGTGTCCGCTTTCGGGTAAAAATAGACCAGCGCGAAGCCCTCGGCGAGTTCCATGCCCAGATCGACCGCTTTCCCGTCCTGGTCCACGGTCTTTACCGCAGGGACCTGGTCCCCGACGGACAGGGGTTCAGCGAAAAGATTCCCCGAGAAGCCGAGGCAGGCAATGGCCGTTACGATGGTGAGCAGTGCAGATACTTTCATGGAGGAAGTATCGCGGGATTGCGCCGATCTGCAATGACGTGAAAACACCAGGAGAAAGGGAGACCTGTTCCACCCCGAGCACCGTGCGATGCCTCATCAACTCCCGCACCAGACGCTCCGATTTTCGGGTTTCCATCTGCCCGATTCCGATTAGGGTGCTTCCCCCATGAGCTTTGATGTCGTCAGAACTTTCCAGACCGGAACCGGAGCCGAGGGACGCTATTATTCCCTCCCCGCCCTAAGCGAGGCAGGTGTCGCGCCGAATCTTTCGCGACTGCCCGTCAGCATTCGTATCGTTCTCGAATCCGTGCTCCGCCATTGCGATGGAAAAAAGGTTGACGAAGACGACGTCCGCAACCTGGCGAACTACGACGCCTCATCCCCGGGCGACTACGAGATCCCTTTCACGGTGGCCAGGATCGTCCTTCAGGATTTCACCGGAGTTCCGCTCCTCGTCGATCTCGCCGCGATGCGTTCGGCGGTGGCCCGGATGGGCCGGGAAACTCGCATGATCGAGCCTCTCGTTCCCGTCGACCTCGTGGTCGATCACTCCGTCCAGGTCGATTTCGCCGGCTCCTCCGAGGCTCTGGCCCGGAACCTGGCCATCGAGTTCGTCCGCAACCGCGAGCGCTACGAGTTTCTCAAGTGGGGGCAGCAGGCCTTTGCCACGTTCAATGTGGTCCCTCCCGGCATCGGCATCGTCCACCAGGTGAACTTGGAGTATCTGGCCAAAGGCGTTCTGGAGAAGGACGGGGTCTACTACCCCGATACTCTGGTGGGGACCGACTCTCACACCACCATGATCAACGGGCTCGGCGTGGTGGGCTGGGGCGTGGGCGGCATCGAAGCCGAGGCGGGCATGCTGGGCCAGCCGGTGACATTCCGCGTGCCCGAGGTGGTCGGCGTGAACCTGACCGGCTCTCTCCCCGGGGGGGTGACCGCCACGGACCTGACCCTCCGCATCACCCAGATGCTGCGTGCCCACGGTGTGGTGGGCAAGTTCGTCGAATTCTTCGGCGAAGGCGCCCGGGCTCTCACCCTGCCGGACCGGGCCACCATCGCAAACATGGCCCCCGAATATGGAGCGACCATGGGCTTCTTCCCCTTCGATGAGGAGACGATCAACTACCTCCGGGGCACGGGACGGAGCGACGCGCTCTGCGAGACGGTGGAGAACTACTTTCGCGCCCAGCAACTCTTCGGTATTCCGGACGCGGGACAGTGCGACTACAAGGACGTGCTCGACCTCAACCTCGACACCATCGTTCCCTCGGTGGCGGGGCCCAAACGCCCCCAGGACAGAATCGATGTTCCCGAACTGCGCACCGCATTCGACACCCTTTTCGAGGCTCCCGCCGCGGAGGGCGGGTTCGGCCGGCCCGCGGAGGAGCGTTCCCGTCGCATGCAGGTTCATCTCAACACCCCGGCAGGCGTCAGCTCCACCGAAATGCCCGTCTCGGGAGAAGACCTTACCGTGGCGCAGAACCAGATGGAGATGCTCTCGAACCGCCCCGCCCCCGACCCGGTTGCTCTGGAGGAGGCCTTCTCCCCGATCGACACCGAGATCACCCACGGGTCCGTTCTCATCGCCGCGATCACCAGCTGCACAAATACGTCGAACCCCAGCGTCATGCTGGCGGCCGGTCTGCTGGCAAAAAAGGCCAACGAGAGAGGGCTGACCGTCCCCGTCTACGTGAAAACTTCTCTCGCTCCGGGCTCCCGCGTGGTCACCGATTACTTCGCCAAAACCGGCCTTCAGGCGGAACTGGACAAGCTCGGCTTCCAGACGGTGGGCTACGGATGCACCACCTGCATCGGCAACTCGGGTCCCCTGCATCCCGCCATCGAGGAGGCCATCGCCAAGGGCAACCTGATCTGCGCGTCGGTGCTCTCGGGCAACCGGAATTTCGAGGCGCGTGTCCACCCGAACATCCGTTCCAATTTTCTCATGAGTCCGCCCCTCGTCGTTGCCTACGCCATCGCGGGGCGCACGGATATCGATCTCACCTCCGAACCACTGGGCAACGACCGGGAGGGAAACCCCGTGTTCCTCGAAGATCTCTGGCCCAGCCAGGATGAAATCCGGGAAATGCTCTCCAGCGCCCTCCAGCCGGAAGTCTTCAATCAACTCTACGGAAATTTCGAGGCACAGAACCCGCAGTGGAATGAGATTACCAGTTCGACCGGTGAGGTGTATGACTGGAATCCCGACTCGACCTACATCCAGGAACCACCTTTCTTCGAGGGATTCTCCGTGGAGCCCTCCGAGATCACGGAAATACGCGGGGCCAGACCCCTCGGGCTCTTCGGCGACTCCGTCACCACCGCCCACATCTCCCCCGCGGGAGCGATCAAGGAGGACTCCCCCGCAGGACGCTACCTCCGGGAACACGGCGTCGAGAAAGCCCAGTTCAACAGCTACGGCAGCCGTCGTGGTAACGATCGGGTGATGACCCGCGGCACCTTCGCCAACGTGAGAATCAAGAACCTGATGGTTCCCGGCAGCGAGGGTGGCGTGACTCGATATTATGGCGACTCGGCCGAGGGCGAGGTGATGGATATTTTCGATGCCGCGCGGAAGTACAGCGAATCGGGAACGCCGTTGATCGTCATCGGCGCGTCCGACTACGGGATGGGCAGCTCACGCGACTGGGCCGCAAAGGGCACCCGGCTGCTCGGGGTGAAGGCGGTCGTGACCGTGAGCTTCGAGCGCATCCACCGGAGCAACCTGATCGGAATGGGCGTGCTGCCCCTGACCTTTACCGACCCCGCCGATTACGAGCGCCTCGCGCTCGATGGATCGGAAACCTACGACATCACCGGACTGGACAACGGTCTTCGACCCTTTGGGGAAGCGACCCTCGTGGTTCACCGCCGGGACGGCTCTACCGACGAGGCCCGCCTCACCGTGCGGCTCGACACTCCCGTCGAGATCGATTACTACCGGGCTGGTGGAATCCTGCCATACGTGCTTGCCCAGATCCTTTCGGGAGACAGTGTTCAGTAATCAGTAATCAGATGTGATCGCAAAAACGGTTTAAGGGCCGATTGCGGATTGCCAGATCAGTTCGGCAGGACCGCAAGTTGGACCGGGAAACGGGTTTTGACGAATTTTCGGGTTCGGAAGAGGTGTCGAAATGGGGCTGATAAGCGCCAAAACGAGCGTTTCGCCCTGGCCATGGTGGCTTTTCGCAACCTTCGGGCCCGAATTTTGGAAGCGGTGAGAATGTTCCAGCCTGCGGCTTTCAAATACAGAGCCATAGTCACCGCGCTTTCTCCTCGGACCCGAAGTCGTTTGAATCCAGTGACACAGTCCAGCGCTCGGTTTAATCCCTCTATACCGCTTCGCTGTGCATACTGGTTTTTCCACCGCTCGGTTTTCTGTTCCTGGCGCCTTTGCTCCAGACGTTGTTTTCGTTCTCGTTCCTGGCGCGAGCAGTTGTGCTTTGGCTCGCTTTCTGTGGGAGTCCGGCCTCCAACCGGGCTGATGAGATTGATGCCTTGTTGCGCACAATGTTGCGTATTCTCATCGCTGCCGTAGAGAGTGTCGGTCGTTAGCTCCTTGGGGGCCAAACCGCTTTTCTGTTGTTGGTCGAGCATCTCCGGCAGGGCCTCGTTGTCGCGCACCGCCGCACTTTGGGGCAAAAGCCCGGTAATCAAGCCCGGTCCTTCCGCTTTGCCCTCTTTGTCCAGAGAAGGCAGGGATTGTGCGATTTGAGCCTGGTAGCCAGATCCTTTGTTGCCATCGAAGCCCGCGCCTGAATCCGAGGGATTCTGCAGGGTGCGCGTGCTACCCCCGTTGCTATCTTTGCTTCGGGGACGCAGTTGATGGGGTTTGCCGGGGTCTTGCGGGGGTTTGAAGTGCTCTTCAAAGAGCCGGACCATTGCCTGGTAGCTCTTCATTTTGCTGATGCGCTCATGCCCGCCAAACTCGCCAATAAGCGCTGCCATATCCTGGCCAATCTGTTCGAGAACTTCCTTGCCCTTCTTGGCTTTGGTCGTGCCCTGACCAAAGAGCCGGGTTTCGGCTGGAGCATAGCGTTCGCGCAACTCCGCGGGCAATCCTTCGTAGTTGCTGGCGTGATGTTTTTTGAGTTGTGTGAGAAAACGCTTCACGCCCACTGAGAGCAATTGCTGCCGGCCCAGCTTGGCCATGTTGCTCAAGACATGAGTGGAGTCCAAACGCTGGCGTGCGATGTCGATTTCCAATTCCTCGACCAGCGTGGCACTGACCTGAAGGAAGACCTTTTGGGCAAGTTCGTCTTCGCGGAAGCGTTTGCGGTAGTTGTCCACGCTGCGCGAACTCAGATACTGGTGGTCGCGGGGCAGGTTGAGCGCGTACTGGATCGAGGCGTCGAAGGTGTAGGCTTCCGCAGTTTGCTCTCCGGTGAGGCCTTTGAATTCGGCGATCAACATCAAGCCGGCCATGGAATAAAGTTCTTTGCTGGGCCGTCCGATGTCTTCGCTGAAGTGTTCGCCGATCTGCTCGGCGGGCATCAGCTTGAGGATGCTGCGCCGAAAGGTGCCTTGCCAACCCCGTTCCAGGCTGCGCAAAGCGTTCGGTGAGAGCTTCGCAGCCCACCATGACATGTCTTCATCAAGAAAAAGCCGTTGCTGGAGCTTGTCGTCAGGCGCTTTAATGTTCTTCATAAGGAGTCCCTCAGGCCAACTTATACTCAATTTTCCTTGACTTTCAACAGCCCTGACTTTTTGCGCTCACATCTGAATGCTGATTACTGACTCGGGTTTCTGTATTACAAAATTTCAGTGGAATTGGAATTCGCCGAAACGTGATTTCTTGTAAATGCAAAAGACTGATTCGTCGGATTCTGCAATGACGCGGAATCTTCTCTGGACATCCTTGGTTCTCAGTATGCTGGTTTGGTGTCCCCGCACCGGCGAAACCCGCTCCGCGTCCCTGCAGACCATTCCCGGCTGCCAGTATGAACCGATCACCGACGCCGACGGGGACAGCTTCGGAGTCCGTTTTCCCGATGGGACCAGTCACGTGGTCCGACTCTATGCCGTGGATTGTATCGAGGCGAAAATATGGGATACCGCCGACAGCAGGCGACTCAGCGAGCAGCGTCGCTATTTCGGTATCGCCGGCTACGGGCTGACTCCCCTGGGTTCGATTCGGGAGGCAAAGCGCTTCGGACGCGAGGCCGCGGAGGTGACCACGTCGCTCCTGTCCCGTCCCTTTACCATCCACACCGCGTTCGCCGACGGCAGAGGCAGTGGCTATCACCAGCGGATTTACGCTTTCGTCACGTTGGCCGACGGTCGGGATCTCGGGACAATCCTGGTGGCTCGTGGGCTGGCCCGAGCGCACGGGGTTTGCCGACAGGATCCCCGCGGACGCAGCGCCTCGGAGTTGCGTGCCCATCTGGAAGACCTGGAACTGCGGGCGGCAAAGCTGGGTGTGGGGGTGTGGGCCCTCACGGACTGGGAGCAGCTTCCCCACGAACGATCGGACCTGAGAAAAGACGAGGCGGAACTGGAGCTCGCTCTCGACTTGGCCAAGTCGACCGCAATCGTCGATCCGAACACGGCGGGACCTGACGAGTTGATGACCCTGCCCGGGATCGGTGAAGTCATGGCCCACCGCATCATCGAGCACCGCCCCTACCGCCAGACCGATGATCTCCTGAGGGTTCCCGGGATTGGCAAGAGAACCCTGGAGAGGATGCGGGAGCGGGTGGGATTCAGTAATCAGTAATCAGTAATCAGTAATCAGTGGTCAGTGGTCAGTGGTCAGTGGTCAGTGGTCAGAAGCGGGCGAACATTTTATGATTGAAGAATGCCTTAGTTCCTTTTTCGATGGTGTTCTAGTTCCTTTTTGTTCTGCCGAGTTGTGCATATTCTTCCCCAACACTGAATACTGAATACTGAATACTGAATACTGAATACTGAATACTGATTACTGATTACTGATTACTGATTACTGATTACTGATTACTGATTACTGA
>CAZLUZ010000077.1:0-21952 GCA_964562825.1 uncultured Akkermansia sp.
GCGACGGGAGCTTCCGAAACCTCCACGCCCCCGCCGGAATCAGACAAGGCGCCCGCCGCCGACAAGCCTACCGGTGACGAGGCGACTCAGCCCAGTCAACCAGGCGACGCTGTGCCGGCAAGCAAGGCCAAATCGAAGGGTTCGGCAGGAGACGAAAAGGCGAAGTCCGGCAAACCCGATTCGGGGGAGCTTCCCGGGAATGGAACAGGCAAGGGAACGCCTTCGGGAAAATCCAAGTCTAAGGGCGAGAGGGTCAAGGGCAAGTCGGAGGGGACTCACCTCAATGGGGGCGCGGGAAAAGGAAAAGCGGCGAAAGGTGAGAGCCAGCAATAGAACCAGATGATGCAGCAGGCAACCCAGGAAGACATCGTCGAAAGAGCCAGGATCGATCGGTCAGCCCGGTATCCGGTTTTGTTTTTTTTCACCAGCGCGGCCGCCTGGCTTTTCGTGGCGACGGCACTGGGTTTTTTCAGCGCGCTGAAGCTCAGGCTCCCCGGATTGTGGGACGGCTGCGCCTACCTGGGGTACGGTAGGGTTTTCCCCATGCACATGAATGCCCTCGTCTACGGCTGGGCCATCCAGGCGGGCATCGGGGTCATGCTTTGGTTGATGGCGCGCCTGACGCGCAACGAGATCCGGTACGGGGCGGGGATCATCGTTCTGGGGCACGTCTGGAATGCTGTGGTCTCTCTCGGCGTCTTGAGTATCTGGTTCGGGTACGGGCGGTCCATTTTCTGGCTCGATTTTCCCGCCTGGGTGAATCCCCTGATCGCTCTGCTCTACATCTCGATTGTGGTCTGGATGATTCCGATGTTCCGTTTCCGCCGATCGGGTTCGGTTTATATCTCGGAATATTACATTACCGGGGCAGCGATCTGGTTCCCCTGGGTATTTGTCACGGCAAACCTCCTCATTGCTGGAGGGGCGGCACCTACCCTGGCGGCCGGAGCGGGCTCGTGGTTCGCTTCGAACCTGATCTACTTTTGGATGGCCCCGATCACGCTGGCGGTGGCCTATTACATCGTGCCGAAAATTGCGGACCGCCCCGTGCACAGCTACCCACTGGCCAAGGTGGCCTTCTGGATTCTGGCGGTTTTCGCGGGTTGGACCGGTTTTCACCGTTTTTACGGCGGGCCCTTTCCCGCCTGGATGCCGGCGGTCAGCGGAGCCGGGGTGATTTTTATCGTCCTGGCGGTGATCAGCACGGTCACCAATCTCGGTGCCACGCTCAAGGGCAAGACCAAGCTGTGGGAGTACAGTCCCTCGCTGCGGTTTACCGCGATCGGTATCTTTTTCTTCGCCATTTTCGCGACGCTCTCGGCTCTCTCTCTGATCCCCCCATTCCAGGCGCCTCTCCAGTTCAGTCTGTTTGTTCAGGGGCTGGATGTGCTCGCGGTCTATGGGTTCTTCTCCATGACGATGTTCGGGGCCATGTACTTCATCGTTCCACGCATCACGGGCTGCGAATGGCCCTCCGGTGAGTCGATCCGCAGTCATTTCTGGTTCAGCACCTACGGCATTCTCACCCTGATCATTTGTCTTCTCGTCGGGGGACTGACCCAGGGCGGGAACCTGTCCCGACCGGAGCTTCCCTTCTCGACCTCTTATGTCAATTCCTCGGCCTGGATCGTCGGGGCGGTGATCGCCTGGGCCCTTATCGCGGTGTCCAACCTCTGGTTCTTTTATCAGTTGGCCCTGATGTTCGTCGGCAGGGGCCGCAAGACCGAGGGGCCTACCCTGATTCATGGCGGGGCGCCCGGGCAGGAGGCTTCCGCCAGAGCCCTGTGAGGAGGAGCAAATCGAGCGCATGAAAGGACGTCAATACTGGAATCTGATCGTTGGACTTCTGATTTGCTTCGGGCTTCCGTGGTTTTTTCTCATTCTCGGCCCCTACATCTCCGAAGCCAAAATCGAGCCGGTGCCGTACTCCGAGAGCGATGAGGTGGCTGGACTGAGCGCCTACCCGGAGCGGGCCACGCTGCGGCACGGTGCCAGCGATTATGGGGAGCGCATTTACGCCGCCGAAGGGTGCGCCTACTGCCATACCCAGATGGTCCGACCGACCTATGCCGGCCCCGACATGTGGCGCGATGGCTGGGGCGGTCGGGATCGCGAGGGACTCAGCCGGGAGACGCGTCCCGAGGATTATTACGGGGAACCCTTCGCCTATCTCGGTTATCAGAGGCTGGGGCAGGATCTCTCGAACGTGGGACATCGTATCACCACCCGGGAGGAGATGCACCGTCACCTCTACGACCCGAAATCCTTCGACCGCGACAGTGGGATGCCGGCCTACCGGCATCTCTACGAGGTGACCGAGGATGGCCGGTTCATTCCCACGGGAAAAGCCGAGGCCCTCGTCGATTACCTGATGTCGAGGAAGAAGGACGCGAAGATTCCCGAGGCGGACACCCGGAACCGGTGAGGCCGGTGTCAGCTCCCACCCCCCCAGAAAAGATGAACGCGGAAGAAGACAGGAACTTGGATTATGAGTCGGGCACGGCCAGCGTCGTCGACATGCACGATTCGGTGAAGAGAGAGAAAAAACTCCAACACCCCGACGGAACCGAGCCGATCGGCATTCTCACGCTGGTTTTTTGCTCGGCCGTGCTCATCGTCGGCGGAGGTTTCCTCTTTACCAACGCCAACGGTTTCACCCCCAGCACCTATGTCTACGCCGGCTACACCCCCGCGAAGAAGCCTGTGGCGGAAGGCGAGGAAGAGGAGACGGTTCAGGTCGCCTGGATCGATGAATGGATGGCCGAGGGCAAAAAGGTTTACGCGAACTGCGCCGCCTGCCACATGGCCGACGGGGCGGGCATGCCGGGACAGTTCCCTCCGCTGACCGGATCGGAGTGGGTCGATGGCGGAACCGCCCGGCTCGGCGCCATTCTGCTCCACGGCATCAACGGTCCTTTCACCGTGGCGGGTCAGAAATACAACCAGCTGATGCCGGCCTGGTCCACGCTGTCGGACAAGAAAATTGCCCAGGTGATTACCTACATCCGGCGAGAGTTTGGAAGTCTGCCGGAGGGTGAGAACGGCGTGGTCACGGCGGAGATGATCGCCGAAGCGCGCACCCTTTTCGCCGATCACCAGGGGACCTACACCGAGGCGCAACTTCTCGCCATCCCGGCCGAGAAGGACCTTCCGGGCGCAAAGGTGGATTTACAAACCGGAGAGCCTCTTGCACAGTAGCGGGCGTAATTTGACGACATCATGAGCGAAGCAGCGGCACGAGCGCAGGGGAGTTTGCACGAGGGTCATGGAGGACATGACGAACCTTTCTGGAAAAAGTACGTCTTCTCCACGGACCACAAGACCATCGGAATCCAGTACGGCTTTACCGCCCTGCTGTTTCTCGCCTTCGGGTTTTTCCTGATGATGGTGATGCGTTGGAGCATCGCCTACCCGGATCGCCCGGTTCCGATTCTCTCCGATTGGCCCTGGTTTCAGGCCTGGTTGGACAACGAGGGGAGGGTCACCGGAGACCTGTACAACATGTTCGGGGCGATGCACGGCACGATCATGGTCTTCCTCGGCATTGTGCCGCTGGCCTTTGGTGCCTTCGGCAATTACGTGACCCCCCTCCAGATCGGAGCTCCCGACATGGCTTTCCCTCGTCTCAACATGGCGAGCTACTGGTGTTACCTCCTCGGAGGTGTCCTCATGTTTGTCAGCTTCTTCCTTCCCTCGGGCGCTGCCAAGGTGGGATGGACAAACTACTCGCCGCTGGCGACTACGACGGATCTCACCTTCTCGAACCTCTTCTGGACCGGTCAGACGCAATGGTTGGTCGGGATGGTCTTTCTCATCACCTCATCTCTGTTGGGGGCGGTAAATTTCATTGCCACGATCATCAACCTGCGCTGCCGGGGGATGACCTGGATGCGGCTGCCCTTTTTCGTCTGGGCGATGATGGTGACAGGATTCCTGCTCCTCCTCGCTTTCCCGCCCCTTGAGGTCGCGGCGATCATGCAGTTGATGGACAGGCTCGCCGGTACCAGTTTCTTCGTGCCGACCGGTCTCAACATAGGCGGCATGCCCTTCGATGCCGCGGGAGGGGGGAGCCCGCTCCTTTACCAGCACCTGTTCTGGTTCCTCGCTCACCCGGAGGTGTACGTTCTCATTCTGCCCGCGATCGCCATCGTGGCCGAGATAATTCCATGCAACACGAGGAAACCCCTGTGGGGCTACCGCACCATGGTCTATGCCGTGATGGTGCTCGGGTTTCTCTCCTTCATCGTGTGGGCACACCACATGTACATGACGGGTATGGGCCCGGCGGTGTCGACCTTTTTCCAGACGACAACCGTCTTGATTTCGATTCCATCGGTCATCCTGATCACCTCCCTCCTCATTTCGATGTGGGGGGGATCGATCCGATTCAACATTCCGATGCTGTTTGCCACCGCGTTCATTCCCATGTTCGGCATCGGGGGCCTCACCGGATTGCCCCTCGCCTTCAACCTCACCGATCTGCATCTGCACGACACCTATTACGTGATCGGGCATTTCCACTACGTGGTGGCACCGGGAACGATGTTCGGGCTTTTTGCGGGCATCTACCACTGGTATCCCAAGATGACGGGGCGCCAGATGAGCCCCCTCCTGGGGCACTTGCATTTCTGGCCATCGCTCATCTGCATGAACGGGGTGTTTGCCCCGATGTTCCTCCAGGGAATGGCGGGCTTCCACCGCCGTGCTTTCGACGGCGGGCGAGCTTACGAGCAGATCAGCTCCCAGGTGCTGGCGCCGGCAGATTCCTTCGTGGCGAACATCTTTGAACTCTTCAAGATCGTAGGGCCAGGTCAGCAGGTCGAGATGATCCACCTGAACGCGGTCACGTCCTCGTTTGCCTTTCTGCTCGCTGTTGCCCAGATTCCCTTCATCATCAACCTTTTCGGGGCCACCATTTTTGGGAAGAAAACGGAGAGCGACAATCCTTGGGACGCGACCACTCTGGAGTGGGCCACGCCGACGCCGCCGCCGCACGGCAATTTCGCCGCCGAGCCAGTTGCCTACCGCGGGCCCTACGAGTATTCCGTGCCCGGAGCGAAGGAGGATTTCTCCCCGCAGTTCACGGATGACCCGGGCGTGGTAACGCGGCCGGGTGGACCGGTGGAGCCGGCGAGAGAATCAGAGGTCGGTACCGGCGAGAAGCCTGCCTGAGCCGCCCGTTTGCAAAAGACCGACTGAACGCCATGGAAATTCCTCACGAAGTCTCTCCGCGTCGCGACACGGGGCTGTTCAATTCCAAGCTGGGCGTGTGGCTGTTTCTCGCCTCCGAGGTGATGCTGTTTGGCGGCTTGTTCTCCGCCTACGTCTTCCTCCGCGTTGGCGTGGTCGACGGCGTCGACACGCCGTGGCCCTGGGGAGTCAACGTCCACAAGACCTTTGTTCTGATCGGTTTTATCAACACGGTGATCCTGATCGTCTCCTCGGTCTTTGTTGTCTTCGGCTGGGTTGCCCTGAAGGAGAGGAATTTCAGACGATTTCAGATGTACATGTTCCTCACGGTGGCGTGTGCCGCCGTTTTTATGGGTCTGAAGACGGTGGAATACCGCTCGAAGTTGACCCAGAGCCATGATGTCCGGCTGAAGGACAACTCGCTGCTGGAAGGCAAAATTCTGGGCAACTCGGACCAGATTCCTTTCGAAGCCACGGGTGCGACCTTCAACCTGTTGTCGAGCGTTCCGGGTTTTGTGCACGATCTCGAAGGGGAGTTTCCTCAGCTGACGGTGAAGTGGACGGAGGGGGCCGGCGACGGCAAGGAGGTAAGAACGGAGGAAGTCGCATCGGCTTCTGCCTTCCGGACTTGGTTCATTCGGGCCAAGGGACAGGTTTCAAAGGAACTGGCCCGTGAGAGGAAGAGGTATCGCGCCGAGATTGCGGCCAAAGAGAGGGCGCTCTATCAGGGGGTGACCGATTTCGAGGAGCCGAAGCTGCCCGACGTCACCACGACGGCATCATTCACCGCGGCGGAACCCTTTGCCATGACGGTGCGCCGGACTCGCGTGTCGGGAACCTTGCGGGAAGAGGGGGGCGACGATACCCTGACCTATCGCGACGGAACCTCCCTCAAAGGCGTGTTGGGAGATGACCGGATTCTGTTTCTGCCCAAGTATGTCGATCTGCAGTTGGTGCCCCTTCACCAGCAGGACGGTTCGCTGGTCTGGGACGTGCTGGACGATCCCGAGGCCAAGAAGAATTGGTTCAAGAACCGCGATTCCGCTTACGCGGAGATGGAGAGCTATTTCAGCCAGCGGAATCGGGAGATCCCCGAGAAGATGCTCCGGGGCTACTTCATCAATCTCCAATCGATCCACGACAAGGCCGACCAGGACCCCTACTTTCAGCGGTTCCTGGACAAGTTCCTCGCCGGGATGGGGCTTGCGGGCGGTGCCAAGGAAAAGGCTCTGATCGAGAAGGTCTCCGGAACCAGGGAGCCCAGTGAAAAGGGGGGGGCCGAGGCTTCGGGTGAAAAGGGATCCTACCATGTGATCCAAATCCCGCGCGAGTTGGTGAAGTTCATGAACAGCCATGGGCCGCGCAACAACAACTACTACGCCCTTTACTTCACCATGACAGCGCTCCACGGACTGCACGTCGTTGGTGGTGCCCTGGTTCTGCTCTACTTCACGGTGTTTGGGAAACGGTTGTACCGGAAGAATCCGGAGCATCTGGCCAATCGGGTCGAGGTCGGGGGTCTGTTCTGGCACTTCGTGGACTTGATCTGGATTTTCCTTTTCCCTCTGATGTATCTACTCTGATCCTGTCATGGCAGAAAGCGCTGAAGAAATCGCCAAGCACAAAAAGTTATACACCGCGATCGGTATCTGGCTGGTCGTGTTTTCTTGTGTCGCCTTGGCCCTGGGCAAGATTCCCTGGCTCGATTTTGGCCCCCCGGGCGCCACTTGGCACGACGTGTTGGTCGGTTTGTCGGTTTCGGTGATCAAAGCCTCCCTGGTGGCCTTGATTTTCATGCACCTGAACCATGAGAGGGGTTTGATTTATAAGACTCTCCTGTTCACTTTTCTCTTTTTTCTCGGACTCATGGTGCTTACCTTGTTTGCTCTGGGAGATCCCATCCACGAATCCTTCGATACCCTCTCGACCCTGAGGGGCGTTATCAGTCAGTAGCAGCATGTCTCTCAAACTCATCCACTTTCTCTTCATCCTTTTCTGCGTGGTCACCTCGGTTGGCTTTGGGCTCTGGACCGTTCTTCTCCCGGGTCTCCCTGGCGAATTCCGCTTCATGGGAACGGTGAGCCTGGTCGGAGGCATCGGGCTGGCCGTTTACGGAGTCCGTTTCCTGCGCAAGGCAAAAACCATCATTACCTGATTTGTCATGAATTATCTGGCCGTCCATTTCGCCTGCGCCATGTGCCTCGGCGGCGCAACCGGCGAACTCGCCCTGGCGACCACCTTTTCCGTGGTGACCTTGCTGAGCTTTGTCGTGGTCGTCCTCGGTTGTTTTCTCGCCTTCATTTTCTGCCTGGCCCGAAAGGCACGCCTCGCTGCCGAAGAGGAACGCGCCGCACTGAAAGTCCGATCTGGTGAAACGCTGAAATCCAATACACGGTCATGAACCTCGAGTGGATCAACGAAATTCTCTACATGCACGAGATCGCGTCGAAGCACGGTCTCGTGGGAAACCACATGCTCGCCGTGATCCACTGGTTCATGGCCTTTCTCTTCTTTGGCTGGAGCGCCTTTCTCGTGGTCATCCTGTTCAAGTTCCGCTCCAAGAAGAATCCGAACGCCCGGTATCACGGGATGACTTCGCACTTCTCCACCCACCTCGAAATCGGTGTGGTCATCGTGGAGGTGGTCCTCCTGATGGGCTTCGCCTTCCCCCTCTGGGCCAAAAGAGCCGATGCCAAGGAGCGTCCGACGGGAGAGGACGTGGTGAATCTGCGTGCGGTGGGGGAACAGTTCCGTTGGTATTTCCACTACGCCGGTCCGGACAACACCATCGGAATCACCTCGCACGAAAGAATCTCGGGAAGCAATCCTATCGGCCTGGTCGAGGAGGACCCCAACGCCAAAGATGATTTCATCTCCATCGGCCAACTCGTTCTTCCCAAGGGGCGTGCCGCAGTGATTCAGGTGACCTCGAAAGACGTCATTCATGGATTGGCGATCATCCCGATGTTCGTGCAGCAGGATGCCATTCCAGGGGACGAAATCCCGATGTGGTTCGTGCCCGAGAAGGAGGGATATTGGGATATTGTCTGCGCTCAGCTTTGCGGCGCCAGCCACGCCCAGATGGTGGCCAACATCGAGGTGGTGTCCAACGAAGAGTACGCCGAGTGGTTTGCCGAGCAGAGGCCGCTGCTGCCCTGAGGTTTTCCCTCAAAGCGGGTGTGACGCCGGCACAGGTCCCAGAGAATCCGCTTCTGGAAACGCAGAGACTCGGTCGGAAAGTGCTCCGGAGCGGGTGATTGTTCTCAAAAGACGTGGTGAGGAGGGGAAACCCTGACCAATCGAGGTGTGGGCGTCCAAGCCTTGTGTCCTTTACGGAGGTTCGAAATTCAGTCGGGACACTGATTTTGCGCTTCATTCCGATAGGGGGAACTGGAGGGAGATAGAGGTGGCTCTTGCCGCTACAAGAGCAGGAGTCATTGCCGTTCTCGGCTTTGACAGGTCGGTTCTCGAAGATGGACTCCCGGTTCACTTTTGGAGTGGAATCCGGGCGGGCCGTAGGATTGGGGATCGGCCTTCGTCAGCAAGGTTTCATCGATCCCAATGGGAAGGTCAGGTTGAGGAGGCGAGGCGGGTGCCGTGTCAGGGCCGATCTTCACGAATCACGGTCGGCACTCCGGTCGCGCCGGGTCGGCTGTGCCCGTCAGCAAGGATTTTCTCATACTCGGCCGTCAGCTCGGCGACTAGCTCCGGCTTGGTCTTGTAGTGGCTGACCCATTCACAAATCTCCTTCTCCAAGTTGAACAACTGACCCGCGGGACGTTTTGGGTCGGCCGTTTTTCGATAGTTCGCTCCTCCACCATGCTGCCCGAGAATGAGTTTCCAGGGCCCACGTCGAATCGCCATCATTTCGCGGTAGGAATCCATGATGAGTGATTCGCGTCTCGGGGTCGTCTGCTCTTGATCGAGTAAGGCCCCGAGAAAGCTGAAGCTGTCCTCCGCCATATTCGGGGCGAGTTCGTGCCCGAAATACTCCGCGAAGGTCGCGAAATGATCGGTCAGGGCGATCATGGTGTCGTCGCTCGTTCCGGCGGGGATGCGATCCGGCCAGCGCGCGAGGTAGGGGACGCGGACTCCTCCCTCGTAAACAGTCGTCTTCTGCCCCCGCAGGGGACCGTTGATGCGATGGCCCTCGATCTCGGGGTAAATCGACGGGCCGGTATTCCACAACCCCGCCATTGTCGCTCGTGAGGATAACGAGGGTGTCGTCCGTGAATCCGTTTCGATCGAGCGCGTCCAGAACCTGACCAACGGACCAGTCGAACTCGTTGAGGAAATCACCGTAGGCCCCGATCTTGCTCGTGCCATTGAATCGCGGCGCCGGGATGAGAGGTCCGTGAGGGTTGCGGTGCGCGAAGTAGAGGAAGAAGGGCTCCTCGCTCTCGTAGTCATCGAGCCAGTCGACGGCCCGCTTCGTGAGTCGGTCCGAAAGTTCTTCGTGCGTGTAGCGGGTCGCTTCCCCGCCTTCCTTTCCCAGCGCGGCGGCAAGACCGGAGCGCGGACGATTCAGGTAGTCGAGTTCGAACCCGGGACGCTTGTCCGGGGTGATACGGAGCGGGTCGTTCGGATCGAGTCCGATGACCCGGTAGTTCTCGGCAATGAAATGGGGAAACTGACTTACGTGGGGGAAACCCCAGAAGTAATCGAAACCAAGTTCGAGCGGTCTGGGCCTGAGATCGCGATTGTAGTCGGGTCCGAGAATGTCGTCCCATCCCCCCATACCCGGCTTTCCGAAGCCGAGGTGCCATTTGCCGATGCAGGCGGTCGCGTAGCCTTGGTTCTTGAAGAGATCGGCGAGAGTGTATCGGTCAGGATCTATGAGCAGGGGGTCGTTCGCCCAGACCGTCGAACTGCCGAGCCAGGTCCGCCAGGCGTAGCGACCAGTGAGGAGATTGTAGCGCGTCGGGGAACAGACCGAACTCGGCGAGTAGGCTGCGGTGAACTTGCGCCCCTCCGTCGCGAGAACGTCGATATTCGGGCTGCTCACCTTCGTCGCTCCGTAGCAACTCAGGTCTCCGTAGCCGAGATCATCCGCAAGAATGAAGAGCACATTCGGTCGCTCGGCAGCGATTACGGGCGCCCCGAGGCACACGATAAGCAGGGCGAAGAGGGGCCATTTCATCTGTTGGAAGAGTAGCAAATGGAACGACTTGCGCAAACGATTGCGCCCCTGCTCGGTGGGCCGATAGACTCGTTGATCTCCGTAGGCTTACCGGAGAAATTGTGCGGCTGAAACCCGCGGGCGTCAATGGCTAGGCAAAACCTTGGGCCATTCCGAGTCAAGGCTTTTTATCTTCCTTGCAACACCGGTCACAGACGACTAATCGGAATTTCGCCCTCCTCACAACGGGTATGCCGTAGTCCTCCAGAGTGGGTTCACCTCAAGAATCCAGACCGACCATGCCGACGAACAACCTATGCACTGCCTGGGTGCGATTCACCAGGGTGCTGGGATGGCTCGCTTCACTCACCTCGTTGAACGCCTTCAAGATACCCCAGCCGTTTCGGGGAGCAAAGGCCTCTTGGGGGGCCCCGCCATTTCCCAGCACTGCCCGAATCTGGGACGTCACGATGGCGCGACAAAGCGGCGCCCGCGCCACGGTGTCCTCGCGTCTATTTGGGTCGTGACGAGACCGGCTCGTTCTGGTAAAGAGGCAGAATGATACGTCAATTTCTCGTCGGAGCACTCTGCCTCGGAATGGTACCGGTCCACGGCCAGAATCCGGACCGGCTCGCTGAATGGTTGAAAAAGTATCCGGAGTCCGACGCCAACAAGGATGGCGTGTTGACCCGGGATGAGGCTCGGGCCCACCGGCAGACGCTGCAGACCGAGCGGAGGGAGGACAGGAGGCGGGGCGCTCCGCCCACTCACGTCGACCTGAAATATGGCCCGCACCCGCGAAACGTCATCGACGTCTGGCTGCCGGCGGACGGGAAACCGGCCGGTCTGTATGTCTTCTTCCACGGGGGCGGGTTCGTGGGTGGCGACAAGAGGGGATTCGATCCCACACCCTGGCTCGAGGCCGGATTTGCCGCGGCGTCGGGCAACTACCGGCTCGTCGATGGAAAGGAGACGCTCAGTCCGGTCCCCATGCAGGACGCGGCCCGGGCCATTCAGTTCCTCCGGACGAAAGCCGGGGAATGGGACTTTGATCCCGCGAAGGTCGCCGTCGGCGGGAGTTCCGCGGGAGCCGTCATCGCCGCCTGGATCGGGATGCACGACGACCTGAGAAAACCGGAGTCCGCCGACCCCTTGGAGCGCCAGAGTTCACGCGTGGCCTGCATTCTCCCCATCAACGGCCCGCTCAACCTCGATCCGGCGTGGATCCGCGAACACATGGGTGGCCCGCATCACATCCACGGCAGTTTCGCCAAGATGTTCGCTCCCGAGGACGATTCCTATGCCTCCGAGGCCGTTGCCCAGCGGGTTCGGGAGAGCAATCCCTGGGACCACGCCAGCGCCGACGATCCCCCGGCTTTTCTGATCTACAGCACGAGGATGACCGAGTTGCCCTTGCCCGAGGACGCCTCTGCGGGTGAGCTGGTGCATCATCCCGGCTTCGGAAAGGCGATGAAGGAACGGCTCGACCAGCTCGGGGTGGCCAACGAGTTCGCCCACGGGGTAGATCCGAGGGGGAGCACGATAGAGGTCGAATTTGTCCGGAAACATTTGGGAGTCCCCGGCGAAGCACCCTGATCCGTCACCGATACTTGCCCGCCACCACGGCGCTCCTGGCCAGCACCGCGCCGGCATGCCGGCACCCAGCCTGGACGGATTCTGGGAACGCCCCATTCCCAAAAGAAAGGCAACATGGAGCGACTGAAGCAGAGGCCAGGCGAAAACTCCACCCGCCCCATTGACCCTGAAAAGGTCACTTTCCCCCGGCGGCCCACTTTTGATACAACTCCGAATTCTTCCGGTACCGCTCCCGGCTATCCGGATTCCGGGTCGACTTGAGCTGGTCCTCGACCTCAAGGCGATACACCTCCGGCGATTCCGGCCCGGGATCACCGGTCTCCACGATCCACTCCTCGAGAAGGGAGCGATGCCTTTCCAGCTCCCCTCCGAACTCCGGATCGCCGGCCAGGTTCACTGTCTGCCAGTGATCCTGCTCGTACCGGTACAATTCCTCGGGAGGACGAGTCGGGGAAAAGAGCATTGTCTCGGCCAGGTCCGGCAATCTTCCTTCCGCGTGCAGGGTCCGAAGCCGTTTGATAATCAGTTTGCTGTCCTTGTAGTTGTTCGGCATGAGGTGTGGGCGATCGGGATAGAAGTTCCTGATATACAAATACTCGTCGGTTCGGACCGACCGAATCCGGTCCGCCGCTTCCCCGCAGCGATCCCGGGCTGCGAAAACGGCCTCCTTGGGCCTATAGCCCGGGGCGAGGATGTCGTCTCCCTCCATTCTTTCCGGGATTTCGATTCCCGCCACCGCCAGTGACAGGGCGGCGATATCGATATGCTCCACCAGGTCGGTCCGGGTTTGCCCCTGCGCGATCCCCGGACCGGCAATGACCAACGGAATGTGGGTTCCCTCGTCGTACAGAAACTGTTTGCCCCGGGCGTGACTGATTCCGTGATCGGTGAAAAAGACGACCAGCGTGTCCTCGAGCAACCCCTCGCCCTGCAACCGCTCCATCACCTGGCCGACGTGCCAGTCGGTGATCCGAACGGTGTCCAGGTAGGTGGCCCAGTCCCGCAGCATCACTGGATCGCGAGGGTAATAGGGAGGGAGCTCCACCGTCGCGGGGTCGGTGAGTCCCCCAAACTCCTCGATCATACGCTTTTCCAGGTTCTCGTAGCCCTTCTCCGACGCTCCCCGGATCTTTCCGCCGTGGAGCTGGACCTGCATGAAGAAGGGTTGCTTCTCTCCTCTCCCGGTCCAGTCGTGGCTGTTGTAGATCGATTCGTCCCAATCGAAGTTGTAATCGGTCTTCCCCTTCCGTTCGACTGATACCCTTTCGCCCTGATGGTTCAATCCGGGCAGGCCGCTCCCGATACAGGTCCAGTATCCTGCCTCCTGAAAATACTCCGGAATCGGCCGGACGCCCGCGGGCAGCTCGATCCGGTGCTCCCCCCTCCCGCTCCGGTGATGATGAACCCCGATCGAGTTCTGATACATACCGGTGATCAAAGCCGATCGAAACGTGGAGCAGACCGGGGAGGTGGCGTAGGCACGAGTAAACCGGATTCCCTCCCGGGCGAGCCGATCCACGTGGGGCGTCTCGATGGCGCTTTCTCCGTAGCACGAAAAATGGGCCGACATATCGTCGACGACGAACCAGATCACATTGGGGCGACCGGGCCCGGCCCAGGCCAGGGCCGCGGCCAGGGTGATCAAAAGGATCAGCCCGAACCTCATTCAAGGGTGAACCCAATTTAATCCGGGATGTTGCCCACTCGGATGTTCCACCTCATTCTCTTCCACTTCGACAATAGGGATGCTGGACTGCTGATGCATTTGAGGACGATAATCCGCCGGATCTCGAGATCAACGTCGCCATCGCGGCAAGTGGTACGCGCTGATGGTGCGAATCGGGATCATTCGTTAAAGCCATCGCATCCGACCAGGGGAAATCCAACTGAACTGAAGGCCACGCATTGCCTGTAATCAGGCAAATGACGAAATACCCAAGCGAAAGCTCAACCTGTCACCTATTCCCGGCCAGAATTCCCGAAGAGCCGATGGTGATTCACCAACACCACCACCAATACCAAACCTTCCCCTACCTTTAACGGAGTCGATAGGTGGATCGAGGAAGGATGGCCTTGCTAAGAGAGGAGCTTGACGCGATCTGCTTTGAGAGCGTCAAACGCTCCGTCCTTGGAAAGGATCGGAATACCCGCTTCGATCGCCTGCGCGGCAAGAATTCTATCGAAAGGATCCCGGTGAGCTGTTGCAAATTCCGCTGCTCTGGCGGTAGCGCTGAGGGTGACAGATTTCTCTATCCATCCTTCAGTCCGCACCTCATCCCCCAGAGTTTCAATGAGTTGAGAAGGCAGCTCGAGTTTGCCGAGTCTGTTCTTCAGCAGCATTTCATACCCGGAAATCGCACTGAAATAGATGGTGTTGCCGGGATCCGATATGATTTCGGCGACTGACTTTGGCAGATTCGAGTCGTTCGCCCACCACCACAACGCAACATCGGTATCGAGCAAATACGCCATCTAATTCTCCCAGGCAGCCAGTTCGTCTTCGTTTAACGGTTCGAAAAAGTTGCCCATTTGAATTTGACCCGCAAACCTCCCCGGAGCCGATTTTTCTTTGCGGGAAACCGGCTCCAGTCTCACCAGTGGTCTTCCTGATTTGGCGATAATCACCTCTTCCCCTTCGAGCGCAGCCTTCAACAGCTTGGAGAGGGTGCTTTTCGCTTCGTGAACATTGACGATCATTCAATAATGCTAGTGTAGTTTGTTAGCTAAGTCAAATAGCGGCGCCACGAGCAGCCGCCGGCGGCTCACCGCAAGGATTCCTCGGCCGCCCGCATCTCGGTAGGGGCGCGCCCGTGCCAACGTTTGTACACTCGGGAAAAGTGCGCGGGGGACTTGAAACCCAGGTCCAGGGCCACGGCTTTCACTTGGACGCCCGGTTCGCGGAGTTTCAGCTGCGCCTCGTTCATCCGCAGGCGGGTCAGGGTTTGGAGCGGGGTGTCCTGCCCGTAGCGCTGAAACAGGCGGGTCAGATAGGCGGCGCTCAACCCCAGCTCGCGAGCGGCCTGAGACACGGTGCTCAGCGCGGGGTAATGGCGGACCAGGTGCTCCCGGCACCGAAGGTAGGTGGCGTAAGCGGGATCGTGGGGTTTGGCCGGCGCCTGTTGAAGGTCCGCGCAAAGCACCACCGCGTGTTCCGCCGCCGCGGCCGCCGCCGCAAGCCCAAACCGGGTTTCCCCCAGCGCATGGTCGATCGCTTCCTCCAGCAGAGCGGCGACGCGCTCCGGGTGACTGAGCCGGAAAAAGCATCCAGGCCGCAGGTGCAGCTCGTCCAACAGCCGCGCGATCCGGGTCCCGCTGAAGTTGAAGAAATACTTCACCATGGGCTGGGTCGGGTCCGTCTGGATGAAATGGGGGGTGGCGGGATCAAAGATGTAGGCATGTCCGGGGCCCGCTTCGAAAGTTTCACCTCCGAGCCGGACGGCTCCCTGGCCCCGCCCGATCAGCTCCAACGCCACGTAGGGAAAGCGCTGGCGGTCCACGGTGAAGTCCGGTGCACACCACTCGCAGCCGCCGCCCACTAGGCACAGGCGGTGAGTGGACCCCGCATGGGAGCGCCAGTCCGGCACGAAAAACCGCCTCGTGCGCAGGACTTGCTCGGAAAAATACGTCGCGGTGCGCTGGACGACGGCCATGGGATGAGAGCGTAACCCGGGACGCGCCCTTCGTCGAGGTCAAGGATCGTCACGCACACGGCAAGGATGGGCACTCGTTCGGGCTCGCTTGGGCCCGCCCCACCGGGCAAGATTCCTTCCATCGCCCTCATGACGGACTCACCTTCCATCGCGCTGGAGGATCTCCTGGTGCTCCTGGTCTACCTGGGCGGCATCCTGGCGCTGGGCTCGTGGATGGGCCGGAAAAACATTTCCCCGGAGCAGTTCACCTCCGCCGGGGGCCGGCTTCCGGGCTGGGTAGTGGGTTTGTCCATTTTCGGGACCTTCGTGAGCAGCATCAGTTTCCTGGCGCTGCCGGGCAAAGCCTATGGGTCGGACTGGAGCGCCTTTGTGTTCAGCCTCTCCATCCCGGTGGCGGCCTGGGTGGCGGTGAAATGGTTCGTGCCCTTCTACCGCCGCCGGGGCGAAGTCTCCGCCTATGAGCATCTGGAGCACCGGTTTGGCCCCTGGGCCCGCACCTACGCCGTGGCGTGCTACCTTCTCACCCAGCTCGGTCGCATGGGGACCATCACCTACTTGCTCGCCATCGCCTTGCAGCCGCTGCTCGGATGGAGCCTGACCTCCATCATACTGCTCGCGGGCGCGGTGGTGCTCATCTACAGCTTCGCTGGAGGGATTGAGGCCGTGATTTGGGCGGACGCCCTCCAGAGCGTGGTCTTGATCGGGGGCGCTCTGGCTTGCGTGGGGGTGCTGGTAAGCGGCGTGGGGGGGATCGCACCGTTCGGAGCCGCTGCGATCCGGGAGAAATTCTCCCTCGGGGACTTGGGTTGGAGCGTTTCGGAGCCCACGTTTTGGGTCATCCTTATTTACGGCCTCTTCATCAACCTCCAAAACTTCGGGATTGATCAAAGTTACGTCCAACGCTATGCCACGGCCAAGTCGGACCGGGAGGCCTCGAGCAGCGTTTGGCTGGGCGCGCTGATCTACGTGCCGGTGTCCGCCTTGTTCCTTTTCGTGGGCACGGCCTTGTATGCCTACTACGGAGAGCATCCGGATCGCCTGCCGGAGGGAACGGAGCCGGACCAGGTTTTTCCGTATTTCATCCAGGACGGCCTGCCGGCGGGAATCACCGGGCTGATTGTGGCAGGCATCTTTGCGGCGGCGCAGTCCACCTTGTCCAGCTCCGTGAACTGCGCGGCCACCCTCATCCATGGCGATCTCTACCGCCGTTACTTCCGCCCCGGAGCCGGGGAGCGGGAGTCGCTTTGGGTGCTGCGGCTATCGACGTTGGGCTTTGGGATCGCGGGCACTCTGGTGGCGTTTGCCATGATCGGCGCGGGCAGTGCGCTGGACATCTGGTGGAAAGTGGCCGGTATCTTCAGTGGGGGCATGCTCGGATTGTTTCTCCTGGGCATGCTTTCGAGAAGGGCGCATGGCGGATCGGCTGCCTGTGCCACCGGATGTGGAGTGGCGTTGATCCTGTGGATGACCCTGTCCAAGCTCGAGTGGACGCCCGAGTCGTGGCGCAGCCCGCTTCACGAGTTTTTCGTTCCGGTCTTCGGCACGCTCACCATTCTCCTGACCGGATTTCTTCTGACTCTTCTTTTTTCACCCAAATCCAGTCCAAATGCGAAGTGACCCAAAGACCGTGCTACTCGTCGCCAGTGGTGACCTGCGCCTGACCGCCAACCGGCAGGGCTGGCCGGAGCAGCAAAAGTTGGAAGCCGCCTTGGCGACGGCCCTGGAATCCCGCGGGTGGCGGTTGCGGCGGGCCCACAATGTGGATCCCGGGAAGGGGCATGGCTTCATCGACTCGCAGAAAATGGGCATGGCCGTCTTCCGGGAGGTGGATCCGGACGCTCGTCTGATCGTCGCCGAGGCGGTTTGGCAATACTCGCATCACGTGTTGGCCGGGTTGATGAAGCATCGCGGCCCGCTTCTCACCGTCGCAAACTGGAGTGGCACTTGGCCGGGCCTCGTGGGTCTGCTCAACCTCAACGCCTCGCTAGCGAAAGCCGGCGTGAAGTATTCCTCACTTTGGAGTGAGGACTTTCAGGATACCTTCTTCACGGAAGGCCTCGAGGAGTGGCTGGAGACGGGGGAGGTCGTACATGACCAAAGCCATGTCCAGCAGCTTTCGTTGCAGAAACTCCCACGCGAAGAGCGGGAGTTTGCCCGCGCCTTTGCCCACCGCTTCCGCGAGCGGCAGGCCATCCTCGCCGTGTTCGACGAAGGGTGCATGGGCATGTTCAACGCCATCGTGCCTGACCACTTGCTGAACCCCACGGGCGTTTTCAAGGAACGGCTCAGCCAGTCCACGCTCTTTGCCGCCATGCGGACGGTGAGTGAGGAGGACGCCCGGGCGGTCTACCAGTGGTTGGAGACGATGGGTCTCCGCTTTCAGTTTGGCCCGGATCCAGAGACTTGCCTCACCCGGGAGCAGGTCATTGAGCAGTGCCGGATGTATGTCGCGGCGCTGCGGTTGGCGGACGAGTTTGGCTGCGACGCCATCGGCATCCAATACCAGCAGGGCCTGAAGGATCTGACACCGGCGAGCGATTTGGTCGAAGGCCTGTTGAACAACTCGGACCGGCCTCCGGTTTGCTCGGCGGATGGGATGCGGGTCTTGTATGACGGCCAGCCGCTGCCGCATTTCAATGAGGTGGATGAGTGCGCGGGCTTGGATGGTTTGATCACACAGCGTTTGTGGAACACCCTCAGCTTTCCTCCCGAGAACACGTTGCATGATCTGCGGTGGGGCGAGGAGTATGAGGGCCGCTTCGTTTGGGTGCTGCTGATCAGTGGCGCCGCTCCGCCCGCGCATTTCATCGGAGGCTGGGCTGGCGCGTCCAGTGAGCGTCAGCCGCCCGTCTACTTTCCCCAGGGAGGCGGCACATTGAAGGGCATCAGCAAGCCGGGTCACATCGTGTGGAGCCGCGTATTTGTCATGGATGGCCTGCTCCAGGCGGACGTGGGCGTGGGTGAAGTAGTGGAGTTACCCCCGGAGGAAACCGGACGGCGGTGGAGCATGACCACCCCGCAGTGGCCGGTCATGCATGCCGTCATCGATGGCGTGAGCCGGGACCAGATGATGGCCCGCCACAAGTCGAATCACATCCAGGTCGTCTACGCGCCAGACCGGGCGGCGGCCCATCGCGCGGCCCGCATCAAGGCCGCCACCTTCCAGGAACTCGGTTTGAAAACTTACCTGTGCGGAAATGTCCCACTCAGCTGATCCAGCCCGCCAGACACGCCTCCAGGGGATCGTTCCTCCCTTGATCACCCCGCTGACCGGGCGGGACACGCTGGACCGGGAGGGGCTCGAGCGGTTGATCGAACACGTCCTGGCCGGCGGCGTCAGCGGTCTGTTCATCCTGGGCACCACCGGAGAGGGGCCGAGTCTCAGCAGCCGTCTGCAGGCGGAGGTCGTCCGTGAGTCCTGCCGCATCGTGAACGGGCGCGTGCCGGTCCTGGTTTGCTTCTCCCATACCGCGTTCGTGGAGTCGGTGAATTTGGCGAAGATCGCGGCCCATGCGGGAGCCAGTGCCCTGGTCGCCGCGCCCCCGTATTATCTGCCGGAGGGGCAGCCGGAGCTGTTGGACTACTTGGACAGCCTTCTGCCGGAGCTGCCCCTGCCGTTTTATCTCTACAACATGCCGTCCCTCACGAAGGTTTCTTTCGAGCTGGATACCATCCGGCACGTCCTCGATGACGAACGGATCGTGGGCGTGAAGGACAGCTCGAACAACATGGTGTATTTCCACCGCCTCTGTCATCTGCTCCGCGACCGGCCGGACTGGTCCATTTTCATGGGGCCGGAGGAGCTGTTGCTGGGCGCGGTGCTGGCGGGGGCTCAGGGCGGCGTGAATGGGGGGGCGAACCTGTTTCCCGCACTGTATGTCGCCCTCCACCAAGCGGCCGTCTGTGGAGATCTGTTGCGGGCACGGCAGCTTCATGACGTCGTCCTGGACGTGTCCGGCCGGCTCTACCGCGTGGGTCGCCATCCCTCGGCCCTCATCAAAGGCCTGAAATGCGCTCTCTCCATCCGGGGCGTCTGTGATGACTTTCTGGCGGAGCCCTTCCGCCGCTTTCATCCCGAGGATCGCCGCCGCACCGAAGAAGTCCTTGCGGAGCTCACAGAGGAAGTCACGCGTGTCCTCTCCGTTCAGTCCAAAACCTGAGATCTCGCTGATAGAACCTCCGCTCCTGCTGCCCCTCGCCGCCGTGCTTCTGGCGTCCGCCCGTCCTGCCGCCGCTTTGGAACCCCTCCCATGCAAGCATCCTGGTCTCGGGGTGGACCCGGAACGGCGCACGACGCTGAGGGAAGTGATCATCCTGGCGCTGGAACGGTTTCTGGAATCCTCCGGCGCTGAGTCCGAGGAGGCGCGGAAGGCCGACTCTGCCCGACTCCTTGCGGAAATGCGCGCTGCCAACACCGAGCCCATGCAGCCCCTGAGCCGGGAGGAGGTCCATGCTCGCTGAGAGCTTTCTCGACACCAATGTCCTCCTCTACGCCTGTTCCGCCGCACCGGAGGATGCCGGGAAACGGCAGCGCGCCAGCGAACTGATCCTGGGAGGCGACTTCGCCCTCTCGGCGCAGGTGCTCCAGGAGTTCATCGCCCTCCAGCCTCCAGCCTCCAGCCTCCAGTCTCTTTCCCGCGTGTGTAATCAGCACCCAGATACTTCAAGCCATCGATGATTGGGACTTGCACATCACCACGGGAACTCTGGAGTTTGAGATGAGTGGACTCAAAGTATCGTCGATTGTGGGGCCCTGGATCAATTCGCCGGACGTCGCTCCGTTCGATGCAGGACAAATCTCTTTCAACCCGCTTGGTTCTAATCTCCCATCAATCCTTTCAATCAGACGTTTTCGCGTGACAACCATGGATTCGATTCTAGAATCGGCTTTTGATTGGCTCTACGTTGACCCCAAAAGGAGATGAGAACATCTTTCTGGACCTACTTCACCAGTGGATACGGAATCATTTGGATGATTTTTCTTGGGTTCAATTTTATTGGGCAAACCTACACCAATGCAGGTGTCTTCGGACTGATCGGATTTCCCATCATTGCGGCGATCTATGCAACGATGCGATGGAACCGGGATTCGGAATTGGAAGAGAGGAGAAGGGATGCCGATAACGGAGAGCGCAGAGGGACCCAACAAGATGTCGCAGGCAGAACGGAGCCTTGAATTGAATCCGGTGGTGGAATAGGTGGCAACCTCCGAGACATGAAAGTAGAAGCACGTGATACCGAAATATCGCCCATCGACTGGACGGTGCCGACCCACCGAATTGGAGACTGTAGTAGCAATTTTGGCGCCAGGCACTCCGACCTGCAAAGTACGCTCGCGCCTGTCACGGATCGCGCTTCCCTCGCACGGCGGTATCAGTACCCGGCGTGCCTTACTCTCGACCCTCGGGCACAAAAACGATGAAGCACTTGCTGATAACCTCACTAATCATCCTCGCCGCGATACCGGATGCCTCAAGGGCCGATTCCGATATAGTAGTTACGGGAGGCAGTCCTAGCTGTTTCATTTTCGAGGCGGACTCAACGGCAGACCTTCGTGCCGTGCGTGCCAAACTGGCCCGAAAATTTGCGGAATTGGGATTTATTCGTTCCGGCTTTCCCAGGTTTGCCCCGGTCAGACCTGGAGTGACTGACGAACTCAAGGAATACTCTTGGCTGATGTTGCCCGAGACACAAAACGGCGAGATCTACGCATACATTCTGGTAAATGACCGGAGGATCATTTCGAAGGTCTGGTGGGAGGCTTCGGAGGGACTGGCTTTCACCGAACCCACCGAGGTTAGGAGGTTGCACCGAGAGGTAACTGAGTTGGCAAAGACGGTCCTTGATTGGAATAAGGCGTTGCCGGAGAGGAACGCCGTTTCCCCATCGATTATTGAGAGTTTTGAAGAGGTTCTGGAAATCAATCGAAAAGAGGCGACCGAACGCGAATGAGCGGGTGGGCCCCAACCGCCTACACGTTCCGAATCGATATGTTCCTGCATTTCAGCGGGCGTTGCTGGGACGGTGGGAGCAAGGTCGGCACCAGCCACTGCACCTGCGGAACAGGATCGCGCCTCTTACCGGTCATGCCTCCCTTTCCGACGGACAGTTTCTTCACCGTTCCACCCCTTCACTCTCCCAAGGAATAAAAAAATGCGCCCACTGATTGCCTTGACGCTTGTCGCTAGCCTCTTCACTTCTGCCAAAGGGCAAAGTGAATTGCCCGTGCAGAAGATTCGGGCGGGAATCGTGTCATTTTCGTCGTCGCGCAACTTCGACGAGTTCTCTAGATCCGGTGTCGAAGGTCCCTTCCACAGACTTGGAGCTGATGAGATCGAGGTCGGAGTGGAGTGGACGATCGATCGCGAACAGTCACTGGAGTACATAGCTAAGATTT
>CAZLUZ010000078.1:0-21926 GCA_964562825.1 uncultured Akkermansia sp.
CTTCACCTTATTCAAAATTCTTGAATTGCGAAGGGTTTTTCAACAGGCTGCTAAGAGGCTGTTGAAAGATTATGGAATGAAAAACGGTGAGTCTTTTTGTCGGCTGACTAGGCACACCGAAGAAGTGGAGTTTCCTCCACGACTGAGGTGGAACGAAGTCAGGTGGCAAAAAGGCCACTGCCGAAGGGGCTCCCCGCAAAAGCAATCGGCGAAGCCGCTGACCTCGAGACGAAAAATCCCGGAGACTTTTCGTTTCAGAGTTTTTCCACGGTCTCCTGAGAGGCTGTAAAGATAAGCCCAACAAACCACCGATCACACATCAGCCAACTCCGATCGCGGAAAAGGGAGCGCTGACGACGGATCACGGAAAAATGACCACCGACCCCGAGATGCCTCCCGGTGAAAGGGACCCCCTCGACAGGGAGGGGCCGCTCGGTGCCCTGATCGGGGAGGATTATGCCGCGGCGAACGGCGAGGACGCGGCTCCCGACTACGATAGCGAGCCGCGGGGACCGGGCTGTTGCGGCACCCTGGGTTGTGTGTTTTCCCTCTTTCTGCTGCTGCTGATCGGCGGGGCGATCTACGGGGTGTGGTGGTTGAGCGATCCCTTCGTGGGCTGGAGACATGTCTACTTGGGCGGCTCGGTAGCCGAGATCGACGAGGCGCCGGAGGAGAAAACGGTGTTTGTCGCGGGAGCGGCGGTGATTCGCTACCGGGCTCCGCTCACGGATGTGCCGGTGGGGCTGGTGGCCGAGCGGATCGAGGTGCGGGGAGCCTTTGCCGACGACGTGATCCTGCGCGGCGTGCGGGTCACCTGCGAGGAGGGCGCGGTTTTCGTCCGCGATCTCGACGTGAGAGCCGTTCGATTTCGCGACCGGGGGATTAACGTGGAGGGCGAACGGCGGGTTCACACTTTTCCCTGACCCAGGAAAGCATGGGGTGCTGGGGGGTCAGATGGTGCTTCCCTTCCAGCCGAGTTTCTGGTGGAGCACCCCGAAAAAACTCTGACCGGGCAGGGCGACGAGGGGCAGCACAAAGGGAGCCCGTGCGATCCGGATGTCGGCGCCGCGATCGATGTCGCTAATCAACTCGCCGTCCACCATGACCGACAGTTCATCCCGCTGCTCCGGCACCCGCAGGTGGATTCGGCTGTCCGCATCCAGCACCATGGGGCGGTTCGCCAGGGCGTGGGGGCAGACCGGGGTCAGGATGAAACAGCTTGCCGAGGGTTCCACCAGGGGTCCCCCGGCGGAGAGGGAATAGGCGGTGGACCCGGTCGGGGTCGCCACGATGAGCCCGTCGCCGGTGTAGCGATTGGCGAAAGCGCCGTCCACGGTCGCCTCGACATGGATGATCCTCGATTCGTTTTTTCGACTCAGGGTCAGTTCGTTCAGCCCGTGGCAGATCTGCGGCTCGCGACCGGGCAGATCGATGATGCATTCGATCACGATGCGATCGGTCAGCCGGTAGGTGGCGGTGGCGATGGATTCGACGAAGTGGGCCACCTCGTCCTCGGTGGCACACGTCATGAAGCCGAGCGTGCCCGTGTTGATCGCCGCGATCGGCCTGACCCGGTCCTTGAGCTGCCGCAGCACCCAGAGGATGGTTCCGTCGCCGCCCAGCACCACGAGCAGATCGGAGCCGGCGGCCAGATCGGGGAGGGGGATGCCGTCGGTCCTGTCCAGACTCCGTGCGGTGGAGGAATCCAGGGCGAGCGAGAAGCCTCGTCCCTCGAATCGTTCGATCAATTCCCCCAGGAGGTGTTTTCCCGGTTTATCGGGATTGGCCACGATCCCTAATCGGGGGTGGGATGAGTCAGCCATGCCAGGAATTCCACGTTGCCATCGCCGCCACAGATAGGCGAAACGGTATGGCCCCGCCACCGTTTTTCCAGGGGTCCACCGACGAAGTCCCGGATCTTGGCCACGGCTTCCTCGTGGAGTTCGGGTTCGCGGACGACTCCTCCCTTGCCCACCTGCTCCCGCCGCAGCTCGAACTGGGGCTTGATCAGGCAGATGACCGATCCCTCGGCTTTCAAAACCGCGAAAACGGCCGGCAGGATGAGGGTGAGAGAGATGAACGAGACATCGATGACGACGAGGTCGACCTCTTCGGGCAGGTCTTCCGGGGTCATGTGGCGGATGTTGAATCCCTCGCGCGAGATCACCCGGGGATCCTGGCGCAGTTTCCAGGCGAGTTGATTTTTTCCCACGTCGAAGGCGTAGACCTTCGCCGCGCCCCGCTGGAGGAGACAATCGGTGAAGCCGCCGGTGGAGGCGCCGGCATCCAGGGCCGTTGCGCCGGCGGGATCGATGCCGAATTCTTCGAGTCCCTTTTCCAGCTTGAGCCCGCCGCGGCCGACGAATCGGGGTTTGGACTTCAGGGTGATCTCGGCGTCGTCATCGATCTTCTGGCCGGGCTTGAGCAGCCCGTCGATCCCTTCCACGGTGACTTCGCCGGCCAGGATGAGGCGTCGCGCCTGTTCGCGGGAATCGCAGAGGTTTCGAGAGACGATGAGTTGGTCGAGGCGTTCCTTGGGCATAAGGCATGACGGGTGCCTTCAGATCATGGGTCATCCGGCGGCCGAGACAATCGGAAAAGCGGTGGAGAGAGGTGGGGGGTGGTCCCTTGCGGAGAATGGCCTGGGCAAAGGCACGTGGGCAAGGGCTTGGGAAAAGGCGTGGCAAAAGCCTGGGCAAAGGCGTGGCAAAGGCTTGGGAAAAGCCGTGGCAAAGGCGTGGCCTGGCAATGGCCTGGCATGACGTGCTTGCCAGGGAGTCGAGCGGGGGCGAATGCTTTGGAGTGAAGCTTTTCACGGCGGTGTTTGCGGTCATCCTTGGTCTGCCGGCGGGCTACCTGGCCACCTATCTGGCGACTTTGGGATGGCTGGCCTCGCCGGTGAGTTCGCCGAAGTGGTGGTCGGGCCGAGGCGATATTGTCCTGGTGCACCGGGGAAGCACCCTGGCACAGGTCGTCATCGACCTGCACCGTCCGATGCTGCACGCGCACACGGACTGGTTCGGCCGCCACATCCGGATCGTGGCGAACGAGTTCGACTGAATGCGGTGATCGATTCGTCCCGGGTCCGGGGTGAGGGAAGAAGGGGTAGGGGAATGCGATTCCTGGCGTGTCTTGCGGCAAGGCGAGGCGGAAGAGTGGGGTGACAAAAGGGGGGTGGTGTGTCATCTTTCCCGCCTTGGCGTTCCCGCGCCCCGCGCGGCTTCGGGCCTGTAGCTCAGTGGTTAGAGCAGGGGACTCATAATCCCTTGGTCGTGGGTTCGAACCCCACCGGGCCCACTTGATTGTCGACGAGTTACGACGACTTGTTATTTTTGGATAGAAACTCTTGGCCACTTCTTGGCCACTTTGTGAAGCCGTGACTCTGTGGAGTTGTGTTCTCAGAGCCTTAATTTTCGTGATTTCAAGTTTCTCAGCACTGCGAATCTTGCTAGCATACCGGCTGAACGATGGTCGAGCAGGAAATCCGCATCTTCGTGAGCAGCCCCGGGGACGTCGCACAGGAACGTGAGATCGCCGAGCGTGTCATCCACCGTCTCGATTCCGAGTTCGGAGAAACCGTTAAGCTGACACCCTTCCTCTGGGAGTACGAACCGGTTCGGATCACCGAAGACTACCAGGCCCAGATCGAACCGCCCTCCACCTTCGATATCGTCATCTGTATCCTCTGGTCGCGGCTCGGTTCCCGGCTCCATTCCAGTTACACGCTCCCGGATGGCCGGGTCGCCGATTCGGGGACCGAATGGGAGTTCGTCGATGCCTTCGAACACCATCGCCTCCATGCCACCCCGGAGATTCTCGTCTGGGTCAATAAGACGAAGCCAACAGTTGCGTTGGATGATCCGGATTCCGATGAGCGGTTCTCCCAGTGGAAGAAACTCCAGGCCTTCCTGGAACGCTGGACCCGGGACGAGAGGGAGAAGCTCTTCAAGGGCGCCCTCAACAGCTACCGGAGCCTCGCCCAGTTCGAGGAGAAGCTGGAGATCGGGCTCCGCAAGGTTATCGAGCGGAGGACCGGGGAGATCGTCCCGGAAGTCGCCGCGCCGGAATGGGAGGGTAATCCCTACCGTGGCCTCGATGTCTTCGAGTTCGAGCACGCCCCCATCTTCTTCGGACGCACCGCGGAGATCGGCGAGGTCGTCAACAAGGCCCAGCTACGGCTCCGCGGTGCCTGGGCCCGGGAGGAGGCGCTCACCGCCGGGGGCGCGGCCCTCGATCTCGAGGAGGTCATGGCGGAGGGATACGAGGACGAACTGCGGCGATTCGAGCCCCGCGCCTTCGTCCTCATCTTCGGGGCGAGCGGTTCGGGGAAGAGCAGCCTGGTCCGGGCCGGGGTCCTCCCCATGCTGGTCGAGGGGCGTGTCATCGAGGGTATCGGCCTGTGGCGCTACGGGATCATGAAGCCGAGCGACGGGGGTAGCAGCAATCTCATGCTCGCTCTCGCCACCGCCATCGCCTCGGAGACGGCTCTCCCCGAGATCACCCGGGACGGTACCACCACCGGGCGGCTCACCCAGATCCTCAACGAGGAACCGAGGACGGCTCCCACCCTGATCAAGGGAGCCCTCTCCCAGGCGGCGGCCGCGCTGCAGGCGGAACAGGGCGCCATTCTCCGGGGCGAGATCGCGAAACACGAGGCGGCAGGACGCACCGCCGACGTCGAGGCCCTCACCCTGACCCTGAACGATCTCGCCCAGCCCCGGGCCTGCCTCATCCTGGTGCTCGACCAGCTCGAGGAACTGTTCACCAGTGGATTCGAAAGGGAGGAAGTGGAGGATTTCTTCGTCGCCATCGACGCCCTGGCCCGCGACGGGCGGGTCCTCATCCTCGCGACCCTGCGGAGTGATTTCTTCGCCGATTGCACAGATTACCCGCTGCTGATGAACCTGAAGGAAGCCGAGGGCGGATCGCTCCAGCTTCGACCACCCGACCGGGCCGCCCTCCTCCAGATGGTCCGTGGACCCGCCCAGAAAGCCGGGGTCCGCTTCGAGGAGGATCCCGAGAAGGGGCGGCTCGAGGACATCATCGTGGACGCGGCGATCCCCGATCAGGATTGTCTCCCTCTCCTCCAGATCTGCCTGGAACAGCTCTTCGAGCAGAATCGGGCCACCGGGGGCGGGACCGACAGCCGCCTCCTCGAGTTCGAGGAATACGACACCATCGGAGGGCTGAAGGGCGTCCTCTCCCGGCACGCCGACCACGTCTTCGAGGGCAGGAACCAGCGCGGCGAGCCTGTCCTCGAGAAACAGCTCAGACCCGTGGAGCAGGAGGCCCTCGACGAGGTCCTCCGCAAGCTCACCACCGTGGCCGAGGACGGCGGCGGGGGAGGTGAGGAAGGGAAGAAACCGCGGGCGGTCCGCCGCACCGTGCTGCGGGAGGAACTGGAGCGGATCCCGGGGGCCGCGGGACTGATCGAGAAGTTCGTCGAGGGCCGCCTCTTCATCGCGGGGAAGGACGTTCGCGACCGTCAGGTCATCAGCGTGACCCACGAGGCCCTCCTGCGGAACTGGGCGAAGGTCCAGGCCTGGTTCAACGAGGAGACCAACCAGCGGTTCCTCGCCATCCGTGACGACGTGGTCCAGCGGCGGAAAAAGTGGGAGGAGACCGACCAGGAAAAGAGCCTACTCCTTCAGAAGGGCAGCGAGCTGACCGACGCCGAGAATCTCCTCGACGAGTTTCCCTTCGGCTTCGAAACCGCCGAGCAGGACTACATCCGGGCCTCGATCCGGGAACGGGGGAGGCGGCAGCGGCTCCAGTGGCAGCTCGTGGGCACCGTCATCGTGATGTTGAGCGCCCTTACCGGCGCGGCTCTCTGGGCCGTGGAGAATGCCCTCCAGTCCCGGGACGACGCCTGGAAAACGGAGGGACTCCAGGCCCTGGAGAAGGCCCGCGGGGCTCCGGATGTCCACCCGGACGCGATCTTCTACACCGCGAAGGCCATCGGGTTCTCGGGGTTCTCCGGTGCCGAGCCGAAACCGTACCGGTCCCGCATCTTCCTCGCGCCATCCTTCTGGAAGGCGGCGGGGCAGTTGCTGGGAGGTGCGGAGCGGACGGATTTTCCCATCCTGGTCCCGGGCGAACTCGATGCGGCCCGGTTGGAGCTGGCCGCCATGCCCGCCTACCTGCCGTTCTGGCGAAGTGGTTCCTGCGGGACGCCGGTCGCCGGTATCGAGGTCACCGCGACTCACCTCCGGGTCGGTTACGGGGATGGAACGGTCCGGGAATGGGAACTCGGCATGGAGCAGAGCGGGATGAGGGAGGCATCCGGCCCGGTCACGGCGAGCGCGGAGTCCAGTGGGGTCCAGTTCGAGGGAACCACCGTGAAACTGCGGGCCTTCGGACATCATGTCGATCTCACCTGTCATCCCTCGCCGCCGACCGCGTGGGCCTTCCCGGAAGATGAACGGGTTCTCTATATCGGGATGGAGGACGGCTCGGTGATCGCGTGGGGTCTTGAGAGGAAGTTGGTCGGGAATCGCAACCTGCGGGCCTATCTCAGCGATGGTTGGCTGGCGTTCGACGAGGAGGACCAACAGCTCCACGGGCGAGCTTCCGCGGCGGCAGAGGAGTTCGCCGCGCTACCGAAGCCCGAGGACGGGGAATTTGATCCCTCGAAGAAACAGCCTTTCCGAAATTCTGTCGGGATGGAGCTGGTTTTCGTGGAGCCTGGAACATTCCAGATGGGATCGGATTCGGAGGAAGCCAGTGATGATGAAACGCCTCACGATGTCACCCTATCCAATGGGTTTTGGATGGGAGCCTACGAGGTGACCCAGGCGGAATGGAAGGCGGTGATGGGTGACAACCCGAGTGATTTCAAGGATCCGCGCGCTCCGGTGGAAACGGTGGATTGGAACCTGGTGAACGAATATTGCCGGAAATTGACGGAAAGCGAACGGAGGGCGAGAAGATTGCCGGAGGGGTGGAGTTATCACCTGCCCACGGAGGCCCAGTGGGAATATGCCTGCCGGGCGGGAACGAAGACGGAATATTTCTTCGGGGATGACCTGCAGCCGGATCAGGCGAATTTCGGCGCGAGCGCGATCGGGAAGACGGTTACCGTCGGGCGATACCAGCCGAATAAGTGGGGCCTCTACGACATGCATGGCAATGTCTACGAGTGGTGCTGGGATTGGTATGGCGACTATGAGCCAGGCCCCGACGGACAGCCAGTCAAGGATCCGGTTGGCCCTGCCTCGGGTGGCATACGCGTCGGCCGCGGGGGCGGCTGGTACGACGTCGCCGGGAGCTGCCGGTCAGCCAACCGGTACGGGAACTACCCTGACGGCGATGTCAGCATCCTGGGCTTCCGTGTCGCCCTGAGTTCCAGCCCGCCGGGTGGAAAATTCGAAACTCGAAATTAGAGATTGGAAACTGGAAGGGTGCTTTAGGATTCAGGATTGGGGCGGCGGAATGGATACAACTTGGTTCCGAAAGAAAGGCCGTAGATTTCGAGTTTTGAATTTCGAATTTTCCTATTTCCTCCAAATGGCACTGAATATCAAATTCAGCTCGGTAGCTTCCCTCCATAGTCGTCGCGCCTCCTCCCGTTTGCTGGGATCCGCAGCGACGATCATCCGGAGAAAGAAACGGGTTTCCTTTGCCTCTTTCCTGCAGATGGATATGCGATGCTTGAAATCCTTTTTCGATATTTTTGAGTTTCGAATTTCGAATTTTGGCGAACCGAAAATCAGCGGAATACCCTCCATCCCCGCGGCATAAGAACATGTATGAATACGGCTAGTATCACACTTTCGGATTAAAGGCCGGAAGCGTATTCCGAGATTGGTGAACGCGAAGATCTTGGGGTTCTTCCTGAGCCGGAATGGCTTGGATCAAAGCAAAACCGGCAAATGGGAGAATGAGACGTCGTGCAAACATGATGTTGGTTCCTTTTTGCTGGAGGGTGACCAGCAGGCAAATCCCCGATGGTCTTTTGCTCGGCAATCGATCGCCGCGCCTTCGGGCAGTTCATGCGGGTGCGTAACCTCCTCCGTCAGCTTTCTAACGAACCTGCCTTTGCAAGCCCGGAAGTCAAGCCGCACCGGACCGGTCGGGCCACAGAGCTTTTCGCCCCCGTTTTTCGGATGGCCGGTATATCCAGAACGGATGGATTCCTCCACAGCAATAGCCCGACGGGATCATGCAACGAGCACGCGAATCGAAACGTGATATCCTTTCGACACCATGCAGAAAAGGAGAGACGAAGAGTTCCCCAAAGGTCGGCATACCGTTTCAGAGTTCGGGCGAGAACTGCGGATGAGAGTCCAACTGAACGGCGTAAGGGAAGAACCGTAAATTCGTGATTCAGGTTTTCGAGCTTCACAACAAGATGAAATCGAGGCTTTTTCCCTGCTTTCTCCCGGTCTTATTCCTCGGCGTCGCGATTTCTCAGATCGACGCTGCCTCATCCGGGACCAAGCCCAATGTCCTCTGGATCTCAGTGGACGACCTCAACGACTGGATCGGTTGCCTCGGCGGGCATCCGCAGGCGCAAACCCCGAACCTGGACCGGCTTGCCGCAAGCGGGGTCCTTTTCACCAACGCCCACTGTCCCGTCCCCGCGTGCAACCCTAGCCGCACCGCGGTGATGACCGGCATTTCCCCGCACACATCCGGGCTCTATCAAAACGGCCAGAAAATGCGCGAAGTTCTCCCCGACGCCGAATTGATTCCCGCGTATTTTCGGCGACACGGCTACCGGGCCACGGGATCCGGAAAAATCCTCCACTATTTCATCGACGCTCGCTCCTGGGACGAGTATTACCCCGCAAAAGAGACCGAGAACCCGTTCCCGCCTTGTATGCCGTGGGGAAAACGCCCCAAATCGCTGCCCCGCGGAGGACCCTGGCAGTATGTGGATACCGACTGGCATGCCTTCGACGTCACCGACGAGGAGTTTGGTGGAGATTACAAAACCGCGGAATACGTCGGGAATCATTTGTCCCGCAAACAGGATAAGCCGTTCTTCCTCGCCTGCGGAATCTACCGGCCTCACGAGCCCTGGTTCAATCCGAAGCCATACTTCGACCTATTTCCGCTGGAGGACATCCAACTCCCCCCCGGTTACAAGGAAGACGATCTCGACGATCTTCCGACCGCGGGAAAAAATCTCGGGCCCAATCGCTACTTTGCCCACATCAGGAAACACGGTCAATGGAAACGAGCCATCCAGGGCTATCTCGCTTCGATCGCTTTCGCCGACCGAAATCTGGGGCGCGTCCTCGACGCACTCGAGGCCGGGCCGAACAAAGACAACACCATCGTAGTCCTCTGGAGCGATCACGGCTGGCATCTCGGCGAAAAACAGCACTGGCAGAAATTCACCGGATGGCGGGTCTGCACGCGGGTTCCCCTGATGATACGCGTCCCCAAAGGCGCTCCCGGTCTTCCCCAGGGAACAACACCGGGATCGGTGTGTCATCAGCCCGTCGATCTCCTCAGTCTCTATACCACCCTGACCGAACTCTGCGGTCTCCCCCCGAAGGAGGAAGTCGAGGGACCCAGCCTGCGGCCGCTCTTGGCCGATCCTGAGGCGGACTGGCCTCACCCTGCGATCACCCATGTGAACCAGCCCGGAAGCGTGAGCCTCAGTTTGAGGGACTGGCGTTTCATCCGGTATGCCGGTGGCGGTGAGGAACTCTATCACATCGCGGAAGATCCCCATGAATGGACGAATCTGGCCGAGTCTCCCGATCATACCGAAATCCTGACCCGTTTTCGCGATCTCGTTCCCAAGAAGTTCGCTCCCCTCGTTCCGCCGCGGGATCGCTCCCTTCCCCGTCTTGCCATGCAACCCGCCGGCTCCAGACCGGCCCCTCCCTCCAGACCGGAAGGGCCGCCCTTTGACGTCGTTTTCACCAATGAACGCCCCCGTCCCGTGGAGCTTTTCTGGAGCGATCGCGGGGGAGAATTGCATCGCTACAGTGTGATTGAGGTGGGACAGTCAAAGCGGCAGCAGACCCGGCCGGGCGCCGTTTGGGTGATCCGGGACAACTTTGGCGAACCGCTCGGACACTTCGTCGTGGGAGACCGCCCCGCGCGGGCTCTGATCTCCGCAAGAATCTCCGACCGCCTTCGACGCCAATCCCTCAAATGGCATCCCGCCAGCGAAGGCGAATGCCCTCCATCCCGCGATGGCGGAAAAAGAGTATCCCTAATCGTTCGCAACAATCGCAGCTCTCCCGTGACTGTGCATTGGATCGACCCTGAAGGAACCCCGGCTCAGGAATACACGATTGGGGGCGGAACCTTTCGGAGCCTCGAGTCGTTCGCGGGTCACGCCTTCCTCGCCTCCGATCCCGGTGGAAGGCCCTTGGGCCATTTTGTCGCCGGAGAGATGAGGGCGATTGTCGACATTCCCGCCATCGCCATTCCCAATCCCGGCGCGGGGAAGCCGGCCGCTCTTCGACCCATCACGGCTCCCCCGAAAGAGTTGGAGCTCGATCCATTTTACCGGAAATGCCTGAACTACGATGGTTACCTGATTTGCAGTTCCGCAAAGGTTTCCGACTACGCTCTCCGCGAAGCCGGTTATCTCATCGGCCTCATGCTCGCGAAACGGCCCGATATCCTGAAGGCCCTCGCGGACGGTGGGTCGCGCCTCACCGTCATGGCCCACGATGAATTCACCACCGACGTTCCGGAACATGCTTCGATCGCCGACGGTGACACGAGATCGAGCGACTGGTGGGATCGCCGCGCCCGGGGGCTGGGCGGTAGTGAAACCCAGCCGGTGGCCAGTTGCGGTGAGGAGAACCTTCTCTGCTTTGCAGGGGATCCTTACGCGAAGGAAAACATCCTCATCCACGAGTTCGCCCACGTCATTCATCTTCGCGGCCTCAACCGGATCGACCCGGAATTCGACCGACGACTCCGGGAAACCTGGCAAAAAGCCCTGGACGCCGGACTCTGGGAGGGAAAATATGCCAGCACGGCCCATACCGAATATTTTGCCGAAGGCGTTCAATCCTGGTTCGACAACAATCGTGAGAACGATCACGACCACAATCACGTCAACACAAGGGCGGAACTCCGGGAATACGACCCCGCCCTCGCTGCTATCCTGGAGGAAATATTCGGCGATACCGAACTGGTCTATGTCAAACCGCCCTATCGAAAAGACCAGGCTCATATGAAGGGATATGATTACTCTTCCTCCCCCGAGTTTCGGTGGCCGAAAAGACTGAAAATCCTGGATACCGGCATGGGACGTCCCCGGAAAATGACCGAAGGAGAGAAATGAGTTCTCCCGGCCAATTCGCGCAAAAGGCTCGCTATTCCGTTCCCACCGTCCTTCCCCTATCTGGCTCTTCGGGAATTGTGGTGGGAAATGAGTGACAGGTCGAGCTGCCCGCAGAAAAACAGGATTGGTTTGGTAGCTCGCGAAACGGTGAGTTCTGCGGGCTGCAGACTTGATCGATTGCATCCGGCTGTTCACTCTCTCGCTCAGCGCATTGGTGACGTGGTGATCACACCAGTCTCGGTCCTCCATTCGTGTCGGATGAGATACCAGAACCAGTTGAGACACTCTCTGATCGCCCACGACACGGGGAAATCCGACGGAATTCGCCATTGCCGTCCGTGCGCCGGCTGGCCATGATGGCGGAATGACACCCAGCCATCGACTCAGCTCACGCCGCCGTTTCCTTGCTGGCGGCACGTCGGCCGCCGCTTCCGTGACCGCTTTCCAGATTCTCGGACCTCGCAAGTCGCTGGCGGAACCCGCCCGGCGCACCGGACCGGTCATCGGCACGGGAGAGCACCGCTATGAAGTGATCCACGATTGGGTGACCCTGCCGGCTCCGTTCTCCTGGCAAATCACCCACAACGTGGCCGTGGACGTGGCGGGGAACCTGTATGTGATTCATGAAGGCCAGGAATCGCAGCCGGATCATCCCGCCATTTTCGTCTTCGACCCGGAAGGGACTTTCATCAAGGCGTTCGGCCGGCAGTTTCAGGGCGGGGGACACGGGATGGAAGTGAGGACAGAGGGGCCGGAGCAGTTCCTTTACGTGACCGGCTACCAGAAGCTGAAGACCTTCGCCAAACTTACCCTGGACGGCGAGACCGTATGGACGCGGAAAGCGCCGCTCGAGTCCGGGTTCTATCCCGAGGATGAAAACACGAAGACGGCGTTTGAAGACCGCACGGAATACTGGGGGCGAAACCATTTTCTGCCCACGAACTTCGCTTTCCTGCCCGATGGCGGCTTCTACGTGGCGGATGGTTACGGCGCCCATGTGATCCACCGCTATGACAAGGATGCCAACTATGTGTCCTCCTTCGGCGGAAGCGGTAAGGAAACCGGCCAGTTCAACACGCCTCACGGTCTTTGGATCGATACCAGGGGCACGGAGCCTCTTGTGGTCGTGGCGGACCGGGCGAACAAGCGTCTCCAGTGGTTCACCCTGGAAGGAGAACATCGGCAAACGCTGGAGGGTTTCATCCTGCCGGCAAATATCGATCAACGGGGAGACACCCTGCTGGTGCCGGATCTCAGCGCGCGCATCACGCTGCTGGACCGGGAGAATCGTCTCATCCATCTGGGGGAAGATCCCGCGTGGCGGCAGCAGGTGCTGGCGGACCGGATGGCGCTGCGGCGGGGGCCGGCGAAGAACTGGGCGGCGGGAAAGTTTCTCCATCCGCACGACGCCTGCTTCACGCCGGAGGGGGACCTATACGTGGCGGAGTGGGTGGCCTCCGGGCGGATTTCCAAGCTGCGCCGGGTTTCCTGATGAGCACGGCAAGGCCCTCATGGCTCCACATTCTACGCAGGGCGAATCGCCCTCGCCACCATGGGACCCCATCCATTCCCCCGGTCCCAGGAGGCTTGCCTTTTTGCCTTGAAAAAGCAACCCCCTGGCATACCAAGACCTGGCGCATCGAGGATCCCAGATTTGTGAACTACTGGGGATACAATTTTCTCCTTCAATCAGATGGCAGCCGATACAGCAATTATCTGATCAAAAGTGTCAAAGTCCGAAAGTTGGAACCTTGACCGCCGGCATGGAAGCTACCCTGGACCCCATCCATCCCACAGCCGCAGGCAACTTGCCTTTTTGCCTTGAAAAAGAGACTTCCTATCATCAACCGGCTTGACCCCCTGCCGGAAAATTTCTTTGATGGGGCGTGTCAAACCCACTCGCCTACTCCATCCTCACCGCGGCCCTGGCCCTCCTCGGGTCCCCCTGGCTGAACGCCCAGAACGAGCCCGCCACCTACAAGGCCGACGTCATCGTCTACGGCGGTACTTCCGCCGGCGTCATTGCCGCCGTCCAAACCGCCCGCATGGGCAAGACCGTCATCGTCGTCGGCCCCGACATCCACCTCGGTGGCCTTTCCTCCGGCGGTCTCGGCTGGACGGATACCGGAAACAAGGCTGTCATCGGCGGACTTGCCCGGGAGTTCTACCACCGCGTCTGGAAGGTTTACCAAGAGGACGAGGCCTGGAAATGGCAGAAACGGGAAGATTATGGCGGCAAGGGCCAGGGCACGCCCGCCATCGACGGCGAGCAGCGCACGATGTGGATTTTCGAACCGAGCGTCGCCGAGCGCGTTTTCGAAGACTTCATCCGGGAGGAAGGCATTCCCGTCCATCGCGACGAATGGCTCGACCGCTCCGGCGCCGGTGTAACGAAAGAAGGGGATCGCATCACCGCCATCCGCATGCTCTCGGGCAGGGTCTATCGCGGAACGATGTTTCTCGACGCAACTTACGAAGGCGACCTCCTCGCCGCCGCCGGAGTCAGCTACCATGTCGGTCGGGAAAGCAACGCCACCTACGGCGAAACCTGGAACGGCGTTCAGACCGGCGTCCTCCATCACCGTCACCACTTCGGCGTCCTCTTCCCCACCCGCATCAGCCCCTACCGTATTGCGGGCGATCCTTCCAGCGGCGTCCTTCCCCGCATCAGCACCGAACACCCCGGCGAGAAGGGCGCCGGCGACCACCGCGTCCAGGCCTACTGCTACCGGATGTGTCTCTCTCGCCATCCCGAGAACCGCCGTCCCTTCCCCAAGCCAGAGGGCTACGACCCGGATCAATACGAACTCCTCGTCCGCATTTTCGAAGCCGGCTGGCGGGAGGTCTTCAGCAAGTTCGATCCCATCCCCAACCTGAAGACGGACACCAACAACCACGGCCCGTTCAGCACGGACAATATCGGCATGAACTACGACTATCCCGAGGCTTCCTATGAAAAGCGCCGTGAAATTCTCGACGAACACCGGACCTATCAGCAGGGCCTGATGTGGTTCCTCGCCAACGATCCCCGTGTCCCGGCCGAAATCCGGAAGAAGATGCGCCAGTGGGGACTGCCCCTCGATGAATTCAGCGACAACGACAACTGGCCCCACCAGATCTATGTCCGGGAAGCCCGACGCCTCATCGGTTCCTACGTCATGACTGAGCACGACTGCCTCTCCACCCGGGAGACGCCGCAGTCGGTCGGCATGGGTTCCTACACCATCGATTCGCACAACACCCAGCGCTACATCACTCCGGAGGGCTGCGTCCAGAACGAAGGCGACATCGGCGTCGGCACCGGCGGCCCCTACCGCATCGCCTACGGGTCCCTCGTGCCGAAGGAGGGCGAATGCGCCAACCTCCTCGTCCCCGTCTGCGCCAGCGCCTCCCACATCGCCTTCGGCTCCATTCGCATGGAACCGGTCTTCATGATCCTGGGCCAATCCGCCGCCACCGCCGCCGTCCATGCGATCGACGACGAACTCGCCGTTCAGGACGTCCCCTACCAAACCCTCCGGGAACGCCTTCTCCAGGATGGTCAGATTCTCGAGTACGACGGTCCCCGGGGACGCTCCGGTGCTCATGGAGCCAAGGGCATAAGTCCGGCGACGCTCAAAGGATTGGTCCTCGACGACGCCCAGGCGGTCAAGATTGGCACCTGGAAATCCAGTTCCTCCGTCGGCGTTTTCGTAGGCACCTCCTATCTCCACGACGACGATTCGGGCAAGGGCATCAGCACGGTCACCTGGGCCTTCGAGGGCGCCGAACCCGGCACCTACGAAGTCCGCCTCAGCTACACCGCCACCGCCAACCGCGCCACCCAGGTCCCCGTCACCGTCCGCGTGGGAGACAAGACTCTCATCGAAGCCAAGGTCGACCAGCGCAAGAAGCCGCCCGTCGACGATCTCTGGATCTCCCTCGGCGAAGTCACCGTCTCCTCCGAAGCCCCCATCACTGTGACCGTTTCCAACCAAAACACCCGAGGCTACGTCATTGCCGACGCCGTTCAGTTGGTCCCTGGTCGCTAGTCTTAATCTTATCGCTACCTGGAACCTGGAACGGGGAATTCTGGGCTTTTGTGCGACCAGATTGCGGGTTCAGTTCGCCGAGAAGACCAGCCATTCTTCCGCCGGCCCCGGGGCACCATCGAGAACGAGTAATCGCCCGTTGTCCCGTTGCATTTCCAGGAGCCGAGCGTTTTTTTCGCCTCCGAAAAACCGGGCGGCCCAAACAGCCAGCCCCCACCGTCGGTAAGAGAACCCTCTCGGAGAGACTCTGAGCAGCCGTTAGTTAGTCCGAAGAAGGGTCTCAGTTTTCTGAACAACCGACACCACCTCAGCGGCGCGGACCGTGGACGCGGCTGGAGTCCGCGGCCCTGTTTCTAAAGGGGCCATGTCCCTCGCCCTCGTTTCTTGCCCGTGGCAGCAAACGTGCGGCGGCATCAATCGCTACTTGCTCGTAACCGCGGTCGTTCCCTCCAGATCCGGGTTGAAGTGTGCTCGGAAGCGTCTGTTTCTTTGAATCCGGAATCTGGAGACCGCAAAGACTACTTGATCAGGCTGGCGATCCGGTAGCGGGAGCGTCCGGTCCGATCAACATACGTCACGGGATTGGCTCCCGCGTAGCTGTGTCCGTTGCCGAAGGCGCTGGCGTCCGCCCAGGTCCCCGCCGGGTCGTTCTGGATCCAGGTGCCGATCTTGGGATCGAGGTGGCTCGGTGCGTCGGCGGATCCATAACCATAGAGGTCTCCGCTCGTCCACCCAACGGCATAAATATCGCGCTCGCGGCTCGGTTCGGCATCGAGGGCGAATGGCGCAAACCGTCTCCGCAGCGGGGCGACACCGGGGACCGGCCACCGCTTTCCAGCCTGGGTCCAGTGCACTGGAGCCCGCCGCCGGCGCCGTCCTGGGAGGCCGTCTCCCTACAGGGCGAACGGGTTCGCTCCGGCGAGCTGGCCGGGAAACCCGCCCTGCTACTCTTCTACCTCGGTTCGGAGTGCGGGCACTGCGTCGACCAGATTCTGGCGTTCCGCAAAGAGGCGGCGCGCTTTGCCGAGGTCGGGATCGGGATTCACGCCGTCACCCTGGAGACACCGGTCGACGCGGCCCGCCTTCTCCTCATCCCGGAATTCCAAGGCTACCTTCCGTTCCAGATCCTGTGCGACCCCGGGATGTCGGCGTTCCGGGCCTTCCGCGCCTTTGACGACTTCGAAAACCTGCCCCTGCACGCCGCGGTTCTGCTTGACCCCGAGGGGCGCATTCTGTGGATCGACGTGAGCTGGGAACCGTTTCTGGACACCGCGTTCCTGCTCGAGGAGTCCCAGCGCCTCCTGAAAATTTGGGCGCCGGCTTCCTCCCCCTGACGGCGCGCTCGGAGCTGAATCACCCGGTTGCGAGTCCCCAAACAGTGACCTGATCTCGTCGAGGTTGCGCCGTAGTCGTGGTAACCTTCCCATCGAGCCCGTCCGACGGGAAAACGCCCAGTTGTCACGGCGTGGTTCGCCGAGCGCTTACGTGCTCCTTTCCACCCACACACTTGGCGGTGCGGGACGTGGTCCCTTTTTCTCCGACCCGACCCGTTTTGCTGCAGTCAACCAGGCCATGGACAAACTCGGCGGAGGTTGTAAGACTTCAACCATACGGTTTTGGTTGGGAGATTTGGTTCTCTTGATTCAGGTTCATCTCAATCTGAATCGACAGAACTCTGCCGGAGGATTCCACCATTCCTCCCTCGAACGTAACGACCCGTGACCATGACAAATACGCCATCCCAGACCCGTTCGGATTTTCGCCAACTGGCGGCTAACGAGCCGCTCGGGAAGAAGCTCGTCATCATTTCCTGGATTCTGACTTTCGCCGTCTGGGTTCTCGTTGGAATGATGCAGAGAGTCTCCCTTCCGATCCCGGGAAACATCGACCTCTCCATCCTTCCCGCGATCAACGCGGTGCTCAACACTCTCGTCGCGATCTGCCTGATTGCTGCGCTCGCGGCCGTCACGATGATGGATCGGGTCGATCTGCACAAAAAGCTCATCAACACGGCCGTCGTTCTGTCGATCCTCTTCCTCCTCAGTTACGTGACCTATCATTTCACCCATGGGGAGGTGAAGTATGGCGGAACCGGCCTCTTTCGAACTCTATACTTTTTCATCCTCATCTCCCACATCGTACTCGCGGCGGTAAGCTTTCCTTTTATTCTCCTGAGCCTGAGCTACGCCATCTCGAACCAGTTCGGCAGGCACCGCCGTCTCGTCAGGATCGCTTTTCCGATGTGGCTCTATGTCGCCGCGACCGGGCCGATCGTCTATCTGATGCTGCGCCCTTATTATTGATGGCGAAAAAGGCCCGCCTCGGGCGATGCCTGGACCCCATCCATCCGCCTGGTCGGAGGCGGCCTGACGCGAGGAGTTGGACTCGTTCCGGGCCGAACGAGGCAGCTACTCGTCGTCGCTGTCGGAATCGAACAGGGCGGGCTGAACTGCCCGATTGGCATCCGGAATGCACCAGGTGCCTTTCTCCAGATCGACGCCTCCTCCCATCTCCTCGATCACGACCCGGTCGATGACATGGATGCCGCGCTGCGCCATGAGTTCGAAGGAGTCATCGCCCGGCTGATCGGGGGTGCGGTCCGGAAAGTTGATTCGGGTCCGCGAGATGTTGTAGAGCCCGGAAAGGTTCGTTTCCGGAAACGCCCGCTCGACGCCTTCGCGGCCCAGCATGAATCCGAGCAGGCCTCCCCAGGTGGCGGTGGGATTGTCCGAATCCCAGCCGCAGAGGGTTGCGATCTGAATGGTGCGTTTGAAGTCACCCTCCCCGTAGAACAGGCTGATGAGACTGGCTCCGAAATTGATTCCTGCGTCGAACCAGCTTCGGTAGTTGTAGCCGTCGGTGGTGACTCCGGTGTGGCGCCGATACAGTTGATCGCGGGTCTTTTCCCAGTTGTCCTTGTCGGGATTGTTCTCGTATTCCTCCCGGATGAAGTCGTAGATCTTGGCCGGGTAGGAGGAGTCCGGCAGACGCTGGCGAGCCCGGGCTGCCAGCCAGTCGACCTGTTCCCTGCTGCTCTTCTCCGGGCCCACTACGGAGGCGAGGGAGTGCATAATGACATAGAATTCCGAAATCCACTCCGCCTCCCGATAGGCCGATGTGCGAATGGGCAGGTGGGCCATCTTCAGTGCCACCTCGGGGCGTCCCGGAGCAAACAGCCCAAAGATTTCCGTGGTGAGTTGGGCGTCGATCTGGTCGTAAAACTCGTTGTTTTCCGGCAGGCTCGTCTGCGGCGGTTTCATCCCGTCGATCATGAGATGGAGGGCCCTTTCGTTGGAGACCCAGAGGAAGTTGTTCTCCTCCCTCTTGATGTGCCTGAGCCAGCCATCCCGAATCTGGTCGGGCGTTGCGATACTCACGTTGTTTTCGTTGAGGATGCTCTGGTAGATGTACTCGATGTCGGTGTCGTCGTCCGCGCCCCAGACTTCGCCCTCTTCCACGAGGACGAATTCGATCTTCTCCTTCTTCCGCCCCTGGTTCGTTCCCCAACCTTTGTCGGTGAGAAAGGGGGCTGTCTTCTTGACGCCCTCGGTCCGCAGACCGGTCCAGTTGGCGATGCACTGGCCCAGCCAGAAGCCCTCCAGCTTTTCCTGGTAGACGCTCCGCGAGAGGACGAGGTCGTCTTCCTGACAGGCATACTCAGGGTACTTCAGCTCCGGGTCGGCGGGCACGTCCTTTCCTGAGGCCGGGTCTCCCGCGCGGTAAGCCGGGTTGGATTCCATCATCACCGCGCCGATCCTTTCCCGCCACCGGTGCAGTTTTTCGAGAAGGTCCGCGGCGATCTCCGGCTGCGTTGCGGCGAGGTCGGTCTGTTCTCCCGGGTCTGCTTGGACATCGAACAACTGCACCGAGCCGTTCTCGAAATACTCGAGCAGCTTGTGGTTGCCCTGGCGGATGGCTCCGCCGGGGCTTTGCATCCCGTGGTTGCTGTAATGCGGGAAATGCCAGTAGATGGCATCCCGGTCGAGGGCGGGTTTCCCTTCCAGCAGTGGCGCCAGGCTCACGCCGTCCATGGGTTGATCGGGAGGTTGAGGGATACCGGCCATTTCGAGAAGGGTGGGGAAGCAGTCCGCGCCGGTCACCGGCTCATCGATGACCGTGCCGGGGGTCACCCTGCCGGGTGATTTGATGATCAGGGGAACACGAATTCCTCCCTCATACAGCCAGCCTTTGGCCCCGCGGAGCGGCAGGTTGGAGGTGGCGTAGGCCTCGTCCAGTTTCGCGGGATCGACCACTCGATCGGGGCGTCCGAAATTTGCCGCTGCCATGCCTCCGTTGTCGGAGGTGAAAAGGATGATCGTGTGCTCTTCGAGGTCGAGCGCCCCGAGTTCCGCGACGATGCGGCCGAGGCTCTCGTCGACGCTTTCGACCATCGCGGCGAAGTGCGGATTATCCTGCCGCTGCTTGACCTTGATGAGGCGGTTCGGCAGGACCCGGTGTGCGGCGTAGGCCTTCCTGTCGATCAATCCGGCGAGTTGTTCGCGGGTGAAGGAGGACGACGCCCCGGCTTCGGCGTCCGGATTGCCCTCCAGCACGAAAGGCTCCTTAGCGGCAGGGAGCGCTGCCCGTCTCTCTTCGTATTTGCTCACCAGATCCGGGCGTCCCTGAATCGGATCATGGACGGCGAAGTGCGAGAGGTAGAGGAAAAAGGGACCGTCCTGATTCTGTTGGATGAAGTCGATCGCTTCATCGGTGAGACGGTCGGTCAGGTAATCGCCCGGCTCGCTGGAGATGCCCTTCAGCTGGAAGGGATGGCAGTAGCCCGCTCTCGGCCAACCCTTGAACCAATCTCGCGGAACCTGGACGTCGAAGCCCTGCCGCAGAGGACCCGCTTCAGCTTCCCCGAGGTGCCATTTGCCGAAATGCCCGGTCCGGTAGCCGTGTTCCCGGAGCACTTCGGCCAGGGTCGTCTCCTCGAGGGGCAGAGCGGGATGGATGGGCGCATTCCGAAGTGACTGGAACGAAAAATCTTTCCGTCCGGGAAGCCAATCGGTGAGTTTCAATCTCGCCGGATACTGGCCGGTCAGGAGGCTGGCGCGGGAAGGGGAGCAGACATGGCAGGTGGCGTAGGCATCCGTGAACCGGGCACCCTCGCTGGCTAATCGGTCGATATGCGGTGTTTCGTGGAAGTCACTGCCGTAGCAGCCGAGATCGGACCAGCCAAGATCATCCACGAGGAACAGGACCATGTTGGGGGGAGCAGGCTTCTCGACCTGGGCCCCTGCCGGGATGGCGAGCCCGAAGAAGAAGGTGGTGATGAGAATTAATCTTGTTCGGGTCATCATTGGGGTTCCGGGCATCGTGAATCCTATGGCGCATTGATTCATGCGGCAAAAAATTATCCATTCCTCACTCGACCGATTAACAGGGCTTTGGGCCGATCGGCAATCCTCGAAGCAGGTCGGAAATTCTTTCGAACGGATCCCATCCCAATCGTCGGGAGAGGTTGGGTATCCAGGACGACACCGGGTTGATATCGATGAAGCGAGGACTTCCCCTTTCGTCGATCAAATATTCGATGCTTCCCAGATCGAGCGAGGCCGCCTTGGCGATGCGCCGGCAGTAGGACGCAATCTGGTGGGAGGGCTCCGTGGTGAAGGTCAGGGAAGCGTCTTCGGTCTCTGCGAGGCAGTAGTCGAACCCTTCTGGTTCGAGGGGTGCCGTGGCTTCGTAGAGCATTTCGCCGCCGAGCATTTCGACTCGATGAATCCGACCGTCTCGACTCCGGATTTGTTCCTGCAAGACCGCATAGCCGTCCAGTGCAAACGCTTCCGGTCCGACGTCCTGCGGAGACGAGATTCCGCGTCCGCGGCCTCCGACATTGGGTTTGATAAGGAGGGAAAAGCCGGAATCCATCTGGGCAAGAGTGCCTTCGCAGTCGTCCTGCGAGATGGTCCGGGTCCACGGTGTGGGGATCGAAAGGCTGGCAAAGAGGCTTGCCTGCAGTCCTTTGCTCGCCCCGATGGCGTGGCATCGGGAGCCGTTGAGACAGCGAAGACCGGCGAGATCCACCGCAGCCAGGAGGTCGCGTGACTTCGTGAGCAGGGCCGGTCTGTCGTCGGCGGGACGTGCTGCGATACGATTGAAGACCAGTCCCCAATGAGAAAGCGCTTCGGAAGCCGTCCAGTCGAAATCACAAACATCGACAGTCTCCACGTTCCATCCCAGGCGTCCCAGCGCCTCGACGGTGGGTTGAGTCCAGTCCGGGATATCAGTGAGGATGGTGACGCGATTTTTCACGGGTCACGATAAAAGAGACCTGGCTCGGCGCTCCGGGAAATCGAAACGTATTGTCACCCTGGCTGGCCCCTGGTTGCGCCCCGGGCGTGATTGTGTCCGAAGATTGCAGAAATCAGATCAGGTGAGGTTTTCTAGCTTTTTACGGGGTTCACGAACTTGTTTTTGTAGGCCAGAAGATGGCCGTTGCGAGATGGTCCACGCTCTGGCGAGCGCGGCTACAGGGAGCGCCGTCGTGAGAAGGTGGGCGTTGCGAGGTGGTCCACGCTCTGGCGAGCGCGGCTACAGGAGACGCCTTCGCGAGAAGGTGGGCGTTGCGAGGTGGTCCACGCTCTGGCGAGCGCGGCCAGGGAACGCCTTCGTGAGAAGATGGCCGT
>CAZLUZ010000079.1:0-21692 GCA_964562825.1 uncultured Akkermansia sp.
CGGAGCTATGCGCCGGGTTGTGTTTGCCCTGCCCGGGGGGCAGTCTAAGATATTCGCGGGTAACGGAAACGCGAAACTCGAAATCCCGGGGAAACACGCCGCGTTCGGCCTGGCGGATGAGTCGCCCTACATTTTGGGAGACGGGGAACTTGCGCGCATTGATCAGGCAACGGTAGTGGTCAGTGCCTCTTTTCTGGCACACCCGAACATGGTGCCCGGGTCCGAGGTGGCGCCTCAGAGCGATCGCCGCGAGGTTCTTCGCGGTCACATCCACCATGCCGGAATCGTAACAGGAGATCATTTCCTCGAAATCGGACTCGAGAACAACGCAAGTCAGAGTGATAAGCGGACTTTCGTTGGCGAACCTCATGGGCGACGTGAAGCGGGCAGGCTGTTTTTCTCTGGTTTGACTCCCAGACTATCGAAAGTCGCAGAAACAGGGAATTCGTAGGATTCAGGATTCGGGTATCGGTCTTTTTTCTGGTGGGGACTAGGAAAAATCCCTAGATGAAAGTCGAGACTCGCGAAGACCCGAAAGGGGGCCTTCCGGGGCGGGGCGTCCTGCTGCATCGGACCGGCTCAGGCGACGGGGAAATCGGTCAGGGCAACCGGCAGTTCGGGCGGGGCCGTGGCCTCGGCGACACGCTGGAGGAGGCAAGAGAAACCGCCGGCTCCGGAATCCCGATGCGGGTAAAACCGAAACGCCGGGGCATCGATCATCGGGGATTGGAAGTCCTCCAGATGCGCCACGGCAACTGGCGCAAAATCATCGGCGAGTCGAAGGAACTTCTCCACCACCGCTTCGTTCTCCCTCCTGGAGAAGGTGCAGGTGGAATAGAACAGGTAGCCGCCCGGTGCGACACACGAGGCGCTCTGTCGCAGGATGTGCGATTGGCGTTTCGCATTTCCCTTGATCACATTGGGGTGGAAGCAACCCGGGTTGTCTATCCCCTTGGCGAGCAGGGATTGCCCCGAGCAGGGGGCGTCGACCAGCACGAGGTCGAAGCAGGCTTTGGCCAGGAGCGCCAATTCCGCGGGGTCGAGCCGCTGGGTGAACAGGCCGGGTCGGCCGGATTTTTTCAGGTTGTGGCGCAGGATGCCGAGGCGTTTCGGCACCACCTCGTTGGCGAGGAGGAAAGCCGGGGAGAAGGCCAGTGAGGCGAAAAGCGATTTGCCGCCCGGGGCCGCGCAAACGTCGAGAACGCGACCGGCGCCGGGCGCCGCGAGCATGGCCGAAGCGGTGAAGACGGACGATGCGTCCAGGGGGTAGGCCGAGCCGGCCTCGAAAAGCCGATTTCTCGCCGCGGCGGGGGAGGACTCGTGAAGGAACGTCACCCAGTGGGGCAGCCAAGACGGGGTTTCGGCGGCGGGCAACACGACCAGGGGAGAGTCGAGTCCGGCCCGAGGAGCCGTCCAGAGGAGAGCGGGCCGCCGCATCGGTTCGGAGGAGAGCAGAGCCGCGAGAAAGGCATGTTGTTCCGATGCGGAGTCGGGAAAGAGCTTTTCGGCCTCTCTCCGCATCAGGTTGGTCGGTTGCCTCATGGTTTAAGGCGGAGAATAGCTGTCTGGCTCCCCCGGTGCCATGCGGACGCCGAGAAATCCGCTCAGTCTCCCCTCTCCTTGAGGGGAAAATGGACCACGGTCACCAGGTCGTTCTCGGGCGTGACCTCCGGGTCGTTCGCATACACCTCGAAAGGATCGATGCTCCGGGAGGGCGAGAACTTGCGGGCCCGCTGACGCGCAAAACCCGCGGACCAGGCGTTTCCGAGGTGCCGGTAGGGGCCCGTATGGGTAACGGTGAAGGCGGAATGGGAGGGCAGTTGAACGATGGTGAGAGCCTCTGGTGCTTGTGATTGGGGAGTTATCGGCACCCCTATGGTGTACTCGCAGCGACCTTCGCCAACAAGCCACTGGTGGTAGAGGGAAAGCGGTGGTCCCAGGGGGGACATGCCGTCCACGGAGAGTTGGTCATGCAGCTTCTCCAGATCTCGCTTCATCGAGAAACCGATCTCGGCGATGGGACAGGATGTCCGGATGCCGGCCAGGGTAGCGGCCTCGAGTTGCGCCTGTCCGAAGGAGAGTTGCGACGGAACCGATCCGGTTTCGATCCAATCCTTGAGCATCATCAGTCCCCGTTCGCGATCCATGCCGAACACGCCTAGCATCGGTTTTTTCAGGAAAAAGAGGTAAAAGGGGAGTTTGCCCTCGAGGGTCCAGAGCACCTCGGTTCCGTCATCGCGGCGGTTGAACTCGAAGGTGGATGTCGCCTCGCTGCGAAAAGGTTTGCGGAAGGAGAGGTGGCAATCGATGCGATGAGGGGCGGTTTCGCCGGTGATCGTCATCGAACCCTCGCCCATGAATTCCCCCGACCAGGAGTACCCGTCCCCTTTCTCGTCAAAATCCAGGGAGCATTCCCGGTCGATGATGGTCCAGGGCGACCACTCCGGCCAGCGGCTCAGATCGCGGACACCGGCAAAGACCTTTTCGGGAAGCGCGGAGATGGCGATGGAACGGGCCACGGAGTAGGCGGACATGGCGGGTTTCAGACCTTCCCTGCGGACGATTCCTCCGATGGCGGGTCGGCACTGTCCGAGGGGAGGCTTGTGGCATCCTCGTCAGCGTCGTCGACCTCGGGAGAGCTGACGGCAAGATCGGTGGGGGGAAAATCGTCCGGAGCGAGCGTCGTCGGTGGCTCGGTTTTGGGGGGCCTTCTGATGGAATCGACCCCGGCAACCTCGGGGAGCGTCGTCTCCCGCTCCGTAGGGGAGGGAGCAGGGGCTTCGGTTTCCGTGGAGGTGAACTCATCGTCGATCCGACGGATCGGTTCGTCACTCTGCTCGATGCTCGGTTGCTCCGCTTCGATCTTCCGGGCATCGTTTTCCCTGATCTCGCTCCGGATGCGGCGGGTTCGGGGGGGCAGGCCGTCTCCCGGAGGCCGGGGAGAAGGTGGGCGTTCCCCGTTCGGTGCGGTTTCGGTGGAGAAAGTGAAGGCGGCGTTGAAATTGTTAGGAAGGAAAACCTTGTTCGAGGGATTTTTCGAGATGATCTCGAATCCCTCGATGTATTTCTGGGCGAGGAGAAGTCTCGCGGCCTCGGTCGGGCCCACGATACTGGCCATTTCCTGGAGGTACTCCTTTTCGGCATTTTTGGTCAGATCGAGGGCCTCCGCCTGAGCCCGGGCCACATTGACAATCTGGTTGGCCCGGCCCTCGGACTCGAGTGTCATGGCATCGCGGCGACCTCTGGCCTCGAGGACCTGAACCTGTTCCTCGGCCTGGGCCGCGGCGAGGGATTCGAGTTTCCTGGCCTCGGCGAGGAGACGGGTCTGGTGGGCGGTGCCCTCGGCTTCCGCGATGATCGCCTTCTTCCTCCGGTCCGCCTCGACCTGCTGGAGGAGAGCCTCCTGAGTTTTGCCGTCGGTGACGAGCTGTTGGATCTCGATCCGGGTGAATCTGACGCCCCACTTCTTTCCGCTTTCGACGAGTGCTGCGGTGGTATCGACGCTGAGCTGTTCCCGCTTGGTGGAGAGTTCGTCGAAATCGAAGACCCCGATACTGGCACGCAGCACCCCGACAGCGCGGTCGCGGATGGCCTCGGGGAGACAGTCCGACTCGTAGACCGCCTTGCGTGGGTCCATGATCTGCCAGAAAATGGAGGCATCGACGGAGATCTCGACGTTGTCCTTGGTGTATGCCTTGCTGCCCCTGGTGCCGGTGACCTGCTCGGCCAGCTCGATGAGGAAACTCTCCTTGTTGGCCACATCGCCCCAGTTCGAGCCCTCGATGTCGAGGCGCTTGATCCTCTCGAGGCCCATGATGTAGAACTTGAGCCCGGCCCTGAGGGTGCGGGAATATTTTCCGAAACGCTCCAGGACGATACAGTGGGCGTCGGGAATATTGAGGAACCTGATCATCGGCAGAAAGGAGTGCGAGTGAGGGTGTTCGACGAAACAGCCTAACCAATCAGTCGCCGAGAGACAATGCAAATTCCCCCCGCGAATGTAACACTTCGGTGGCTTTCGGCGCCGTTGGGCAGGGAAAGGAGACTTCTCCCCCCCGCCGCGGGCTCAGGCCAGCAGTTCCGGGATCACCTGACCGCCGAACTGGGACAGCTGTTTGTGACGGCCGGCGTGGTAGTAGGTCAGCCGATTGTCGTCCAGTCCGAGCAGGTGAAGCAGGGTGACGTGAACGTCGCGGATATGGTGCACGCACTCGACCGCCTCGTGCCCGATGTCGTCGGTCGCTCCGATGGTATGTCCGGCGCGAGTTCCCCCGCCGGCGAACCAGATTGTCATCGCCTTGGGATTGTGGTCGCGGCCATAGGACTGCCCCCCGGCGCGGAGTCCGTTATCCGGTGTCCGGCCGAATTCACCGCACCAGACCACGAGGGTATCCTGGAGCAGTCCTCTCTGTTTCAGGTCTCGGAGGAGAGCCGCAATGGGTTTGTCCACCGACTGAATGAGAGAGCCGTGGGCTTTGGCGATATAGTCGTGGCTGTCCCAGTTGCCCGCGTAGGCCTGGACGAAGCGGACGCCCTTCTCGACGAGGCGGCGGGCGAGGAGGCATTTGCGCCCGAAGGCATCCGTTCGGGAGTCGCCGATACCATAGGACTCCAGGGTGGCGGGTTTTTCGCCAGCCAGGTCGATCACGCCGGGAACCTCCGTCTGCATGCGGTAGGCCAACTCGTAGGACTTGATGCGGGCGTCGAGTTCTCCGCGGCCGGGGCGTGCCGCGAGGTGTTTGCGGTTGAGGGTGCCGAGGAGATCGAGATTCTTGCGCTGACGAGCGCTACTCGTGACCGCCGGCGGGTTGAGGTTCAGGATGGGGCTGCCCTGGGGCCGCAGGGGAGTGCCCTGAAAATCTGCGGGGAGGAAACCGTTCGACCAGTTGCCCGCTCCGCCCTGGGGATAGGCGGTCCGGGGGAGGACGACGAAGCCAGGCAGGTTGTCGTTCAGGGTTCCGAGGCCATAGTTGACCCAGGCACCCACTGCCGGGTCGCCCCCGAACTGGTTCCCCGTATTGAGCTGGTAACAGGCGGTGGGGTGATTCACCGAATCGACCTGAGCGCCCCGGTAGAAGCAGATGTCATCGACCATCTCCTTCAGGTAGTGCCACTCCGTGGAGATATCGGCGCCCGATCGTCCCGCCTTGACGAAATCGAAAGGCGTTTTGACGAAGTAACGTTCGCCCGATGACATGGCGCTTTCCATGTCCCCGTTGCGGACGAATTTCTCGAGGTGCCTTCGGCCGAGTTCCGGTTTGGGGTCGAAGGTATCGATGTGGGAGGGACCCCCTTCCATCATGAGGAAAATGCAGTGCTTTGCCCGGGGACGCAGATGGGGTAGCGGGGCGCCAATTTCGGCCGCCCGCAACAGGGAAGTCAGCGCGACGGAACCGAGGCCGGCGCCCAGTCCGAAGAGGGCTTCCCGCCGGGTAGGTGTAGCGTAGTGAGAGTTCATGGCGATATCGATCGTTCGTTTTGCTGCTGCGGCCTCCTAATCCAGGTAGGCAAATTCGTTGAGGTTGAAAATGACGAGGCAGAGGTGCGACAAACCGCGGGTCCGCGGATCGACCTCGCTTCTCTGCAGGTCCGGCCGGTAGTCGGCGAAGGCGGGGAGATATTCGACGAAGGTGTAGTACTCTCCCGTCTTCTCGGCGCGCACGGTACGTTCGATGGAGGTGGGGAACACGCGGCTCTGCGGCTGGAGCCCCCTTTCCTCGACGGTGGCCTTCCGCCAGTGTTCCAGGCAGATCTCCGTCTCTTCCGGGGTGGGCAGGCGTCCCAGGGCCAGGCGGAAGGCTTCCGCGACGGTCCCTTCATCGTCCCGTCCCATGCGGACCAGACGATCGGCAAAGGCGACGGCGCGATCCTGCACCTCCTCGGCGTTGAACAGCGTCAAGGCCTGGGGGGCGATGGTCGAGGTTTCCCGAATCTCGCAGGAGTCGTCCGGGTTCGGTTGATTGAAGGCTTCGAGGAAGGGGTCCCGCAGTCCGCGAATCTTTTCCGCGTAGATGGAGCGGCGATTGCGTTGCCGGGGTTCGCGATCGGGTTCGTAGACCGAGGCGGTACCTCCCATGATCTGGCGGGGTTGGATGGCCACCTCCGCGTTGATATCGGGCCGGGCGGGAATTCCGCCGACCTGGTCGTTCATTTCCCCGCTGACCAGGAGCATGGCATCCCGCAATTCTTCGGCGGTGAGCCTTCGCGGCAGGAAGGTGGCATAGAGGTCGCCCCGGGGGTCCTTGCGTGCTTGTTGTTCCGGGCGGGGGTGTCGGGAACTGCGCTGGTAGGCGCGGGAGGAGATGATGAGTTCGTTCAGGCTCTTGATCGACCAGTCGTTTTCCATGAACCAGTGCGCCAGGTAGTCCAGCAGGGCGGGGTGAGTGGGCAGCAGGCCCGTTCCGCCGAAATTGTTTGGATTGCCCGCGATACCCTTGCCGAAGTGCCAGGACCAGACGCGGTTGACGATCACCCGAGCGGTGAGCGGGTTTTTCTCGTCCACGATCCAGTCGGCGAGGGCGAGGCGACGCTGGCCCCGACCGGTGGGGAAGGCGGAGGAATCCATTTCCCCGAGGGTTTCCGCGGCACTAAGGGCACCGGGCACCACGGGGTCCGAGGGCGAATAGATGCTACCTCCCGTGAGGATGGCGTCCTGTTCCATCTGCCCTTTTTTCCAGGGGTCTCCCGGCATGGCGATGCGACCCTGAATGTTGTTTTTCGGGATGGTGTTTCCCGTGTAGACCGAGTGGACCAGGGGCATCGACTGGTCGAGTTCGATGCGGTGGCGGGCGATGTTCTTGTTCATCCGCGCCAGGGAATTCTCGTCTCCGGGGTCGAGCCCATTGTCACCCACCTTGGCGTCTCCGCTTTCATGGGTCCGGGACCTCTCGATTTTCTCTTTCAGACCCTTCACCTGATCGCGGAAGGCGGCCATCTTGGCTTCGGTCCATTCGGTCCGGTAGTCGAAGCCCTCCCTGCTTTCCCCGGCGAGGAACGGGGCCGATCTCTCGGCGAACTGGGTGGTGGAAAAGACGGCCATCATCCGGTAGTAATCCCGGGTGGGCACCGGGTCGAACTTGTGGTCGTGGCACTTGGCGCACTGCATGGCGTGGGCAAGAAAGGTCTGCCCTACCGAATCGGTGACATCGTCCAGCCAGAGTTGGCGGGTCTCCTTGAACACGGACATCGAGGTGTGCTCCCAAGCGCCCATGCGCAGGAACCCGGTCGCGATGAGATGCTCCGGAACATTCGGGTCGATCTCGTCTCCGGCGATCTGCTCTCTGACAAAGTCGCGATAGGGCTTGTCCTCGTTGAACGCTCGGATGACATAGTCGCGGTATCTCCAGGCATGGGGGCGGGCGTAGTCGTTGGCGTATCCCGCGGAGTCGGCGTAGCGAGCCACATCCAGCCAATGCCGGGCGAAATGCTCCCCGTAGTGTGGCGAATCCATTAGGTCGCGCCCGTAGCCAAGCACTGTCTGACGCGGGTTTTTCCCATAGTCGTGGACAAACTTCGTTATCTCGTCTGGCGACGGGGGCAATCCCACCAGGCCGAAGCTCATTCTGCGGACCAGTTCCCGTGGTTCGGCATCGGGCGCCGCCTCCAGTCCGGCGCGGTCGAGTTTTCGATCGATGAACCAATCGACCGGGTGGTGGTCCGCGGGGACCTCCTCCACCTGCAGTGGCCGATAGGCCCAGAGCTTGGCGGGTTCGTAGCGCCGATTCTGCCAATCCTCGGACAGGGCGGGGGACGTTGCCACCTGGATTCCCTCGGCGTATCTTTCCTGGATCATGGCAACGCGGTCGTCGTCGGGCCAGGGGGCGCCCTCGTCGATCCAGTCGCGGATGGCCAGTTGCTGTTTCTCGGTGAGCTGATCCGCCTCCTTGGGAGGCATTTCGAAGTCTTTTTCGGTGCGGGTCGTGGTGAGGTAGAGAAAGCTTTCTGCGCCCTTACCCGGGATCAGCACGTCTTCGGCAAAGAAATCTCCGCCCCGCAGAACCGCCTCGCGATTTCGCATGTCGAAACCGCCCCTGAGCTTGTTCGGCTCGTCACCGTGGCAGGCCATGCACTTCTGGGCGAAGACCGGTTTCACCTCGAGGGCAAACAGCTTTTCGCCTTCGGTGATGTATTCGGCACGGCCCAGGGAAGGCAGCAGGCAGATGGCGGCAATCGTTATCAGTCTCATGGTTTTCCCAATTCGTGGAGGTTTCGAATCTCTTCCGGGGCGAGTGGCTCCCCAAAAATCCCAAACTCGTCTATTCTTCCGTTCAGCGTCCGGATGGCGGTGGGCCAGATGGGCTCACTCCAGTTGCCGAGGTCAGCCGGACCGATGCGAAAGGAGGAGAGCGGTTTTTCCCGGTTGAGTCCTCCGCTGAAGCCGACCGCTTTGCCGTTGATGTAGTGGGTGACACCTTCCTTTCCGGGAGCGACGGTGGTGGCGAGGAGGAACCATTGGCCGCTCTGTGCCGGGGTCCAGAAGAGGTCGGAATAGAAACGGCGGTTGTGTTCCAGCAGGTCGCGAGGGCCCTCAGGGCTGCTCGAGAAATGGAGAGCGCCCTTGTCCGAGATCTGCCAGTGGAATTCCCCCTCGTCGTAGTGATCGGTAAGAAACAGCGAGTTGAGGTGCCGGTCGAGTGCGTCGATGCGGACCCAGGCGAAAAGGGTCAGGCCGGTGAACTCGCCGGGAATGCGAAAGCGGACGCGGTCTCCGTCTCTGCGAAAATCCAGGGCCGTCTTGCCGGCCCAGCGTCCCTCCGCGGTCCGGGCACCGACGATGCCACCGTCCAGCTCCGCGCCCCGGCCGTGGACGGCCCGGTTGCGGAGTCGGCGGGACATTGGAGTCAGGTTTTCGAAATCGTAGTAGGCGACGAGGCGAGGATCCCGCCGGAGCTGCTCGCTCGCCTCGAGCCAGGCTGAGTAGCGCGCCTCGTCGCGGGAGCCGGCACCGGCGAAAATTTCGTTGATATCGGGAAAGGCGCCCGCGAAACCTTCAGGGTGGGGCACAGCCTGCCCCCGCGCGAGGTGGGCCGCATCGCCCCCCAGAAGCAGGAGCGAGTTGCCATCCCTCCCCGTGGCTCGCACCTCGCCGTCGAAAACGACGAGATCGGCCTGATCTCCGTCCACGGCGAGACCGAAACTGGTCCCGAGATCTTCGAGGACGACGTCGCCGGTGAGAATCTCGAATCCACGGGCGGCGGGGGGGACATCGGCCCTGAGCCGTCCCTGGTGCAGGATGGCGCGGTCCCGGCTGACCAACTCGATCCGGGCCGGGCCGGAAAGGCTCACCGAGGCACCGCCGAAAAAATCGATCTGGGCGAGGCCTTGCTGCAGAACCAGTTCTCCGGGGGCCAGAGACATGCCTTCGCGGTAGGGCGGGCGTGCCTCCGACGCCCCCCAGACCGCGCCGGCCTGCGCGGTGATCACGGCGATTCCCTGGGCCTCTCCCCGGGCGCCGGGGCCGAATCCAATCCTTTCTTCCCCCCGCGAGGCGGCGGGCCGCATCAACCAGATCGGCGTAGCGAGGATCAGGGCCACGGTCACCGAGGTCAGCAGAACCAGAGACGCGACAGGCCGGAAGCCGCGCTTCGTCGGCGGGGTGGCCGTGTCCCCCGATTCGATGGCCGGACCGAGGTCGGCCATTCCCGCATCGAGGCTCGCCAGATTGACATAAAGACGGCGGGCCTCTCCGCATGTCAGAAGGCGCGATTCGAGTTCGCCGAAATCGCCGTCCTCCAGCCGGCCGTCGAGGTGAGCGAGGATGAGGTCTCGCAGGTCTTTGTTTTCGCTGGGGCCGGGGCTCATGGGATGACCTCCCCGGGTGATGGTTTCATCCGTTCTTCGATGCAGACCTGGAGGTTCTTGCGGATGCGATCGAGTGTCTTGTAGAAAGCCGTCGCCGATTTTCCCACGCTCGCCGCCACCTCGCGAATCGACTGTTCGCCCGAGTAGGCTGCGCCGATGAGATCTCTTGATCTGCGCGGCAGGGCATCGAGGCAGATCGACAGGGCTTCGCGGTAGCGATCGGAGGGCCTCAGCTCGTCTCCCTCCTCCGCCGCCTCGGCGAGGAGTTCCATGAGATCGTCGCGGAAGACGTGGCGGTCCCGTCCCAGTCTGCGCCTGGCTTTGAGCACCTCGAAGCGGGCGATGACGCGAGCCCACCGCAGGAAATCGGTGTCGGGATCGAACTCGTTCCATTTCCGCCACATGACGAGGCTGATCGTCTGGACGACGTCGTCGACATCGCTCCAGCCGAGGCCCATGGATCGCACGAAGGCGCGAAGGTGGCGCTCGTTTGCGGCGAAGAGCTGCACGAACAACTCTTCCGAGGCGCTATCTCTGCCTTCACTCATCAACCACTACACTCCCATGTCGTGGAGAATTGCCCAAAAGTTCGGGTGGCTCATCCGCGTGTACCCCGGGGGAGAGTGGCGGAGTAGCGGCTCCATTCGCGGAGCGAGAGCGGGTTCAGGGAGGGAGCGACTTGCGGAAAATGAAATCGTCCATGACGAAACCACCGCCGATCTCGGCGCAGTCCTCCCCCGACAGGGTGAATCCGCATTTCCGGTAGAGGGCACACGCGGGATGGTTGTTTCGGTTGACGCGCAACTCCAGGCTGGTGGCACCGGAGCGGCGGGCCCGGGCTTCGATCTCGGAGATGGTGAGGCTTCCGATACCCTGGCGATGCCACTCGGGAGCCACATAGAGCTTGTGCAGCGGACACCTGGTTTCCCCATCGATGGGGCCGAAGGCGGCGTAGCCCACGGGGGCACCGTCGCAGAGGGTGTGAAGCCAGGTGACTCCGCCCTCGTGAATTTCGCGGCGAATCCGATCCGGCGCGTACATCCAGTCGAGCATGAAGCGGATTTGTTCGGGAGAGATCATCCCGGCATACACCGCGGGCCAGATGCGTCGGGCGAGCCGCGCCACTTGTTCGATTTCTTCGGTCGCCAGGATCTTTCTCCAAGTGCAGGCCATGCCTCCGGGAGAAAAAGCTTTGCGGATGGTCTCGCCCGGGGCAAGAAAAGATGCCGGCGGTAATTTCTTCACTTGTGAGGAAAAGTGGGAGGTGGGAGTCGTAACCCGACCCAAGATGATCACCACCGAATACATCCGAGAAGCCCTGCGCCGCGTCTCCTACCCCGGGTTCAGCCGGGATATCGTTTCGTTCGGCCTGGTCAAGGCCGTCGAGATCGAGGGAAAGGACGTGCGGGTGAAGCTGACCATCGCGACCCGGGAACCCCGGGTGCCCCAGGAGATCCACGAAAATGCCCGGAAAGTGCTCGAGGCGCTCGAAGGGGTCGAAGAGGTTCGGGTGGACATCGACATCCAGGATCCTCCCGAGCCTGTCTCCGGGGGGAATCCCGCCGCCGGGCAGACGGGGATTCCCGGGGTGAAGAGGATACTTGCGGTGGCGAGCGGCAAGGGCGGGGTGGGCAAGTCCACGGTGGCGGTCAATCTGGCGGTGGCGCTGTCCCGCTCGGGGGCTTCGGTGGGGCTGTGCGACTGCGATCTCTACGGCCCGAGCGTGGCTCTGATGGTAGGCCAGGAGGATGCCCGGCCCATGGCGACGGAGGACAACGAGATCGTGCCGATCGAGGCTCACGGCATCAAAACGATATCCATGGGCTACCTGCTGCAGGAGGATTACGCGGTGATCGTGCGCGGTCCTCTGGCGACCCGCTACACCCAGCAGTTCCTCCGCCAGTCTCTCTGGGGAGAGTTGGACTACCTGGTGCTCGACCTGCCTCCGGGAACGGGAGACATCCAATTGACGATTGCCCAGACCGTGGCGGTCGACGGGGCGATCGTGGTGACGACCCCCCAGGAAGTGGCCTTGATCGATGCGCGCAAGGCTTCGGCCATGTTTCGCAAGGTGAACGTGCCCATCCTCGGGCTGGTGGAGAACATGAGCTGGTTCGAGTGTGAGCACGGGTCGCGCTATTACCTGTTTGGCGATGGGGGCGGAGGGCGTGAGGCCGAGCGGCTCGGGGTCCCCCTCCTGGGGCAGATACCCATCGACGCCTACACCAGGGAGCGCGCCGATATGGGGCTACCCGTGGCCCTGATGCCCGAGGGCGAGAGCACCGTCTCGGACGCGTTTGCCCAGCTGGCCGCGCGCGTGCGTGCCAGTGCGCCGGCCTGACCGTCAGAAAAGCGGGCACCAGGCCGGGACCTGGACATAGGGGCGGCCCCCGTTGAAGTTCAGTCCCTCGGTTTCGGTGATGGCGGAGGCCAGGTTATCGGTGAACTCGATGGTGACGCGCCCCGATTCCACCTCGATGTACCTCGTGGCCGGGACGGGGAGCCCGAACCGGTCGTAGGTGACCACCGTCTGCGGCACGCGCTCGTAGGAGATGAACTCCAGGGTATCGGTGCGACCAGCGGCATCGAGGTGAGAGGATCTGGTATCGGGCGGACCGATTGAGGCGATCACCTCATCGACCGTCATGCCCAGAGCGACCTGTTCGTTCTCGATGAGCTGTCGCACCAGAACATAGCGTTCGTGATACTGGATCAGCTTGTCCTCGAAATCATCGGGCAATCCCGAAACGATGGCCTTGCTCACCCAACCGGCGATCTGGCCCTGCTGCGCCCGGGCCCGAATGCGGTAGGCGCGGTCGCTGACAGCGAGGAGCGTGGCCTCCTGGTTGGCGAGGATATTCCCCAGCCAACGCTGGCCGGTCAGGTTGGCATAGGCTGGACCCGCCTGGGTGATGCGAACCTTGACCTCCTGGGCGACCATGCCTTCGAGATAGATGGCACCCTGTTCCCGGATCAGGTTCGACTTGTTCGGATCCTCGCGTTTGACGGTGAAGATCCCGGGTCGTCGAAGTTGGCCCTGGGCGAGCGGGGCAAGAAAAAGGGGGACGAGCAGGCCCACGGCTATCGCGGCGACGGGACGGTTCATGGCGCGGATGGGTGTATCGGGGGTTGACGATCGGGGAGACAGCGAGGGGCTCCGCCGAGGAAAGTGAACCGAAAAACCGGACAGGCAAGCGAATCCTGTTTACATGGTATTTACCGGGGCAGGCTCAAACTGGAATTTCGCGTTGTGTTTTCGGGTCGGCAAAGACGATTTGTTCCCGGTGGTAGGTCGGATCGGCGCGAAAGGTGAGCCGTGAATTGTGTTTCCTTTCCAGATCGACGAAAAGTTCGCTGTCGTGGGAGCGCATCCTGCCGAGGACATCCGGATGGACGATGACGACGAGTCCTTCGAGTCTTTCCCCCTGCTTGGCGAGCACGGAGCTGATCTTGCGCTGCAGTTCCACGCTCATGGATTCCGTCGTCTTGACCTGACCTCGTCCCTGGCAGAAAGGGCAGGGCTCGTTGACGGTGACGTTGAGGCTTTCGTGGAGCCGTTGCCGGGTCATTTCCATGAGGCCGAGTTGGGAGATCTGGAGGACCTGGGTCTTGGCCTTGTCGCGGCGCATGCGTTCCCTCATGGCCTTGTAGACCGCGGCCTGGTCCTTGCGCGATTTCATGTCGATAAAGTCGACCACGATGAGTCCACCGATGTTGCGCAGCCGGAGTTGGCGGGCGATGGTCTCGGCCGCCTCGAGGTTGGTCTGGAGGATCATCTTGTCCTGGTTTTTGGCCCGGCCCGTGTTGACGTCGATGGAGATGAGGGCCTCCGTCTCATCGATGACGAGGTAGCCTCCGCTCGGCAGCCAGACCTGCCGGTAGAAGGCATCGTCGATCTGGGCCTGGATTCCCAGTTTATCGAAGATGGGGATCAGCGTGTTGAAGTGGGTGATGCGGTTTCGCGAGCGGCGTGAGATGGCACCGGCGAGTTCCCGCATTTTTTCCACGGCATCGGCGTCGTCGCAGAGGACCTCGTCGATTTCCTCGGTGAGGAAATCGCGCACGGTTCGCTCGATGAGGTCCGGTTCGCGAAAGACACAGGTGGGGGCTTTTCCGGAGTTGGCGTTCTCCTCGATCTCCTCCCATTGGGCGAGGAGCATGGCGAGGTCGCGAACAAAGTAGCGGACCTTCTGCCCGGCGGAGACGGTGCGGAGAATGACACCCTTGCCCTCCGGGATGGTCATCTTCTCGGCCATGATCTTGCGGAGGCGGGCCCGTTCCTTGGGGTCCTCGATTTTGCGGGAGATGCCGAGTTGGTCGTTGCGGGGCATGAGGACCATGTAGCGGCCGGGGAGGGAAATGTTCGTGGTGACGCGGGGACCTTTGGTGCCGATCGGGCCTTTGGTCACCTGGACGAGCACCTCAGAGCCCACGGGATAGAGTTTGGGAATATCCTTTGACTGGATTTTCTTTCCGCCTTTTCCCGAGGGGCTTTTCCTGCGGGTGCCGCCCTTGTTCGATTTTTCGCCGTCGACCGGTCCTCTTCCCGCGCGCTGGATCACCTCCATGCCCGAATCCAGGGCTTCGGGGATGGCGTCCCAGAAATGGAGGAAAGCGTTTTTCTCCAGTCCGATGTCGACGAACATGGCGTTGAGACCCGGTTCGATGTTGCGGACGATGCCTTTGTAGATCGAGCCCACGATGTTCTCCTCGTGGACTCTCTCCACGGTGTACTCCTCGAGGGAGCCGAGTTCGAGGAGAGCGACCCTGGTTTCGAGTTTCTCGCAGTTGATGACGATTTTGTTGCCTTCGGCCAGTTTTTTGGGGCCGAAGTATTTTCGGATTTTCTTGAGCATTTTATCGAAATGGTTGGGGAGGAGGGAATCCGCACCCAGAAGCGGAACGGGCCCGGCCGCCGGAGCGGACAGGGATACCGGTAACGTCAGAACGGGACAAAGACGGCTAGCGCCGTCGGAAGAGACCGCTTCTCCGCGAGGAAGAAGAACGGGATCGATTGAACAGGCCTGAGCGATCCGGGGAGGAAAAGCGTCTGGAGTCGGAACTGTTGTATCGGCTGACAGAACCTCGGCTGTCGACCTGGCTTCGGATGGTTGGTCTCACATAGTTTCTCTCTTCGGGCTGGGAATTCAGTTGTTCGGGGACAAACTCGGCGACATCTACCGATTCCTCGGAGGGAGGACCCGCAGTGAAAGACGCCACCAGTTGGCTGTTGTTGAAGCTGACGCTGCTGACCACACGGGTGTGGCCGACAGCCTCTTCGAGTTTGGTCAGTTCGATCCGGTTTGTCCCCTTTTTCAGAGCCACCGCGTTCTCGATGATGTGCTTGGCGATGGGGGATGCGGCCGCCCCGCCGGACTGGCCGTTTTCGACGAAGACACAGACGGCGATTTCCGGTTCATCATAGGGGGCAAAGGAGATGAACCAGGCGTTGGTGGGCTGCTTGGGATTCGCGGTCTGAGCGGTGCCGGTCTTTCCCGAAATGGTGGTGATGGTGGACGAGGCGCGGCGTCCGGTGCCCCCACTCTCGTTGACCACCCGCCACATGCCGCGTTTGACCAGTTCGACTTGCTCGGCGGTGAGCCCCTCTTCGGTGAGGTCGTGTCTCACCTGGGGAGCATCGTCCAGGACGATCTTGCCATCGCGATCCATGACCTTGCGGATCAGGCGGGGCTGGTAGACCTTGCCGCCGTTGGCCACCCAGGCGGTGACACAAGCCATCTGGAGGGGCGTGGCCTCGGTGGCACCCTGGCCGATCGAAGTGAGGGCGGTGAACGCGTCGCTCCAGTTGAGTCCCTGCTGGCGCAGCCACTCGGGGTTGGGGATGTTGCCCGGTTTTTCTCCGGTGGTGCGGATGCCGGTGATTCTGCCCATGCCGAGGATGGAGGTGAGTTCTGAGATGTTGTTGATGCCGGTATCGTTCGCGTAGCGGTAGAAGAAGCCGTTGCAGCTCACCTGGATTGCCCGACTCAGGTCCAGGGAACCGTGGTTGGAGTGCCAACACTTCATGAACTTGCGGCCATACTGGGCGCCTCCGCCGCAGTAGAAGCGCTTTTTCCACGAGTCGGAGAGACAGCCTGAGAGGGCGATGGGGATCTTGCAGGTGGACCCCGGGGCGTAGGCGCTGAGGGCGCGATTGAAGATGGGGGAGGTGGGGTCCTCGGTGTATCGCTTCCAGTCGTCGATACTGACCTCGGGGATGAAAACATTGGGGTTGAAACTGGGCACGGAGGCGAGGGCGAGGATGTCGCCGTTGCGCGGATCCACCACGGCGGCGGCGCCGCGGCCGATAGCGCGGAGACTCTGCTCGGTGACATACTGGATGCGGGCGTCGATGGTGAGGTAGACATCGGAGCCCGATTTCGGCTCGGTCCGCTCGCGTTCGCCGACAAATTTTCCCTTTTCGTTCTTCTCGATCACGACGCGACCCGCCTTTCCCTGGAGGTAGGAGTCCATCACTTTTTCCACTCCCTGGACGCCGTAGTCATCACCCACGTAGTAGGTGTATTCCGCCTTTTTCTCCTCGTCGACGTGATCCAGGTCGGCGAGGTTCATGTAACCGAGGATGTGGCAGGCCAGCGAGTCGTAGAGATAGCGTCGACGGCCCGTGCGGGTTACGGTGATCCCGGGGATGCCGATATTTTTTTCGGCGAAGCGGGCGAATTCGGGAAAGGTGAGGTCGCGTCGGTAAGTGAAGGGAACCAGGCCGCCGGTGGTGTGAAAATGGCTGCGCATGGCGGTCGCGCTGTAGTCGGCGAGCAGCCCGAGTTCCTCCAGACCGGGGAAGACGGTCTGCTCCACGATCTCGACGATATCCGGCGCGGTGCGGGTGCGCTGGAGGCCGTTGACCACGACCGTGTAGGTGTGCATGGGGACCTCTTCCTGCTCCCGTTGGTAGGCCTCCATGATCTCCCTGAGGTTGAAGCGCAACTCGTAGTTTGGCGTGCTGTCGACCAGGGTCATCCCGTTGCGATCCTTGATCTCCCCGCGGATGCCGGGGACCCGGATTGTCTCGAACTTGGAACCCGGCACCTGGGCCGCGTAGAATTCGTGCTGGTTGATCTGCACCTCGTAGAGGCGGTAGGAGAGCAGCCCGAAGCCCCCCAGAAGGAGCAGGGAGAGGAGGTAGAGCCGGATTTTAAAGGGTGTCACCATCGTAGCTGTATCTTCGGGTTATCCCCTCCATCCGAATCTTGTAACCGGCCTTTTCGGCGATGCGACTGAGCAGGAGCAGGAGGAACGGGGCCAACAGTATTGAAAATAGTGAAGTCATGAGGATTTTCCACCAGAATTGGGGAGTCGTTTCGATACCGCCCCGGTGGAAAGAGATCACCAGATATTCGAGAATCTGACCTGAGAAGGTGGCCAGGCCGATCATGAGGACGGGAAGTTCCCAGCGTCCCCGTCGGAAGAGAGGGCGCACCCCCTGGATGAAGGTGCCGAGAAGGCCGAAGACGAGGATGGTGAAGCCGAAGGGGATCTCTGCGGAGCTGCCGTAATCGACCGCCGAAACGGGGAGGTGGTAGCGGCATTCCCAGATGAATCCTGCGGTCAGCGCGTAGAGCAGCATCACGGGAAAAGGGACTGAAACCGCCGATGCGTAGAACAGGGTGTGAACGAGGAGGAGGCGGGAATCGTGCGCCCACGCAAAAACGGGGAGGAACTCCTGGGCGAGAAACGAGGCGAGGACGATGAGCAGAACGATGAGGCAGTAGATCATGGTTCCCGGCTGGCACGGAGTTCGGAGGGGGGCGAAGCCTTTACCTCCGAGGTCAACTCCGGCTCCCCGGATTCCCCGGGTTCCGGCATGATGATGAAGACGTCCTTGAGCTTCTCGAAGTCCACGGCCGGTTCCACGGTGGCCTCGGTGTCGATGACGCCCCGTCTGAAGTCGCGAACCGTTCCGAGGATGAGGCCCTTGCGGAAGACCTCGCCGACTCCGGAGGAGATAACCCGCTGCCCGGCATCGAGCACCGCTTCCTTGGAGAGGAAGCGCAATTCGAGGAGAGGCCTGGTGCGGTCGGGATTTCGCTGGCCGTTGAGGATGCCCTGCTCCTGAGTGCCCTCGATCTCCGCGGCGACCTGGCACATTTCGTCGGTGAGGAGGAGCACCACCGAGGAGTGCGGGCTGACCACATCGGTCACCTTGCCCACCAGGCCGGCGGCGTCGCCGACGGCCACGATGACGGGCAGGTCGGGCTCGACCTTATCGTCGGAACCCTTGTCGATAATCAGGGTATTGTACCAGGTGAGGGGTTTGCGGCTGACCACACGGGCGGGGAGCAGGTTCAGCGGCGATTGCGTCTTGTATTGCAGGGCCTGGCGCAGTTCGTTGTTCTCGATGAGGAGTTCGTCGAGCTGCAGCACTTCGATGCGGAGGCGGTCGCGTTCGCTCTGGGCGAGGTCGAGAGCGGCCTCGAGTTGCGCGTAGGTCATTTTCGGCCCGCTGACCTTCGACGTGGCCGCCGAGATTTTTCCCGAGGTCCGGGTAAAAGGGGAAAAAATGGACATGGTCCCTTCCTGGATGGAATGAACCCGTTCCGCCTCGAAAAAACTGATCCAGACCAGCAGCGCGAGAAAGACGACGACGAAAACGAGGTTCAGGCGGCTCATGGGGCAGGGACACCCGCTCAGATCTTGGCCGAGCGAGACATTTTCTTTAGGAAATCCAGCTCGGCCAGCACCTTGCCGCAGCCCTCGGCGACGGCACTGAGGGGATCTTCGGCGACGTGAATGGGCAGGCCCGTCTCCTTGGTGAGGAGTTGGTCGAGACCGCGAAGCAGGGCGCCTCCGCCCGCGAGCATGATGCCACGGTCGACGAGATCGCCGGACAATTCCGGCGGGCACCTTTCCAGGGTGGCGCGCACACTTTCCACGATGACGTTGAGGGGATCCATCATCGCCTCCCTGATCTCCGAAGAGGTCACCGTGATGGTCTTGGGCAGACCGGCCACCAGGTCGCGCCCCTTGACCTCGACCGAGGTTTCCTTTTTCTGCGGGTAGGCCGAACCCATCCGGATCTTCATTTCCTCGGCGGTGCGGTCCCCGATGACGAGATTGTAGGCTCGGCGCATGTATTGGATGACGGATTCGTCCAGCTTGTCTCCGGCGACGCGCACGCTCCTGCTGTAGACGATACCGGAGAGGGAGATGATGGCGACTTCGGTGGTTCCCCCGCCGATGTCGACGATCATGTTCGCGGCGGCATCCTGGACGGGCAGGCCCACGCCGATCGCGGCGGCCATCGGTTCCTCGATCAGGTGCACCTCCTTGGCGCCGGTGGCGGCGGCAGATTCCTTGACGGCTCGCTTTTCCACCTCGGTGATCCCCGAAGGGACCGCGATCATGATGCGGGGGCGGAAGAAAAAGGGTTTTCGCTGCGAAACCTTGCGCACAAAATGCTTCAGCATCGCCTCGGTGACCTCGAAATCGGCGATGACTCCGTCGCGGAGCGGGCGAATCGCCACGATGTTGCCGGGGGTCCGCCCCAGCATGCGTTTCGCGTCATCCCCCACAGCGAGAACGCTGTTGGTGCCCGATTTCACCGCGACAACGGAAGGTTCCCGCAGCACGATTCCCTGATCCCTCACATAAACCAGTGTGTTCGCCGTGCCCAGGTCGATGCCGATGTCATTGGAGATTGCACCGAATATTTTTCCTGTCATGTAAGTTGAGTTGGAGTCCGGGAGGTTGCTCAGGTTTAATAGCGGACTTTCCCATCATGGAAAGCGGGAAGCGATCAAAACATAACATGACCAGCCATCTTTTACCAACCCTCTCCACGGCGAGTGTCGTGAGTCTGTTTTTTATGGATCGTAGAAATTTGTCTTGTTTTACGGCATGAATTTGGTGGTTTCTGTGAGGTGACCTTCTTTCTTTGACCGATGGCGACCTACGACATGGAGGAGGGAGTTTTTTACCGATGCCAGCGCTGCACGAACTGTTGCGAGTGGCCGGGTGAGGTGGTGGTGAGCGACGCCGAGATTCAGCGCATGGCGGAGCATCTCGGGTTGTCGGTGTATCGCTTCATTGCCGAGTTCACGGAACTGAGGCGCAACCGGTCGGGGTTGACGCTGGCCGAGAAGGAGGGTGGGCACACCTGCGTCCTGCTCGAGGGGCGGGAGTGTCGGGTGCATCCGGTGAAACCGGACCAGTGCGCGAGGTTTCCCAATGGCTGGAATTTTCCGGGGTGGCGAGCCCGCTGCGAGGCATTGCCCGAGCGGGAGGAGGCAGTGCCGGAAAACAAAACGGGCGCTTCGGGATGAACGAAGCGCCCGGCGATATCTGCTTCGGGAAGAAGCGTGATTAGAGTCCCGCCTTGAGGGTGGAGGAGGGCTTGAAAGCGATGGTCTTGGAGGCCGCGATATCGATCGGCTTTTTCGTCTGGGGGTTGATCCCTTTGCGCGCGGCCCGCTTGCGGATCTCGAAAGTGCCGAAGCCGATCACCTGAACCATGCTGTCCTCCTTGAGGCCGTGCACGATGGAATCGAGAACAGCCGACACGGCTTCCTCTGCTGCTTTTTTGGTGGTGTCTTCGCCGAGGGCTCCCCGGACTGCTTCAATCAGTTCTCCTTTGTTCATCGGGTCTCCTTTAAAGGTTAGAATTTAATAGTAAAGTGTTTTTTTTTCGTTTCATTCGCCCCGGCGGAGGGGCGGAATCGACCAAACTAAGCGGGTTCGACGCCTTCCGCATCCGAATAGTTGCACGAATTTGGGCCATGATTTGCACGCACCTGAGTAAAAAACCGAAATTGGCAAGGGACGTCTTCGTGGCGCCCGGGGCCTGTGTTCTCGGCGACGTCGTCGTGGGAGAACGGGCGAGTATCTGGTACCAGACGGTGTTGCGGGCGGACATCGAACGGATCGAGATTGGGGAGGGCTCGAACATCCAGGACGGCACGGTGGTTCATTTGGCGAGCGACCGCGGCACGGTGGTGGGCGATTACGTGACGGTGGGTCACCGGGCCTTGTTGCACGCCTGTGTGGTAAAAAGCGAATGTCTCGTGGGGATGGGCGCAGTGATCATGGACGGTGCCGTGATCGGGGCGCGCAGCATCGTGGGTGCCGGCGCACTGGTGACGCGAGAGACTGTGGTGCCCGAGGGGAGCCTCATCCTCGGTTCTCCCGCCCGGGTGGTGCGGGCGCTGGACGAGGAGGAGCGTCGGGGTATCCGGGCCTGGGCGGAAAAATACATCCAGGTCGCGCGAGAGCACAGGGAGCAAGGGGAGCGGGCGGCGGGACTGTGAACGGATCCTCGGAGGCGGGGGAAGGGCGTCCGGGCAGGGAAAAAGGTGGGGTGCGGAGCAAATCGATGGCATGCTTTTTCAACACCTGGCTGGGAAAACCGGTCCTTTGTAGTAAGGTTAAGGGGAGAATTTATGGATAAACCTGTGGTAAAAGTCGACGTGAAAAATGTGCTCCCGACGAGTGCGGGTTCCGCCGTTTTCCTGGGGAATGCGGAGAAGGTTTTTGTGATCTACGTCGATCACGCCGTCGGGTCGGCGATCAACATGTTTCTGCTGGGCACCCCCAAGCCGCGTCCACAGACCCACGATCTCTTCGCGGATGTCCTCACCGGGCTGGGAGCCCACGTGAGCCGGGTGGTGATCAACGATTTCTCCGACACCGTCTACTATGCGAGGCTGATCGTGGAGGCGGAGAACGAGTTGCTCGACAAGAAGAAAATCCTGGAGATCGATGCACGACCCAGCGACAGCATCGCCATGGCGGTCCAGCAGGACGCGCCCATTTACGTCGCCCAGCACGTGTGGGACGGAGTCGAAGACATGTCGATCGTGCTGAAAAAGATGGAGGAGAGTTCGGAGGATCACCCGGACCTTCCCGGCATGTGACGTGCGGCGGGAACCTGGGTG
>CAZLUZ010000080.1:0-21302 GCA_964562825.1 uncultured Akkermansia sp.
GGGCAGGCCTTTCGTATTCTTGGGGCCGGTGAGTGGTAGTCTTTGGAGAAATGATGGCGGCTGGCAGGGGGAGGACCGTTCTGGGAGATTTGGATCCGATGGACCTGGGTGTCTGTTATGCTCACGAGCATCTGATCATCGATCCGAGCACGTCCACCGATCGCTTTCCCGAGTTTTCCCTCGATTCGGTCGAAAATGCCGTGGCGGAGCTCTGTCGTTTCCATGCGGACGGGGGGCGGGCCATGGTGGATTCCATGCCCTGTGATTGTGGGCGCAATGTGATAAAACTGGCAGAAATCTCACGAAGGACCGGTGTCCATATTCTCGCTCCCACCGGTCTGCACCGGGAGGTCTACTACGATTCGGGACATTGGAGTTTCTCCTATTCGGCCGAGGAAATCAGCGACCTCTTCGTCGCCGAGATCGCAGAAGGGATCGACGAGTGGGACTATGGCGGTCCCCTGGTCAGGCGGAGCACATCGCGAGCCGGCTTGATCAAGGTGGCCTCGGGACCGAATCGTTTGAGTGATCGGGATCGGAAAATCTTCGACGCGGCGGGAGCGGCGCACACGCGTTCCGGGGCGCCCATCCTGACGCATACCGAGCAGGGGACCGCGGCTCTGGAACAGGTGGAAGCGTTGACCCAGGCGGGGGTCGATCTCGAACACGTCGTGCTTTCCCATACCGACAAGAGACCGGATTTCGGCTACCACCGCGAGATTCTGAGCACCGGGGTGAAGGTGGAGTATGACTCGGCATTTCGATGGGCAGAGGGGAGGGGAAACCCGACCCTGGATCTGATCCTCGAACTGATAGGGGATTTTGAGAGCCAGATCCTTCTTGGCATGGATGCGGCACGCCCCGCCTATTGGAAGGCCTATGGGGGAGCCCCGGGCCTCAGTTTTCTCCTGAACGAATTCACCGTCCTGATGAAATCCCGGGGTCTGACCGATGCCCAGTGGCGATCGATCTTTGTCGATAACCCATCCCGAACCTACGCCTTCAAGGAAGAAACAGCATGAGTGAGAAATATCGAATTGCCGGGGTCAATTTTGACCACATGCACATGGGTGACCTGTTGAGACAGGTGGCCGCATCGCCCCGGGCGGAAATCGTCGGGGTCTGTCACCGTGAGCGCGGTCCCATGGAAGAAGCTATCGGGAAATTTGCCCTTCCGGAAGAGGCTATTTTCACCGATGTGGCTCGATGCCTCGAGTCGGTCCGGCCTGATCTGGTTATTCTCTGTCCATCGACAGGTGACCACGCCGATGCGCTGGTCGAGGTGGCCGGTTTCGGGGTCCACGTTCTGGTGGAGAAACCTTTTGCCGCCAATCTGGCAGATGCCGACCGGATGATTGACGCGATGGAGAAGTCGGGGAAACAGATGATGATCAACTGGCCGCTCCGTTGGTACCCAGCCCATGTCACCACCAAGAGGTTGATCGATGAGGGTACCATCGGGGAGGTGACCGAGGTGCACTACTACGATGGCAATCGGGGACCGCTCCGTCATGGGGCGGATAAGATCGAGAAAGAGCCCGGGGTAAAGGCGGATAGCTGGTTTTACTGGAAGAAGGCCGCGGGCGGTTCGCTCCAGGATTACCTGGGTTACGGGGTAACCTTGGGCACCTGGTTCCTCGGTGGTCGAAGACCCATCGAAGTGACCACGGTGGTCGATGAACCTGCGGGTCTGGAGGTCGACGAGCACAGTGTCACCGTGGCGCGTTATGCCTCTGGGCTTTCCAAGTTCGAGACCCGGTGGGGCACCTTTACGGATCCTTGGTCGCACCAGCCGCAGCCGAAGTGCGGATTTGTCGTCGTGGGAACCGGGGGAACGATCAGCAGCTACGATTTCGAACCGACGATCCGTGTGCAGACGGGAGACATGCTGGAGGGAAAGGAAGTTCCAGTCGACGATTTGAAATCTCCTTTTGACAACCCCGTCGACTATTTTCTTCATCGCCTCGAGCAGGGCGAGGCGGTGGACGGGCCGCTTTCCCCGGCCTACTGCCGGATCGGTCAGCAGATCGTCGATACTGCGGTGCTCAGTGCGGCGGAAAAGAGGACCGTTCCTTTGATTCAATAGGAGCCCAAAGAATATGAGTGATGAACAGAATTACGGGTTTGGCGCGGATGCCGCCGAGTTGTCCATTCCGGTTCCGGACCTTCCTTACCGGCCTCAGAACCCGAAAACATACCGACCCCGAATCGGGCTGGTCGGATGTGGTGGCATTACCGCCCAGCACCTGACCGCCTACCGCAACGGCGGCTACGAGGTGGTTGCCCTTTGCGATGTGAATGTGGAGCGGGCGCGCGAGCGCCGGGCGAAGTTTTGTCCCGGGGCGGAAGTATTCGACCGCATGGAGGCGCTGCTGGAGCGCGAAGACATCGACGTCATTGATGCCGCGACGCACCCGCGCGACAGGGTCGAGGTGATCGAAAAGGCGTTGCACGCCGGGAAACACGTTCTCAGTCAGAAGCCGTTTTGCCTCGACCTGGAAGTGGGGGATCGGCTCGTTGCCCTGGCTCGGGAGCGGGGCTTGAAATTGGCGGTCAACCACAATGGGCGCTGGGCTCCGCATTGGAGCTTTTTCCGTCAGGCGGTCGGTGCCGGGCTTACCGGCAGGGTCGAGTGCATTCACTGTGAGGTGGATTGGGACCACAATTGGATCAGGGGGACGTCATTTGAGGAGATCCACCATGTGCTTCTCTACGATTTTGCCATTCACTGGTTCGACATTGTGACGGTTCTGTTTGGGTTCCGGCGTGCTCGGGGTGTCTACGCGAATATCGTGCGGTCAGCCACCCAGGACGTAGCTCCGCCGCTGTTGGGTCAGGTGGCGATAGACTACGGGGATGCCATGGCCACTTTGAGTTTTGATGGGAGTTCCCGGTTTGGCGGAGAGGATCGGACGACATTGATTGGGGAGAGAGCAAAGCTGCGCAGTGTGGGGCCGAATCTGAATGAGCAGCAGGTCACCCTGGTTACCGCTGACGGTTTTTGTCGGCCCCGGCTCGAGGGGCGGTGGGACCCGGACGGTTTCCAGGGCACGATGGGGGAGTTGCTCTGTGCGATAGAGGAGGACCGCGAGCCTTCGAATGCGGCGGAGACGAACCTCATCAGCTTGGAGTTGGCGTTTGCGGCCATTGCCTCGGCGGATGCGGGCAGGCGGGTCGAGGTGGGATCGGTGCGGAGGCTGGAAGGCTGAGTGCGCCGCGAGCTTAGGGACTGTTGGCTGTTTGCCGGTTTGCGGCATCAAACCGACCCGGCGTCGGCGCTTGCCTTCTTCCGGCCTTTCCCCACACGATAAGGGGACAGGACAAATCTCCGGGCGCGCGATTTCGGGACACGCGGTCCGAGCACGATAAGGGGACAGAGCACGATAAAGGGACGGGACGAATCTCCCGACAGGAAGAGGTTTTCGACATTAGCCAGAGGCAGAGGAGGTCATCAAAAGTCGCGAAGCCCAGTCTCTTGACGGTTCGCACTTTAGGGAAGGGCGCTGAAGTTTGGTAAATTTCGAAAAAACCGCTTGAAGTGTTCAAGATAACACTTTTAAATCAGTTTTGGACATGAGGACGCCGCGCATTCTGCTCGAAGATGATCTTTGTGCCTACCACTGTATTTCCCGGGTGGTAGGAGGGCAGCACCTGTTTACGGATCAACATAAGGAGAGAATTCAGCAGATAATTCTGGCATCCGCTCAGTTGATGGGGGTCAACTTGATCAACTTCGTGGTCATGTCCAACCATGTACATATTTTGGTGCGAGTGCCGCCTTCTTCCAGCCTCAAACCTTTGAATCGGGATTCACTTCTGGAGTCCGTTGAGGTGCTTTACAGCGCTGAATATCTCAGGGACTTGAGACAGGAGTTCAATCGGGCCGCCGCTTGCAGCAGTCCGAAAACGGTCGCGATTCAAATCCAGAGCATTCTCGATCGCTATGAAAAGAGGCGGGCGAATCTCTCGGAGTTCATGAAGGAGGTGAACCAGCGGATTACAATCTATATCAACAAGCAAACCAACCGCAGAGGCACCTTGTGGGAGGGGCGTTTCAAGAGCCCTATCGTGGAGATATCCGCAGAGGCGTTGCTTTCGGTATCGACGTATATCGATCTCAACCCGATTCGCGCAGCAATCGTGGATCGTCCAGAGAAATATCGTTGGTGCGGGTATTCTGCTGCGCTGGCGGGAAATCGGATGTTGAGGGACGGGTTGAGTTCGATTTTCAAGGCGGACCAGGGAAACCATGCGCGGGTGAAATGGTCAAAAGTTGATTCGGATTATCGCCAGAAACTGTTCGAGAAAGGCATCGAGTGTTCGGCTGATCCGGTCACTGGGGCCAAGGCACGTAAAGGCTTTTCTGCGAAGGAAGTCGAAGAGGAGATTCTGCAACGGGGGAAGTTGCCTTTGCATGAAGTGATCTGTCATCGCGTTCGCTATTTTACTGATGGAGCCATTATCGGTTCGGCATCCTTCGTCGACCGGGTATTTGAGTTAAAACGTGATCGGTTGGTGTCGACGAAGTCGCGCAGGCAAACCGGCGCTCGAAAGATGCGGGGCGCTGCATGGGGAGATCTGACTGTTCTCAGAGATCTGAGGGTGAACGTCATCGGCTATCCGCCGTAGCAAGCTAGGGGCGTAGCATCCCCGTGGCGATTCGACTCGGTGCGTTTGGATCGTTCCTCGTGATCGGAGGCTGAATCTTTTCATGCCTGCCATTTTGTCACTCGTCCAAGTCTCTCTGGGCTTTGGGCAAGGTTGGGCAATGGGTTCATAGGGTAGGAACTGCATTAGGTTCATAGGTTCACGGTAACGGCGAGGAAACGCTGAGAAATGCCCAACGGCTCGCGAAATGAGCTATTTCGGCGAGAGTTCCGGCTTTGGGTCTGAGAAATATAAGCGGAGGCAATGGTTTTCCCTCGATCGCGCGCACTTTCGGCGGCGATCACCGTTTCATGTCGCCCGAGATGGTCATGCTGCCCGCTGTGAGATGAGTTGAGCGGGCTGGCCTTCCCTTAAAGTCACTTGAATCACGGTTCTACCCTGGTGCCCATCTCGGACAGTTGTCCCGTCCCTCTGTGAACGGACAGTTGTCCTGTCCCTCTGTGTATGTGTCCCTCTGTGTATGCGGCAGGCGTTTGCCACCCTGGCGTTCGTGAGGCGAAAGCGAATCGAGGGCGGGGATAGCGGTCCAAGCAGGGGCACAAGCGGCGACAGTCGTCCTGTCCCCCTATCTGTCGTGTCCCCCTATCTGTCGTGTCCCCCTATCTGTCGCTGTCCCTTTATCTGTCGGGAGACAGTAGGAGAGTTGTCCTGTCCCTTTGTGTATGTGGCCCTTTGTGTATGTCCCTTTGTGTATGCGGCGGGCGTTCGCTGCCCTGGCGTTCGTGAGGTTGAAGCGAATCGAGGGCGGGGACAGCGGTCCAAACGGCGACAGTTGTCCTGTCCCCTTGTGTGTTGGTCCCCTTGTGTGTTGTTGTGTGTCGCTCTTGTGTGGAGCTCTCGAGTCTCTCAATCGGGCAACCGGTGGATGGTGAAATAGACGGGGCCGCTGAGTTCTTCGCCCGTCTCTGACGTGATACGAAAATCCAGACGCAGCGTGTGGCAGGGCCGCAAATCAGGGATATCCAGGATAAGACGCCGCCCCTCGTCTCCAAAGTGAACCCGCCGAATCGCCCACCGATCGGTTCCCTCACGACCCGGTCGGGTCACCTGGAACCGGGGCGACCCATACCGCTCAGACCAACGGTAATTCCACGCTTCCACCGCCCAGTCCTCCCCGTCCTCAATCCCCGCGGGGGTCATCACCGGACGGTTGAAGGTCAACTCCACACGACCCTTGCGGGCCCGCGCGTCGAGGAGATAGAGCCCGGATTCCCCGGTATATCGAATTCTCTGGATGCTCCCCTCGCGGGTAGCCCCGGCCTGCCAACCCGTCAAGCCAGAGGTGTAAAGTTGTCCGTCGGCCGGATTCTTCGCAATCCGCATGGTGCCGCTCTCCATCGCCATCGGCAGAGAAAAAGCCGCCGCCTGAACCAGGCCGTCCTCAAATTCATCAAGCATCAGGTAGAGGGTCCGGGCCCTCCCGTATGAGGTGTGAAAGTAACGCCCCCCCAGGGGACCAAATCTCTCGTCCCCATCCACCCAGAGCTGGGCGCCCGAAGAAGAATCGAGTTCCTGGGGCATATAGATGATGGGCGGCACGATCTCTTCCGGATTGTAGTCCCCATCCCTCTCCCTCCAATTCCCGGCGCCGTGAAAATCACCCTTGCCGGTGATCGAAATCTTGCTGGCAGGAACAAAGTTCCCCTGGTTGTCGGCAAAAGTGATCCTGCCATCGGGAAGCAGACCGATGCCGTTGGGCACCCGCATGCCCTCTCCAATCACCTCCCAGCTCCGGCCGTCGGAGGCAACCCTCACCATCCCCCCGGGAATGGACCAATTGCTGAAACCGCCCACGCGGGCGTAGTAGAAGGAGCCGTCTCCGCCGACCTCGAGATCGAAATTGTAGGCATGCCAGCCCGGGGCAGGTTCGGGTTCGTTGAAAAAGGCCTCGTAAAAATCGGCCTCGCCGTCGCCGTTCCTGTCGTGGAGTTTCACAATGCGGCCTCTCGTTCCCACGGAGAGAATGCCGTCGACCACTTTCATTCCCATCGGCTCATAGAGGCCAACAGCGAACCGCTTCCACACCACCTCCTCCAGGGCTCGATCGATCCCGGAGACGATCCAGATATCCCCGGAGAGCGTGCCCACGGCCAGCCGGCCATCGGGGAAGAAAGCCAGGCAGGAGGTCCGCATCCAGGTGTTGTAGGCATTGGCCAGGGGCACGGGCAGGGTGTCGAGAGCATAGCCCTGGAAAGTCGAAACACCGAGCCGGCCCGACATCCCGTGCGTCGTGGTCCATCGCGAAGGGCCTCCACCGGTCAAGTCGCCGAGATCGGCAGGCTCTGTCCGCATCGATAACCGACTATCCGAAATGGCGATTTCGAGGTGGATTGGCTCGGTCGAGGCCGGTAGGCGAAGGACGAGGTCGCCCCGTTGGCTGATCCTCCATTCCGGAGAGGTTCCCTCCCCGTCCAACCGGGCAAAAAGACTGTTCGCCGTAGCGTCGAATCCATCGATTTCCGGTGGCGAATCCCTCCCTTCGAGCACCACTGCTTCGATGGCGTTTTCTCCCGGAGCCACGGTCAACCGCCGGCGAAGAGTTTTTTGCCCGCCCCGAAAAAGGATTCGCGGGTTCTCCAGGACGCCTCGTTCCTGAACGGCGTAGGAAATGACGATGTCATCCCCGTAGGTATGGTGTCCCCGATAGCGGACCTGGTCCTCGGGCCAGACCGTCGCGGGACCGATGTCCGGAACCCGATTCTCCGCTTTGCCACCCCACGCCCAGCGCCAGTGATCGGCGCCGGGGATTCGCTGGAAACTCCGGTTGTCCGGGAGTTCACTGGCGCGGAGCTTGTGGTGCAGCGTGTTCGCAAAGTTGAGGAAACCGCCGCGCCATGCGCCGATGGACCGCATCGTGCCGAGATCATAACTGATCGTGGTTTCCTCGCCGAGGTCTATCGTCAGGGCGTTGGGACTGCTGCTGCCTTCGTCCCGGCCCCTCACCGGAGAGATGAGAGCCCCGCCGTAGTCGCGGAGGTAACCGGTGCCCGCTAGCGCCAGAACCCTCGCGGCCTCCTCTCCCGAATCGGTGGGATTGTCCGGCATCGTCTCGGTATATGCCGAATCGATGGCAACGTACAGGTCCGGCGCGTGATCCCGAATGATTCTCTCCCGGATATAGTGAATCACCTGGTATCGTTCTTCCGGGGAAAGCTGCGGGGAAGGCATCATGTTGCGATAACCGTAAGTGATCGTCTGGAACATGCTGAAAGGGTCGCCCCCGTTTTCCATGGGATGCCGGGTAAACATCCGAGCCAGCGGATTGATGGGGGGAGTTTTCCCGTCCTTGCTATGGCAAATGGCGCAATGGGCCTCGTAGAGCGTCCGCCCCTCCTCGAGGAAGGACTCATCGCGGTCGCCTCCGGAGTATCGGGCGAGATCGCGGTGGCTGACATTCTCGAAGTCGTTGAAAGCCACCAGCGAGTCATCCGGTTCGATGTCTCCATGGAGATCCGCGATCTCCGCAGGCCGCAGGGGGCGATCATAGAGTCGGAAGTCATCGATCAACCCGTCGAAATAGGCCTCAAAGGCGCCGCCTTCGGTGATACCCGCACCGAAGTGGTAGTTGTCGAAAGAGGTGGCATACCCCAGCGATCTTCCCGATCCGACCTTTTCGCCGTTGAGATAGAGTGCCGTCCCCTCCTCCCCGCCGCTGGTGACGACGGCGTGGTGCCAGGATTCCGGCGGCACCGCTCCCTCCTTCGAGGCCACGAGCCAGTCTGGCCGATTCCCGCGACCGGGCCCAAGCAAACTGACGGAGCCTGAGTCATAGACGATGCGGAGCGCTTCACCCTTTTTCTCCTGGAGGACGATGTTGAAGATTTCTCCGCCGGCTTCCGATGTCGGCTGGAACCAGAGAGAGACGGTCCAGCCCGCTAATTCCCCTTTGGGCAGGGCTCGAAAATATCCGTGGCTCATGGCCAATCCGGAACCCATCACGGGAAAACCGTCCCGCGGAGGCCGGGGACGGCCGGTGTCGAACTCGGCGGGAGCGGGCTCAACCCCCAGCGCCAGAAACTGCAGGCAGGCGAGAAGGATCAGAATCGAAATTGGGAGAGGCCGGATCATGAAGGCATCCTTTCAGATTCTCCCCGGACGTCGATGGCGGATATCAGCAGGGCGTTTCGCCAAATACATCAATCGCAATTTGGCCGGGTCGCGGCTCGGAAGATCGCGGCGCAAACTTCGGTGGCGTCGAGGGGGTTTTCTTCATCGCGTGCCTCGTCACCGCTCGCCATAAGCACAGGGTAGTCCAGAGTGGAGGCCGGGATGGCTCCGTGGGAGCCGCGGATCAGGTAAGCGTCGAGCGGGATGACGTCCATGAGGGTGCGAAAGCCCATCTTTTTGCGCAGCAATTTCCAACCGACCTTGAGGTGGGGGAACCGAATCGCCGGATCGAGAAACAATTCGGCGGGATCGTAACCGGGTTTGCGATGGATATCGACACAGCGGGCAAAATCCGGCGCCCGCGAATCCTCCAGCCAGAAGGGGTAGGCGAACCACCGGTCCTCCTCCGCCACAATGACGAAATCTCCCGAGCGGGAATGATTCAGGCCCACCACCGAAAGTTCGTCCGCCGGATACACCCGGGCGATTCCGTCCATCTCCGCCAGCACGCCGGCAACCTCGCTGCTCAGCGAAGGCCGGTTCACATAGACGTGGGCCACTTGGTGATCGCAGATGGCCAGGGCGCCGCAGTTTCCCGGGTCGAGCTGATCTCTGCCCAGCTCCTCCCGGCAGACGATCCATCCCCGCCTCCGAAATTCGCGATTGATCCAGACCGGTCCGGTCACTGGCGTGATGCCATACTCGCTGAGGATGATGGGGTCGATCTGGCGCTCACGGAAAAATCCGACCAGATCCTCCACGATGCTGTCGATCTCTCCCAGATCGCTCTCGATGCTTGCCGGGTCCGTGCCCAGGCGCTGGAGGTTGTAGTCGAGGTGGGGGAGATAGACCAGGTTGAGGTGTGGGGCGAACTTCCGCTCGAACCACTTGGCCGAAGCCGCAATCCACTGCGAGGAGGCGAGCCCCGCGCGGGGGCCCCAGAACGCGGGAAAAGGGAAATCTCCCAAGTCGCTTTTGATCTCCTCCCGGAGCGACATCGGCCAGGTCTGGATATCGAACACCTTTTTTCCGTCGGCGCAGTAGATCGGGCGGGGGGTGATGGAGTAATCCGTCGAAGAATAGAGGTTGTTCCACCAGAACACCTTGGCGCAGGAAAAGGCCGGGTTGCGCTCCCGGAGCATTTCCCAGACTTTGGGGGAGTCAACCAGCCGATCCGATTGCTTCCATGCCCGGTGCTCCCCGTAATCCCGGTCATACCAGTAGTTGGCCACGATACCGTGGTCACGCGGAAGTTTTCCCGTGAGATAGGTGGCCTGCATCGTTGAAGTGACAGCAGGAAGAACAGGGCGAACCGACGAGATACCGTGCTCTCGCGCGAAGCGGGAGAGAAACGGGGTGGCCGGACCCAGCAATCTGCGACACAGACCGACGACATTCAGAACAGCAACGCGGCGATGGAGAATACTCGACATGGAATCACGGAGAAATGGGGCAAAAGCGTTTCTGAATTTTCCTTGAGCCTTTGGTTTCTTATTTCACAGGTTTTTCAATGCTTCTTAAGCAAAAGGCGGGCTGAACCGTTCAATTTTCTCAAATTTGATAGATTTTCTGCAACCAGCCCATTCACTATCCAAAAAAAATCAACAAGAAAGGGAAATTTATTGGATTCAAAACTCGCGTTTGATAGATTCCGCTCCATTGTGGCTCAGGGTTTCGTTATGAAGAAGTGCTTTTCGGGATTGTCGTGGAAGAGGGTGGCCTATGTGGGGGGAGGCGTTCTCATTACCCTGGCAGTCATTGATCTGGCCCTTAACTGGCGCAGCTCCGAGTTCGGCACGGGGGTGAGTGCGAATGTGGAAGGTCGCTCCGTCCTCGCTTTTCTTCTTGTCGGCATGATTGTCGGCATGCTCGGCGGGATCGCGATGGCCTTTGGTTATTTCATCTGGCGGGAGAAAAGGCTGATTGAGGAGCCAGATGACCTGGAGCAGCTTCTCGAAGAACTGGCCCGTGAAGACGCCGACGCACTTTATGTGGAGGATTCTTTCGAGTCCGACGATCGGGGCGAAACGCTGGAGCCCTGGGAGCGCCCCAATGATTGGTGGAAAAAAGGAGAGGACGACTGAACCTCTCCTTCTCCTCGATCAGGTGAAGCAATCGGCAACGCGCTTCCAGCCCGTTTTGGGGGTTCTACGGGAGTTTTCCGCTTGAATCCCGTTGTCCCTTGGCATTTCCTGCTCATCTTGCAGCCGGACCGCCCGTTTTTGGCAAGAGATGAACCGATCATTTTCCGCCAAGAGAAGATTCGACGTCTTAATTCCTATGCCGACACCTGCGTCGATCCTCGTCGCCGGGATTCGGCTGTGGGGAATCGTTTTCACCCTTGGCCCAGCGGCGTCCATCGCCGATACGACGCCGAAGTTCGACATCGTCTACAGTTGGAATGAGAATCGAGAAGCGGCCCTGGAGGAAAAGAAGCGCATCTCCAAGATTCTTGGTCCGAACGTGGCGGCCAAGTTGGAGATGATCCAGACGGCCGAAGGCTACGGGGTCATCTACGACCGAAACGGCGACCTCCTTTCCACGGAGGCTGTGGCGGTACGGCATGCGGAACTTCTCGGGGATTTTCCCAGTGAAACCATCCGACCTATCGCGGACCGGGAGACTGCGGGAAGGTACAACATCAGCTATTTTCTTACCACCAGCCTGCCCAAGGCTCAGTCCGTGTTCGAGCAGATCTACGATGTGCTCGGTCCGGATGTGGGCAAGCGGCTCGTCGTGGAGCGATCGGCGTCGGGGAATTATGTCGTGGTCTACCAGATGGAGGGAGATCTCGAATCCGTCCGCGCGCTCGCTTCGCGGCATGCCGAGGTCCTGAAGCCCCGTGGACTCGACGCCTCGTTCCGGGAGGAGCAGAGCGCCGCAATCGTGCTGGATGAGGCGAGATTTCTCAATCCGGGAGCCTTTGAACCGCTTGCCCCCCTCCCTCCGAAAAAACCGGAGCTCTCCGTTCCGGAGATAAAGGCGGAACCTCCCCCGAGCCAGCTGGAACGGGAAATCGACAGCTATATCAAGCGTCTGCGCGGGGCGGGACGCATTCCCTCGAACGAACGCACTGCATGGTATGTGCACGATCTCACCGACGGGGAGACCCTGGTCAGCATCAACGAGGATGTGCCCCTGCAGGCCGCCAGCATGATCAAGCCGATGGTCGCACTCGCCTTTTTTCACAACGTGAAAGAGGGGAAATTCATCTATGGGCCGAAGAGTAAGGCGAACATGGAGGCGATGATTCAGGTCAGCGACAATCCGGCTACGAATTGGGTGATGCGTCAGGTCGGAGGGCCGCAGGCGACGGAGCAGTTGCTGCGGACCCATTATGGTGACATCATCAAGGATATCCGGTTGGTCGAGTACATTCCCAAAGGCGGCGGCACTTACGGCAATAAGGCCTCGGCCCTGGACTACGGCCGCTTTCTCCACGCCCTCTGGAAGGGGAATCTCCCGATGTCGGACGAGCTGCGCCGGCTCATGTTCCTCCCGGGACGCGATCGTCTGTACGACGACGCCAAGCGGGTTCCGGAGGGCACGCTGGTCTACAATAAGACGGGCAGCACCGCGATGTGTTGCGGAGACATGGGTATTCTCAACGCGCGGGGCAGGGATGGAAAACGCTACCCCTACATCATCATAGGAATCATCGAAAGCAGTCGCCGGACCTCCTCCTATGGCACGTGGATCAGCGCGAGGGGCGACGTGATCCGCGAGGTCTCGAACATGGTCTATCTGGCCATGAAAGAACGCCACAACCTCGAATAGAGGCTCCGCGGTCGACTGGGCGACTCGGATTTGGCGCCGGATTGCAGATCCCGCTTGCGCGAGGCTCGACCCGCTCCTTCACTGGTCAACGATGAAGAAGTCAGTCTCCATATCCGCCAAAATCGACCAGGGTTTCGCCGTCTCTTCAGAGATCCGCGGTCACCAGGTCAAAATCGACCAGCCGAAGGACGCCATGGGAACCGACACGGGACCCACTCCGCTGGAATTGTTGATGTTTTCGCTGGGGGGTTGCGTGCTCTCGATCGCCCGGATCATCGCAAAACAGCGAAAGCTGCCCGTCCGCGGCATTTCACTCACCGTGGGAGGGGAGCTGGACACCGACGGTCTTCTGGGCAAAGAGACCGACCAACGCATCGGTTTTACCGGTTTTACCATCGAGGCCGAGGTCGACGCGGATATGACTTTGGAGGAAAAACAGGCTTTTCTGGAGGAAGTGGATCACCGCTGTCCGGTTTCGGAGAACCTGCTCAATGCCAGCCCGGTGACGATCCGGGCGGTGGGGTAGGATCGGTATTCTCCTCGGTCTCGGGAGCGCCTCGCGAGGGGCGCGGTCCTTTGAGGCGGCCTTTTCCCGCGGGAAGATGCCGTCTCATTTTTGGTCGTGAATCGAGCCGGGTTCGGCCCCTCCGCGTTTGCCCGTGACGGGGTGATCCACGGAGCCGACAAACCGCCCCGCCTCGATCGCCCACTCCAGCCGCCCGTGAACCGTGTCTCCCGAGCCCATCGTTCCCAGAACCTGGTACTTCTCGTCGGGGATCAGACCGTCTCTTGGTTCCAGGCTCACCTGGCCTCCCGAGAACTCCGCCATCGGTTCCTGGAGGAATCCGGATTCCAGCCGGACGGAACCCGGCAGTACGCCGCTCACCCCGATGAGGGCGGGCCGGCCCGGTTCCACTCGCACCGACTGCGGCGACAGGGCAAAGCCGGCTTTAGCGATTTCGATCGCGTCTCGCGGGCACTTCAGGTAGATGGCATCGCCGGTCACCGTCAGCCAGACTTTTCCGCCCCTCGGGGTCAGGGTGAAGGGATTCCCGTAGAGGTCCTCCCCGGCGAGGGGAGATGAGGTGGAAATCTCCAGGTCCACCGAACCGCTGCCCTTCCAGAGCACCTGGGTCTCATCGCCCTCCCGGAGGAAGGAGGTGAGATACAAATCGTCGAGGAGGCGTTCCTGGCCCAGAACATCGGAGTAGTCGGTATTGCGCACGCACGCCGCGGCCGAAAAATACGCCGATTTGAGGGAGCGCGAGTCGGGGCCGACGAAGCCGTGGAACCAGCGGTCGGTGATGTGGCCCTCCTCGAAGATAAAGTACATGATATTCTCCACACCGTGGGCGAAAGCCGTCACCGCCAGTTGCGTATACCAGCGGGCGCACAACTCCTCCGGCAGCAGCACCCTGGCGACCTGAATGTTCTTGTAGGGGGTGTGCGGCACCGACCATTTCTGGGGGGCGAACCACCCCACCTCCGTGATCCAGAGCGGTTTGGGTTCGCCGAACCTCGCGATATCTTCCCGGATTTCCCGAAACTCGTCGCGCATCGAGGTGCTTTCCGGATCATCCCGGCCCGGTCTGTAGGGGTGCCAGGAAACCCCGTCGCAGCAGTCCGTTCCCGTGATCTCGAAGACATCATTGAGAAATCGTCTCGCGCTGTTTCCGTAGTGAGTGAGGCCAAAAGCAAAAACTTTGGCGTCCGGATCCATCTGCCTGACAACCCGGTGGGTGGTTTGGAGAAGGGGGGCGAACTCCCGCGCGGTGCCTCGGTAAAAGATCGGGATGTCGGGTTCGTTCCAGACCTCATAGGCGAAGGCTCTGCCTTTCAGCTTCCCTACCAGGTAGCGCATGAAGTCTTCGTAGGCCGGCATATGGTCTGGGGAGGGCGGGTAGAGCGACCACTGTGAAGAGCCCTCCGGGGCTGAGGTGGCCCACCGGGCGGGGCGACCTGTGGCAACGATCGGGGTCATGCCACGCTCGTTGAGGGCGGCCAGGACGGCATCCATCTCCCTCCGCGCCCTGTCGCTGTATTGCCCCGGCGAGGGTTCGTGCTCGTTCCAGGAAGCGGGGAATCCCAGACGGCACCAGGTAAACCCGATCCGTGAAGCGTGATCGAGGTTTCGGAACCAGTCGTTGCCGCCGATGTTGGCTCCGAACCGGCTCTCGGGCCGCACTCGCTCGAGCTTCCGGTCCGGCAGAATGCCAATGGTCAAGCCATGCTCGGCCATCACTTCGCCCGAGGGCGACCTGGCCTCGACGTAGACCCGGTAGGCTCCATGCTTCTGCAGAGTCACCGCATAGTCTCCCAGGGCTCCATCCAGGGTCGAGCCGGGTTCGAGGGAGACGGACGCCTCCTCGACGGCCACCAGATGGTAGAAGGGGTCGAGAACAGTGCACCTCACGCCGAGCTCGACCGTCTCGGGAGAATCGTTGCGGAGAGACACGTTCAGGGGAACGGGTTCTCCCGGTTCGTAGAGGTTGTCGAAAGCCGGGGTATCGGCCGCCAGCTCAATATCGCGGCGGGGGCGGTAGGTCGTTTCCCGCCCGATGGAGACGTTTACCGAGTCCACCCATACGGTGGCACTCTCCCTGCCCGCCCCAAAGAGGAACGCGGCCGAGTAGGCCCCCTGCTGCGCCCGGGGCAGCCGCACCGAGAAAGCATAGCGATTCCAGCCCTTCTTGAGCGGAAAACTCTTTCCAAGCTTGACCGAGCCGCGGTTGGAGACGGTTTCCACCGGGTAAAAGCGGATCATGAGCTGAAGGTTCAGGTCTTCGCGGTCGCTCTTGATGTCCGCGCTCAACGTCACCTCGGACTGGAGTGGCGCCTGGAAGAACTCGCTGGAGAGAGCGGCATTCATCCACTCGCCCTGCAGAGGATTCGAAGGGTCGTCGACGATGTCGATGCGAAGACCCCTGTCCCCGTGTCGGGCCGCGTCCGAGTCGAGTCCGTAGGTCGAAGACCGGTCCCGCCCGGCGAAAGCGACGCCCCAGTCGTTGAGGCCGGTCTCGAAGCTGCCGTTTTTCACCAGATTGAGGGAAGAATCGAAACCCGCGGGTGTCGCCCATGCGCCGCCCGTGGGAAACTTCAGGGAGAGCCGGATGTCGCCCTCGTCGTCCGCGTAGACCTGCACAGCAAAAGAATCCATGCCCCATTGCCGTGCGTCCTGTATTCCGAAACCATTCTTCGCAGCGGGCTCCAGAGTGAAATTCCACCCCTGATCGGTGGAAGCGACGAATCTTTCGATCCGATCTCTCGGCTGCAGAGCCGACCGAGTGATCTGTTCGGGGTAGACCCCCTCCTTGCCGTCGATAAGATAGGTCCGCCCGCCATACTCCTTGGCCTCGATTCGGAAGGCCATGTATTGGAGGGTAAGTCCCGGCGAGGCGATTCGATAGTGGATATCCAGTGTGTCACCCCTCGCCTCGAGCCGGGCCTTGAAGTCAAAGCTCCGACCATCCGCCTTGAAGGCGTCGTCGACGATCACGACGTTTCCTTGCACCTTTTTCTCGAGCAGCCGGGGCAGGGAAACGCTCACGATCCGGCCGTTCTCATCGACCATCCGAAAATCGGTCTCCCTGAGGAGCGAGCGCCCGCAGTGAAGCAGGTCGCCGGGCAGGCCGTTCGCTCTGATGCTGAGCAGTGACTTCTCCGTGCTGAAGTCGCCGTTTGACGCGACCTCGATCGCCAGGGCGGGAGGGTGCAGGGCCATGGCCGCGGCGATCGAGATCAGGGTGAAGCACATCGTCCGTTTCATGATTCGGTCTCTTCGGGAATTCCTCGTACATGAGTCGAGGAAAATCCCGCGGAGGGCAAATCGGGAAAGGACGAAACCGCCCGAAGGGAGGGGAGATCGAGAAAAGGGATCGTTCCGGGCCACGGCGGCGACTCTCGTTCGCCAACCCCTTCGCAATTTTGCGGAAACTTTTGACTCTGAAATTCGCCTTTGCAATTTTTAGGTGATTACCGTAATTTTTATAACAAGGACTTCTTGTCCGCACCTTTGTGATGAGGCTGCTCGTTTTTCTTTTTTCCGCGGCGTGTGGAGCGGTGGGTTATCTGTGCTTTGCGGCGTGGACAAATCCGTCGAGTGAAATCGAGCCAGACCCCGCCGCGCTGGGTGCGGTAACGCTGGAGCGAAGCAGTTTCGACGGTGAATTCCGTCGCTTTGTGCGGGCCGAGGACCCCGTCGATCTGGGCTGCGATTCACGAGGTCTGGTCTTTGTGCTGCAGCGCGACGGTGTCATCCTGAAAAGCGGCCCGGACCAAGGGGAGGAGGTTGAGTTTTCCCCCTTTTTTCGTTTCGCCTCGCCGGGTTTCGACACGAATGGCGGTTGTTCTCACCTCGCTGTTCACCCCGACTTCCTTACCGAGGGGAGCGAGGGGGAGGGCAAGCTCTACCTCGTCGTCACCGAGCGGCGGGGGCAGGGGGCGTTGGCGTTTCCTCCGTCTGTCCCCTGGAATCGGGATGAGGTGATCTACGAGTTGCGGTGCAGGGACCCGTTTTCCGGGACCTTGGCGGGTGACCAGCGCGAGGTCATGAGAATCGCGGCTCCCGGAGAGGGGCGACAATCGATCACCGATCTCGCCTTCGATCATCGGGCCTGCCTCATCATCGGGGTCGCCGATCTGGAAGGTCCCGGGCAGAGTCGGGCCATGGACCTGGAGTCGGGCTATGGCAAGGTGCTGCGCATCGATCCGATTGGACCGGGGAGGGATCGAGCCTACCGCATTCCCCGGGACAATCCCTTTTACTTTGTCAGCGGCACCCTGCCCGAACTCTGGGCCTACGGCCTCTGCCGGCCCCATTCGATCTCGGTCGATCCGTTTCGGGAATGGATCTGCATCAGCGACTCGGGGCGCGATCTGCTGGAGGAGATCAATCTGAGCGGCGCGGGCGCGGAATTTTTCGGATGGGACCTCTCCGAGGGTTCTTTTCTCTACCCCCTCTCGCAACGGCGGCGGCATTCCGGCGACATCGTCTCCCCGAGGATCGAGTATGCGCGAGGCGAATCCCTGGGCAAGAATGTGGGCGGAGTCATCTATCGGGGAGAACGTTTCCCCTTCCTCGATGGGAGGGCCGTGTTTGCTGACGAGAGCGGCCGAATCGTCAGTGCCTCGCTCTCCGCGGAAGAAAGCGATCCGGGCCTGCGTCTGCTCGAAACGGGGGCACTTCCGGGCATCCGGTCGTTGAAAGCCGGCCCCGGAGGCGAACTCTTCGCCTTCTGCGAGACCGGTGAGGTCTTCGAGTTGAGGAAGTCGGAGCGGGTCCAGCGCAACCACCGTTCCGGGGTCAAGATGCTGGCCCGCACCGCGGTATCCCCGGCCATTCGATGATCGAGATCAGGAGCCACCACGGCTCAGCAGCTGTCCGAGGAATCCGGTTACCCGGTCGAGCGTGCCCCCGCCCGAATCCACCGTCTTCAGGTGGTCCGAGGAGTAGATGTCCGAAGGGGCGATCACCTTCATATCCAGGGGCACCTTGCTCCCGTAGCGCTCCTTCAGCTTCGCCCTGACCAGGGGACTGCTCAGATCGAAATCTCGCATCTGTTGCGGCTGACCCAGCTCGATGCCACAGCCCCGGGAGTAGGCCTTCCAGACCAGCTCCGAGCAGTAGATGCGCGAATCGGACCAATCGAAGTAGGGATCGTAGCAACGGCCTCGCATCTTGCGGACCTCGTTCTTCAGTCGCCGCGCATCGAGTTGGTCCGCTTCCCTTAACCGCTTGATGACATAGTGGCCATCCTTGCCACTCTGAATCCACTTCTGCAGGGGAGTGGCCTTGACCGAGCCGCATGCCTCGTAGACCATCTCCCTGCCGTTCTCAACAAAGATAATGCCCACGTGAGTAAATCGGGATTTGGTCGCCGCCGCGATGGCATCCGATTGGGAAGAAAGGGAGCGGTGGAAAATGATGTCTCCGTCCTGGACCTCGAATCCGGCCCGGACGGGGGCGGCGGTGTGCAGGGCGGCGAAGACGGCAGCAGCAAAAAGCGGGGTCAATCTCATCTCGGCAATATCAGGGTTCCTTCGGACCGTGGCGGCCCTACCACTTCGACGGTTGGATCTCGGGGCCTCGCGTTACAATACCGCCGCCCTTTTGTAACGGGCCAAGGGATGGCTTCCTGAGGAGTTCATCACGAATTCCCCGTGATGGGCGGTTCGGAACTGCCGCAACCCGCCTCCTTCCAGGGGGGCAAGTTCGGAGGTTTCATCGGAAACCCGGATATTTTCTGGAGGAAGGGGAACGCCGAATGGAAATTTGCGCTCCCGGGCGATCGGAGCGAAGATCCCGCTCTTCCGGCCTTTACCCAGCCATGATCACTGCGTTTCTGCTTCTTTTTCTCGGCTTCGTCGTCCTGATCGCGGGCGCGGAGATTCTGGTGCGCGGGGCTTCCGGCATCGCGGTCGCCTTCGGTCTGAGTCCCCTGGTCATCGGACTGACGGTCGTCGCCTTTGGCACGAGCAGTCCCGAGTTGGCGGTTTCGGTTCAGGCGGCCGCGACGGGCACGGGCGAAATCGTTTTGGGAAACGTGGTGGGCTCGAACCTGTTCAACGTGGTGGTCATCCTCGCCATCACCGCAATGATCTGTCCGCTCAAGGTGCAGCTCCGCATCATCCGGATCGACATGCCGCTGATGCTTCTCGCCACCGGGGTTTTCATCGCTTTCGTGGTCACCGGAGGAGCGCTCGTGCGGTGGGAGGCGGCGATTCTCACCGTGGCTCTCCTGGTCTATCTCTTCTTCCTCGTCAAATTGTCGCGGCGCGAGGAGGATCAGGTGGAGGTCGACCTGCCCGGTATCCCGAGAGAGAAACCGAAGAGGCTCAGCCTTTCTCTGCTCTGCTGCGTGGTCGGGCTTGCCCTGCTGGTCGGGGGAGCCAACCTGATTGTGGACAACGCCGTGATCATCGCGGAGAACTGGGGAGTGGACGAGACCCTCATCGGTCTGACCATCATCGCCACGGGGACGTCGCTACCCGAACTGGCCACCTCGATCGTTGCCGCGGTGAAAAAGCAGACAGATCTCGCCGTGGGCAATGTCGTGGGGTCGAATTTTTTCAATCTTCTCTGCATCGCCGGCGTCGCCGGGATGATTCAGCCCCTGCCGAATCTGCTCGAGCGGATGGACCTGATCTTCCTCGTGGTGACCTCGGTGGTCCTTTTACCGCTCATGTGGACCCAGTTTATCCTCCGCCGCTGGGAGGGAGCCGTCCTGCTGGCCGGTTACGTGACCTATCTGGTTATCCGGTGGCCCTGAAAAGGCAGCCGGGGTTGGAGATGGATCATAGCATCGCTTGAACGCGGCATCGCTTGCGTTAAGGTTGCGGCTCCGCCATGTCCGAACAAGAGTCCGAATCTCCCAAAAAACAGCAACAATCCCAGGGACCGAACCGGGGCCGGTATTTCGTCGCTGGTCTCATCACCCTGATCCCGCTGGGCGTCACGGTTATCGTTCTGACTTTCCTGGTCAATCTTCTCTCGACTTTCGGAAAACTGCCGGCCACCTGGCTCAGCGATTTCCTCCACGACAAGCTGGTTGACCGGTTCGGCTGGGCCTCCCAGATCCTGAAGAACGATTATTTCATCAACACCTTCTCGGTCATTATCGTGATCGTCCTGGTCTACGCCCTCGGCGTGATGACAAGCAACTTTGTGGGCCGCTGGTTTCTCGAACTCTTCGAGCGGATCATGATCAAAATTCCCGTGGTGAAATCCATCTACGGAGCGGTCAAGAAACTGATGACTCTCATGAATCAAGACGCCGGAGAGGACGTGCAGCGGGTGGTTCTGATCGAGTTTCCCAGTCCGGAGATGAAGACCGTGGGGCTGGTCACGCGAACTTTCTCGGATTTCGACACGGGGCGGAAACTCGCCGCGGTCTACGTGCCCACCACACCGAACCCGACCAGCGGGTACCTCGAGATCGTGCCGGTCGAGCGCATCGTTTCGACCGACTGGACCTTCGACGAGGCGATGCAGTTCATCGTATCGGGGGGCGCGGTGGCCCCGGAGAAAATCAATTACTCCAAGTCTGTCGGCTCACTCCAGGATATGTCGCTGGATTCGGGAGCGCCGGCGAAGGATTGACCTTTTCCCCATCCCCACAAGGGGAGAGGCGATCCGGAACGTGCCGGCCGGTTTCGGCAGGGGCCGCGGGATTCCGCTCTTTTTTGGCGACTTTTTGCATACCCGAAAAGACCGGCCGTTTGACGGGCGGCGATCGGAGTTCCGATTACAAATTCGGACCGTTTTTGTAAAAAGCTCCCCTTGCCCTCCACACCGCGATTCACGGGGTGGAAGTAACGAAAATTTCCTTCCTTTCTATACCCATAGAAAACCGGCCCGGGAAACGGTAAATCATCCCGAAAATAGAAAAGTCCAACCTACATACACACACCAACCCATCATCAAGCACGCCTTCGGAGTCATCTTCGGGACCGCCTGTTTCCTTGCGACATCGACAGTCCAAGCCCAGGAAGCCTATCTGGGAGTCAGCGGATTCATCACCAAGGTTCCGCACTGTGCCATCATCGAAACCACGGCTGCCAGCACCTACTCGAACCAACCTCCGGCGGTGGAAAAGGGATTCATGATCCGCAGCGTGCAGCACGATTCTCCCGCCAGGGCCGCGGGGCTTCGGTCCGGGGATATCCTCATCGAGGCGGAGGGCATCTTCATTAACAGTTACTAAGACGTGCAAAAATGTCCCGATGTGTTAAGTATATGCATGTCACCTGAT
>CAZLUZ010000081.1:0-21180 GCA_964562825.1 uncultured Akkermansia sp.
CCTGGCGGACCGACCCGACGGCGCGGGCGGCCTCGACGACCCACTGGACCATGGTGACCCGCCCCAGAACGGCACAACGCCTCCCCCCGACGAGGACGTCGGCCCCCCTCCCCGAAAGATGTCGGGGATACCCGTCGCCGTAACCGGCCGCTATCGAAGCCACCACCATGGGCCGGGGCGTGACGAAGGTTCCGCCGTAACTGATGGTGGTCCCGGCGGCCACCTTCCGCACCAGGGCAACCCGGGACTTCAGGGCGAGGACCGGTCTCAGGCCGATCTGCATGCGCTCGAGGGGGGCGATCCCGTAGGCGGCAAGTCCTGGACGGGCCAGGGTGGCGAACTCCGTGTCCCCGGAAAAATCGAGGATTCCGGCGCTGTTGGAGAGATGGACCTCGCAGCCCAACCCGGCCGTCATGCGGCGAAAGAGGGAGATCTGGCGCCCGGTGAAACCGACATCCTCGTCCGCGCTGGGAAAATGGGTGGAAACGCCCTCCAGCGCACAGTTCTCGTGAGAACGAACCGCCTCGACCAGTGCGGGAAAGTCCTCGGGAGCGGCTCCCATGCGGCCCCTCCCGGTATCGGCCACCACGTGCAACCGCGCCGTCTCGCCGATCCGGCGGGCCGCGGCGCCAAAATCCCGGACCTCATCCATCGAGGAAACCGAGCACGACAAACGCCGCCGGACAGCGGTTTCCCTCTCGTCGGGCGTGATCGGGCTGAGCACGAGGATGCGCGGGGCGGCGCTGCCGAGGGTGTCCTGGATGCGAAGTGCCTCGCTGACGTTGGCCACCCCGAACCATTCCACCAGACCGACCAGAGCCCGGGTGACGCGTTCCAGCCCGTGCCCGTAGGCGTCTGCCTTGACGATGGGCATGAGTCCGATTCCGGCGTGTCGTCGCAACAGCACGACGTTGGAGCGGAGGGCGTCGAGATCGATCTCGGCCCAGCAGCGACGGAGAGGATTGGCGTTCACGGCTCGGCGGAAAGAGGAAAAACCGTCAACGGCCAAAGTCTTTCTGAATCTGCTCGAAGTCACCCTCCTCGCAGCAGCGCACGAAGCCCTCGCAGTAGGCCTTGAGCTTGTCCCAGACCCGCCGGATCTCGGCCGACTCGTCGGGGGTGATCGCATTGTCGAGGGCTGCCTGGGTGACCAGGCCGAGCAATCCGGCGAACTGCTGCAGGATCTCGTTGGTGGCGGGAACGACCTCGTAACCGCCACCGTCCTCGCATCGGGGATTCCTCACGTAGTACCCTCCCGCCTCGTGACAGAGCCACTCGACGATGCCCGGGTGCTTGGTCAGTTCCACCAACTGGCTGACCCGATCGAGCGGATTCCGGCTGCCCGACCCGGTCTCGGTGCTGGGCTGAGCCCATTTGTAGACGAGAGAGAGAGACACGCCCATCTCCGAGGCGATCTCTTTGGGACTGGTCGTCGGGCTTTCGAAGGCTTCCTTCAGAACTTCGTGAGACTCCATGATCGGGGCATTCTGCGCGATCTACCGGATTTAGACAAGCGAAAGGAAGGCATCCCGGTCACAAGCCCGAGGGATGATCGATGAACTCCCACTCCAGCCCAACCCCCTCGGAGACCCACTTCTCCGCCAGCGCCCTGACCCCGAAGGTCTCGGTGGCGTAGTGGCCCCCGTAGATGAGATTCACCCCGAGTTCCTCCGCCGCGGGGTAACTCCAGTGAGGTCCTTCCCCCGTGATAAAGGTGTCGATCCCCGTCGCGGCGGCGGCGAAAATCTCGGACCCGGCTCCTCCGGTGATGATTCCGGTGCGCCCCGCCACCACGGGTCCCCCGGGGCAGAGATGGGCCGGAGCGCCCGTTATGGCGGCGACCCGGTCCGCCAGTTCCTCCCGCGAAGCGGACGACTCGGCGGTCAACCCGAGCTGGATCCCCTTCCAGGGAAAGAAGGGTTCCGGGTCCCGCCAGCCCAGTTCGCGGGCGAGACAGGCGTTGTTGCCCAGTCCGGGGTGGACGTCCAGGGGAATATGGGCGCTGTAGACTGCCAGGTTGTGGTCGAAGGCCAGTTTGAGCTTTTCCCGAGTGGCGCCCACGTAGGGCCGGGCACTGCCCCAGAACAGACCGTGATGCACCACCAGCAGGTGAACGCCTCGTTCCACGGCTTCACGAATCACGGGGAGGCAGGCGTCGACCGCCGCTGCGATCTTCGCCACCTCGCCGTCGTTTTCCACCTGCAGGCCGTTCATCGCTCCGGGGTAGTCGGGAATTTCCGCGATCTTCAGCCAGGCATCGGCCTGCGCCACGAGTTCCTCCAGTCGAGCCATGATTTTTTCTGGTGATTCTACCCGATTCCGTGTTTGTTCGAAGCTTACCTTATCCTATCCGAAGAATCATGGCAGACGAGATATCTCTGAAAGCAGGCATTGTCCTGGGCGTTGTTCCCACTCACATCAAATTCGTCGGTGGGCTCGTGCCCGACGAGGCCGGACGGCTGCCCCGTGATGAAAGCGGGCAACTGATCGCAGTGACCGAGCTGGCGAGGCTGAAGTCCGAGTCGCCGGTCCCAGTGCAGAGCGCGCAGGTGACCGTGTTTCCCGGGGTCCACGAGGGCGACACCAGCGACCTCGTCAATGGCATCCGCAATCTCGGCATGGAGATGTATATCATCATGATGATCGGCGGCGCCGATCCGATGAAGCCGGAGGATGAGGATGCCGTGGTCGCCATGCTGGTGGCGGGTCTCGAGGTGGCGAAGACCTACGGAATTCGCCGGGTGGCCTCGACCTCGGCCGAGGAATGGATGCAGCCCGGCGCCACCCCCAAGCGGGGAGACGAGTTCTCCGCGGCGCTGGCGCAGGATGTCCGGGTTCATCTGCGGGCTTACAGGGAGGCGAACATCGCGGACAGCGAGATCGAGTCCTGGGACCTCGAGTTCCTCCGGGGCGGCGAATTCCAGACCTTCACCAACCTGGAGCGCATCTGGCAGCTGGTCCGGACGGCCAATGCGGAGCTGGGCAGGCCCTTCTTCAAGGTGATGGTTGACGCGGCCCACTGCGGCGATTCCGGACTGTCGATCCCGGAGAATGAGGACCTGATCGCCCGGATCGCCGACTCGGACGAGATGGGGATGTTCCACTGCTCCGCCAAAACGACCCGCGGCTGCCTGACGACCGACGACGGATGGATCGGGGCCCTGCTGGCCGCGGCGGCGAGAACCGGCAAGTTGAAGAATGTGTTTGTCGAGATTTTCCACCACGAGGACGCGGCGCTGGAGGGTCTGCGCCAGCTCGATCCGGGACACGGTCTCGACACCACCGACGGCAGAACCTATCGGGAAACGGTGATCGACGGTCTGGTCCATACCGCCCACCTCCTGAACAACCTCGTGGTGCGCGGTCACCTGCAGCCGGCGTGATTTCTCCGCGCGACGGGTTCCAAGGAAGACAGCACGAAGAAAGACCCGGCCCAACGGTCGGGACGCGCCTGGGTGTCGCATCGGTCAACCTTCTCCCAGGGCGCCCTCAGCCATGCGCACCTCCGATTTTGATTTTCATCTTCCCGAGGAGTTGATCGCCCAGCGCCCCGCGAGCCGGAGAGGCGATTCGCGGATGATGGTGGTGCACCGCGACACCGGGGAGATCGAACACCGGCGCTTTGCCGACTTCGAGACCTACCTGGAGCCGGGTGACCTCTGCGTCTTCAACGATACCCGGGTAGTGCCCGCCCGCTTTTTCGACAACGAGGGCAGCCGCGAACTCCTCCGGCTGGAGGCGCTCTCGGCGACGCGCTGGCTAGGCCTGGTGCGTCCGGGGAAACGGCTCCGCGAGGGCCGGACCTTCCTCCTCGGGGAAAGCACGGGAACCGTCGTGGAGGTCCGGGAAAACGGAGATCGCATCATCGAGTTCGATCAGCCCCCGGACGAGAGTCTGGGACACCTCGCGCTGCCTCCCTACATCGAACGCCCGGATGACCGGGAGGATTCCGAGCGCTACCAGACCGTCTATGCCCGCCACGAGGGGGCCATCGCGGCGCCGACGGCAGGCCTCCATTTCTCCGAGGAAGTGGTCTCCCGGATCGATCACGCCTTCGTCACCCTGCACGTCGGGATCGGCACGTTCCGGCCCGTCTCCGAGGAGGAGGTGGAACGCCACCGCATGCACTCGGAACGCTACGTTCTCAACGAAGATACCGCCGCGCGCATCGAAGATTCGAAACGGGTCCTCGCCGTGGGAACCACCGTGGTTCGGGTGCTGGAGAGTTGCGTGAGGAAGACGGGACGGCCCCTCCGCGCCGCATCCGGCGACACCGACATCTTTATCCATCCCCCCTTCGAGTTCGGGGTGGTCGGTGCGCTGCTCACCAATTTCCACCTGCCCCGATCGACCCTGCTCATGCTGGTGAGCGCCTTTTCCTCGCGCGAGTTGGTTCTCGAAGCCTACCGCCGGGCCGTGGAGGAGCGCTACCGCTTCTTCAGCTACGGCGATTGCATGTTGTTCATCTGAACGTTTTTTTCGGGCGATTTTGGTTGTTTTTGGTGGGAAACCTTTTACGCTGCTCCTTAATCCCTCTTTTTCCTTCCCCGCACCGCACACGTTCTCCGCTATTCCGGAAACCACCCCTTCAACCGCTCATGTTCCATTTTCTGGCACAGCAGCGCCTGCGCAATCGAGGCTTCTCCAGTGGAAAGAAGCGCCGCAAGACCAAGGACAGCAAGATGTCGGAGATGATCCGCTCGGGCTGGCAGGTCGCCAGCGGGCTCTTTGTCGTCTTCGCTCTGCTCGTCTCCGCGTGGATTGTTTTCGCTTCTCCCGAGGGTTCGCTGTTTTCCGGGAACGGCTTTCAGACCACCATCGTCGTCTTCGTCATCACCGCGACCCTATCGGTTCACTGGCACGTCAGCCAGCCGGAGACCTTTCGCCGCAACAGCCGGGTCACCCTGATGCTTTCGGTCATTCTGATCCAGCTGATGCTCATCCGATTCAGCGGATACATCGGGGGAAAATTCGGGCTCGCCGAGCCCTTCGAGCTGCTCATCCTCCCCTATGTGTTCGCGCCGATGGTGGTTTCGCTACTGATCGAGCGGCAGCACGGGACCCTGGCTGTGGTTTACGCCAGTCTCTTCGGCGGGATGATGGTTCCGTCCAACTCGGCCTTCCTCTTCGTCATCTACTCGGTGATCTGCGGATTCGTCGCCATCTACCTCACCGACCGGGTGCGCAAGCGGAGCCGACTGGTGACGGCGGGCATTTTCGCCGGGGTCGCCTGTGCCGTGCTCGCCTTCACCCTGGGGCAGATCCAGATTCCGCTCGGCGGTCCCGACTTCGAGACCACCTGGAAGCTGGTGGGACGACAGGCGTTGACCGCCATTCTCGTATCCACTCTGACCGCCATCGTCGTGAGCGGCGTGCTTCCCCTGATCGAGGGCCTTTTCCGCATCACCACCGATGTTTCCTGGATCGAATTGGCCGACCTGAACCACCCCCTGCTCAAGGAAATGACGATCGAGGCGCCGGGCACCTACCACCACAGCCTCGTGGTGGCGACTCTGGCGGAGACCGCCGCCGAGGAGGTCGGGGCCAACGCCGTGATGTGCCGGGTCTGCGCCTATTTTCACGACATCGGCAAGATGAAAAAACCGGGTTACTTCGTCGAGAATATCGGCGACGGTCCCAATCCCCACGATGACCTGACCCCGACGATGAGCGCTCTGATCGTGATGGCGCACGTCAAGGACGGGGTGGACCTGGCGATCCAGCACAAGCTCAAGCGGGAAATCATCGACGTGATCAAGGAGCACCACGGCACCTCCCTGATTCGCTTTTTCCACCATCGCGCGCTGGAGCAACAGCAGGAGATCCGGGATCTGGTGCGGGAGAACCAGGCGCACGAGGAGGATGTGCCCGAGGTGAAGGCGGAGACCTTTCGCTATGCCGGTCCCCGGCCACTGACCCGCGAGAGCGCCATCATCAGTCTGGCAGATGCGGTCGAGAGCGCTTCCCGGTCCTTGAAAAAGCCCACCCCGAAAAAGATCGAGGAGATGATCGAGGAGATCTTTCGAGATCGACTCCTCGATGGCCAGCTCGATCGGGCGAAGTTGACCCTGGCCGATCTCGCCAAGATCAAACAGAGCTTTGGCGCGACGATTCGGAGCATGATGCACAACCGCATCGAGTACCCCGCGCTGGAGAAGGAGAAAGAGGAGAAAAACCGGAGCGAAGGGAAGCCCCCCGGGGGGGGCGATTCCCCGAAGGCCACCTCCGACGAAGCGATCGAGAAGGCACCAGCCGATGCGCCTCAGAAGAAAAAAGGGAAGGCGAGCGATCAGTCACAGAAGGTGCTCGCGCGCCTGAAAAAAACCGGCGACGAGGAGACGAAATCTCCCGACCGGGAAGTCGTCTCCTGAGGAGACCATTGGCGATATGACCCCTGCGGAGCCCATCCTGGAGGTGTTCTCCCACGTGGACAGATTCACCCGGTCGGACATCGCCCGCCTCCGCGAATCGGGTCAACTCGCGCTGCCTCGCTGTCGGGAGCACGCCGGGCCCGGGCCAAGGGACCTCGCCGGATTGGCCCGGGTAGAGGTCAGTGTGATCGATGACAAAGCCATCGCCGCCGTGCACGAGGAATTTCTCGGGGATCCGACTCCGACCGATGTGATCACCTTTCGCCACGGCGAAATCCTGATCGGGCTGGATACCGCGGAGCGGGAAGCAGAGGAGAGGGGGCACGAAGTCTTCGCGGAGGTGTTGCTCTACCTGATCCATGGCCTGCTCCACCTCAACGGGCATCTCGATGGATCCGAAGGTGATCGCCAGAGGATGCATCAGGCGCAGGATGGCATCTGGCGGGAAGTCATCGAGCGCGAAGGAAGGGCAGGCAGCCGAAATCGGGGGTAACGGGAGGATTCGCCGACCGTCACCTCCCCCCCAAGCAAAAAAGCTGCGCCCCCTCGCGGGAGCGCAGCTCATGGGCAAAGGTTTGCCGTTCCCCGGGAACTAGACACCCTTGAGGATGCAGCTCGCAGCGAGGACGACGTACGCTCCGAGAAGAACGTAAGTCGCATATCCGCTGACGAACGGAATGCTGACCGTGGTGAAAAGAACCACGCACGCGAGAACCGCGAGCAGCAGGGAGATCATGAAGAACAGCTTGGTGGGTGGGTTGAGTGACATATTTTCTTTTGTTGGGTTGATCGCTTATTGTTTGACGTCGGCACCGCAGCCCTCAGGCCGGCCGACGGATCAAGTTTGCGATATTTGCATAAACTTGACAATACGAAATGCAAGACCTTTTGGAGCGCTGAATTATACCGCCCCATCTGTGGGAGCCGTTCACTCCAGAGACCGGTTCGTCTCGCTGTCCAGTTCCAGGATCACCCGCCCGGTGCGAGGGTGGAGCGCCCGCAGCGCGTAGGTCTCGAAAGCGGGGTCCGATCGATAGAGGAGAAAGTCGGGTTCGGCGCCGTCCAGTTTCCAGAATTCACCCGACCAGGGGTTGATGGGCAGTTCGTCGAGAAAGCCGAAGTCCGCCAGCACCGTGATCACCTCCGCCCCGCTGAGTTCCTCCCGCGGGAGGTAACGCTCCTGGTCCACGTGATAATCCTGCAGGGCGGTCTGGACGTCGAGAAGCATGGAACGCACCCGGGCCTCGAATCGGCGCTCGTTCACGCCAGAGCCCACCAGCCAGGATACCCCGAGGAAAAACAGGGTCAGCCAGAACAGCCGCCGGATCATGCCTCCGCGGCGCACAAATCGATCACGGCCTGGATCAGGCCGGGGATATCGTGACTCTCCGCCTCCGCGGCCACGGTCAGTCCGCGTTCCCGGATGGTCCGGGAAGTGATCGGACCGATGCTGGCGATCCGGGTCTCCTCCGGAATGGTCAGGCCGAGATCGAGGAAACATTCCACCGTCGAAGAGCTGGTGAAGGTGATGATATCGGCACCTTCCTCGCGGAACCGCTGCATCGCCCCGGTGGGATCGTCCGTCTCCGGCACCGTCTGGTATGCGATCGCGATATCGAGGATGGCTCCGGCGGCGTTGAGGTGCTCGGCGAGGACATCGCGGGCCTCTTTGGCCCGGACCCACAGTATGCGCAGATTCTCGATCGATCCGACCTCGTTTTCGAAGGCGCTGGCCAGTTCCTCGGCGACGTGCACTTCCGGAATCAGGTCGGTGCCCAGGTGGTATCCCGCCAGCTTGGCTGCCGTGCCGGGTCCGATCGCGGCGATGCGGCACCCCCCGATCTCGCGGGCATCGTTCCGGACCCGGTAGAATTCCGTGAAGAAATACTCCACCCCGTTGGGGCTGGTGAAGATGATCCAGTCGTAGCGGTGGGCGTCCCGCACCATCTCGCCGAAAGCGCGGGCATCTTCGCCCCGAGAGGGCTCCACCCGGATTGTGGGCAGCTCGAGGACGTCGGCGCCGAGATCGCGCAGTTTTCGGGACATCCCGCTGGCCTGTTTCCTCGTCCGGGTCACCACGACTCGCCTGCCCCGGAGCGGGCGCGTCTCGAACCAGTCGAGTTTGTCCCGGCAGGTCACCACGTCTCCGAACACGGCCACCGCCGGTGCCTTGAAGCCGGTGCGCTCCGCCTCCTCCGCGATCGTGCCCAGTGTCCCGGTGATGGTCTCCTGCCGACCCGTGGTGGCCCAGCGGACCAGGGCGGCCGGAGTCGAGGGATCCGCCCCACCCTCGAGGAGCGACCGGACGATGCCGCCGAGGCGTTCTACGCCCATGAGCATCACCTTCGTGCCGGGCGCCCGGGCGATCTGCGCGTAATCGATCGACGATTCCGGCTTCGACGGATCCTCGTGTCCGGTGAAAATGGTCAACTGCGAGCAGTGATCCCGGTGGGTCACGGGTATGCCGGCGTAGGCCGGCCCGGCGATCGTGGAACTGATTCCGGGCACGAACTCGAAGGGGATGCCGGCGTCGACGAGTTCCCCGGCCTCCTCGCCCCCCCGGCCGAAAACGAGGGGGTCGCCCCCTTTCAGACGCGTTACCACCTTGCCCTCGCGGGCCTTTTCCACGAGGAGCTGGTTGATGCCGCCCTGCGGGATGGCGTGGTCTCTCGCCTTCTTTCCCGCGTAGATCAACTCCGCTCCGGGTTTGGCCCATTGGAGAAATTCGGGGTTGGAGAGGTAGTCGTAGACGAGGACGTCGGCCTCCTCGATACATTCCCTGCCTCGCAGCGTCATGAGTCCAGGGTCTCCCGGTCCCGCGCCGACGAGGTAGCACACGCCTGGTCTGGTGGTCTCTGCCATATCTTCTCTACTGTAACCGCCCGAGCAGAATCTCGCCCGCCCGATCCGCCTGCTCCACGGGTATCTCGGCAATCGCCGTCGCGGGATCGCCCTGTTCCTTTTCGGAAAAGACCACCGCCCGGATCGTCATCACGTCGCCCGACCGGCGGAACTCGGTGTGAATGCCGACCGGAGTCTGGCATCCCGCCTGGAGTGCGGCGAGGAAGGATCGCTCCGCCGTGATCTGCCGAAAGGTTGGCTCATCATTGACCTGGGCGAGAGCCTCGCGGGCCCGAGCATGGCCTCCGAGAATCTCCATGGCCACCGCTCCCTGCGATGCCGCCGGCGGAAAAAAGCCCGGGGAAAGCTCCGCGCAGAACACCGGGGGGCCCTCGAAGCGGAGCGCCTCTTCATCCGGGGCGAAGAAACCGAGGCGCTCCAGACCGGCGCGCGCCAGGATGATGGCGGCCCAAGACGGTTCCTCGGTCAATTTCCGGATTCTCGTGGGCACGTTCCCGCGGATGTCCACGACCTCGACCCCGGGGAACCGCCAACCCAGCAGGCGAGCCCGGCGCACCGAGCTGGTCGCAACCGTCTCCCCGACGAGGCCATGGTCCGACCCGACAGGGTGCGGTGACTCGTCGTACCCGGTCAGGTCGGCAATGAGGTCCCGCCGGGTGGAGAGCACCACGTCGCTGACCGGCGCGCGGGGTAGAGTCGCGCAGATCTCGAACTCGGCGCCGAGTTCGGTGGGCACATCCTTCAGGCTGTGCACCGCGAAGTCGATCTCGCCCGCGAGGAGCGCCTCCTCCAACTCTTTGGTGAAGATCCCCTTGTCGTGGACCGCGGTCTCCCCCGCGCTGAATTCACTGAGTCTCAGGTCGGGGCGTTTGTCCCCGATGGTGCGGATGACACGAAGCTCAGCCGCAATCCCGGCGCGATCCAGGGCGGCCTGCACCATGCGCGCCTGGGCCAGGGCCAGATCGCTCCCCCGGGTGCCGAGAATGAGGGGAGCCGCGCTCATGAATGCGTCAACGGCCGCTTCGAGTCGACGGGAGCGATCCGGTGTCCCGTCGAAGGCGGCGTGCGCAGGGCGTCGATGCCTTTCCGGTCGAGAAATTCCGCGATCAGACTGCGGCAGAGAATGATCTGTTCCTCCCTCCGGACACGTCCCTCCTCGGCGATCCGCTGGAGCTGATCGATGTTGAACAGGAAGGCGTTGTCGATGAAATTCACCCCCTCCTCGATGTCCCGGGGCACGGCGATGTCGATGAGAAAGAGCGACCGACCGCGCCTCTTGCGCATCTGCCGATCGATCGCCGCCTCGTGGATCACCGGATGCGGCGCCGAGGTGGAACTGATGAGGATGTCGACCTCGTCCAGGCAGGATTCCCAATCGTCGAACCTCAAGGCCCTGCCGCCCAGCGAGCCGGCCAGCTCTTCGGCCCTCTCGTAGCTGCGGTTCGAGACGATGATGCTGCTGGCGCCCCGGGAGAGCATGCTCTGCGCCGTGGTCCGGCTCATTTCCCCGGCGCCCATGATCATGACGCCGCAACCGTCGAGCTTGCCGAAGATCTGTTCGGCGAGGTCCACCGCGACCGACCCGATCGAGGTCGCCCCGTGCTGGATCTTCGAGTTCGACCGGACCATTTTGCCGATGGTGAAGGACTGCTGGAAGAGTTTGTTCATGGCCCGCCCGGTGCTGCGGGCCTCCTGAGCCACGGCATAGGCTTTCTTCACCTGCCCGAAAATCTCCGTCTCGCCCAGCACCATGGAGTCGAGTCCGCTGGCCACGGCGAAGAGGTGGTGCGCCGCGGCCTCGTCCTCGTGCCGGTAGAATTCCACCGGCTGTCCGGCCACCCCGAAATGACCGACGAGAAAGGCGCTCAGGGCATCCAGGGAAATCTCGGGATGCGACGAGGATCCGTAGATCTCGACGCGATTGCAAGTCGACAGGATCACCGCCTCCTCGATGCCATCCAGCTCGAGGATCGCCGCGAGACTTGCGGAAATCGTCTTCTCGGGGAAGGCGAGTTTTTCCCGAACCGCGATGGGAGCGGTCTTGTGATTGACTCCTAGGCAGAAGATGGACACGACGTCGGGGTGGTTAAATGGCGGTGAGGGTGAGCAGGGCCAGCGCGAAAGCTCCCAGGGACGCTACGGACAGTGACTTGGCCGAGGGATGGCGAACCAGATAAACAACGAGAATTCCCGTGTAAAGCACCCAGACGGCCCCGGATAGAGCCAGATGGGTGGCGCTGGGCCGGGTCTCCATGAAAAAAGCCGAGCCGATGCCCGCGGTGAGCAGGAGCAGTCCGATGCCGAGGAGACGCACCAGGGCATCCGCCAGGTAGCGGATGGGAGCCAGTTGAAAGGCTAATCTGCCGGGTTTTCCACTCTTCAACTCCCGGTTCTGCACGAGATACATGATCCCGGAGATGGCGGAAAAGGCGAAGGCACCATAGGCGAGCAGCGACATCGAAGCGTGCATCTCCAACCAGGGGTCGAGTCTCTCCGAGGGCCGGGGTGTCACCGGCCGCCACAGCGTGACGACCAGCGCGACCAACTGCAGCAGCGAGAGGATCGGCGCGGTGAACATGCCCACGAGGGAAAGGCGAAAGGCCCGCCCCAGCACGAGATACATGAGAGCCAGGCTCCAGCTGATAAAAACGAGGACCTCGGCCCCGTCGGTGATCGGGCATCGCTGGTGCAACTGACCCCGGAGATAGAGAAAACCGCTCTGGAAGAGAAAACCCGTCCCGATGAGGGCGAGGTTCATCCGCTTCAGCCGGGCGGCGTCCCCACGCAGGGCGAGTACGGCGAAGGCACAACCCAACAGAAAGATCAGGGTCGAAACGGCGAGGAAAACCAGGGACATACCAACTCAACAATCCACAAATTAACCGAAGTGCCGCGGGGATCAATTCACTGACATTCGTAGGGGAAATCCCGTGTCCGCGGCGCCCAATCGATCGTTACTGCGGACGGCCCGACCCGTCGGGCCGCGTCCTCAGTCTTTGAATTGGGCCGCCAGGGTCGTCAGGGTCTCCTTGGCGTCGCCATAAATCATGCGGCAGTTGTCGCGGAAGAACAGGGTATTGACCAGCCCGGAGAACCCGGCCCCCTGACCGCGTTTGAGGGCGAAGACGGTTCTCGCCTCGTGAACGTTGATGATGGGCATTCCGTAGATCGCGCAGTTCTCGTCTTCCAGCGCGGCGGGGTTGACCACATCGTTCGCGCCCACCACGATGGCGACATCCACGCCACTCATGGTGGGGTTCACGTCGTCCATCTCGCAGAGCTGCTCGTAAGGCACGTCGGCCTCGGCGAGCAGGACGTTCATGTGCCCGGGCATTCGACCCGCCACGGGATGAATGGCGAAGCGGACTTCGGCGCCGTTCTCCTCCAGGGCTTCGACGAGTTCGCGCGCCGCGTGCTGCGCCTGGGCCACCGCCATGCCGTAGCCGGGAACCACGACCACGGAACTGGCGGCCTCGAGCACGTAGTAGGCGTCGCTCACCGAGATCGGTTTCATCTCCCCTTCCACGGACTGCTTCCCCCCCGACGCTCCAAAACCGCCGAAGAAGACGTTGGCCAGGCTCCGGTTCATCGCCTTGCACATGATGACCGTGAGGATGAGACCCGAGGCCCCGACGAGACAGCCCGCCACGATGAGCACGTTGTTGAAAATGACGAAACCCGCCGCCGAGGCGGCCAGCCCGGAACAGCTGTTGAGGAAGGAGATCACCACCGGCATGTCGCCGCCGCCAATTGGAATCACTCCGAGCACTCCCAGGAGAAGCGAGAGTCCCACCAGGGCATAGAGCACCACCGGGGCGGGATTGTAGAGAAACACGCAGCCGAGCAGGACGATCGCGAGCAGGACCATGGCATTGACGAAAGTCTGCCCGGGAAAGAGCGTCGGCTTGCTATCCATCTTGCCGGACAATTTCAGGTAGGCCACCAGGCTGCCCGTGAACGTGATGCTACCGATGAGAATGGCAAAAACGACGGCAATCGCGGTGATCGTGCCCTTGTCGCCCTCGAAGAGCGGGTTTTTGGCGTACTCGGCGGCACCCACGAGGACCGAGGCGAGACCGCCGAAGCCGTTGAACAGGGCCACCAGCTCCGGCATGCCGGTCATCTGCACCCTCTTGGCGCAAACCGCACCGATCGCTCCGCCGACCACCAGACCGGCGACGATCCAGGTGTAGTCCAGCCCACCCTTCATCAGGGTGACCACGACGGCGAGCAGCATGCCGATCGAAGATACCAGATTTCCCCGGCGAGCCGTGCCGGCCGACCCGAGCATCTTGATGCCGAAGATGAAAAGCACCGCCGCGATGATGTAGGCGAGATTGATAAGTTGTTCCATGGCGAGGACCGTGCTGACGGAGGGATGGGTTGCGGGAGCTTCCTACTTCTTTTTGTCCTTTCCTTTGAACATGCCGAGCATGCGATCGGTGACCAGGTAACCGCCGACCACGTTGATGGTGGCGAGCACCAGCGCGCAGAAACCGATCCACTTGCCGATCGCGCCGCCGGTTTCCACCGCGAGCAGCGCTCCCACGATGGTGATCCCCGAGATGGCGTTGGACCCGGACATGAGGGGCGTGTGCAACTGGCTCGGAACCTTCTGGATCAACTCGAATCCGAGAAAGGCAGCGAGCACGAAGACAAAAAGCAGAAGCAGGATTTCCATGGCGATGGTCGATGAATAGGAGGGGAAATCGGTCAGCCGGCAAACCGCTCGTGCACCACCGCTCTCCCGTGGGTGATGACACAGCCCTTGAGAATGTCATTCTCCAGATCGAGGCCGAAGGTCTTCCCCTCCTCGTCCCAGAAATGCTCGATCATGTTGGCGAAATTCGACGCGAGCATCTGAGAGGCGTGGTGGGCCACCCGTCCCTCGAAGTTGGCCAGCCCGATCAGTTTGACCCCGTTTTCCGTCTCGGTTTCCTCCCCGGGTGTGATGCCCTCCACGTTGCCGCCGGCCTCGGCCGCGAGGTCGACAATCACCGAGCCGCTCTGCATGCCTTCGATCACATCCCTCTGGATGAGAATGGGCGGCTTGCGACCGAAGACTTTGGCCGTCGTGATGACGATGTCGCTCTCGGCGCACACTCTGGCCTGTTCGAGACGCTGCTTTTCCAGTTGCTCCGGGGTCAACTCTTTGGCGTAGCCCTGGTCGGCGCTGCCGGTCTCTCCCAGGTCGATGCGCAGCGCCTTGGCCCCCAGCGATTCCGCCTGCTCCAGCGCCTCGGGCCGCACGTCGAACGCGGTGACCCGTGCCCCGAGCCGCTTGGCCGTGGCGAAGGCCTGGAGCCCGGCGACCCCGATCCCCACAACGAAGACCCGGGCAGGTGCGATCCTCCCCGCGGCAGGCGTCATCATCGGCAGAATTTTGTTCATCCGATTCGCCGCGATCATCACCGCCACATAGCCGGCCAGGTTGGCCTGCGAACTGATCGCGTCCATCTTCTGCGCCAGCGTGCTGCGGGGGATCATTTCCAGACTGATCGCGGTGACCCCCCGGGAGGCGAGCTTTTCGATGAGGGCGCCCTCGTTGAAGGGGTCGAGAAAGGAGAGTTGGATGGCCCCCTGCTTCATCTGGCCGATCTCGGCCTCGCTCGGCTTGCTGATCCGGCAGATCAAATCGGCCCGGCCCATTTCTTCCCCGCGGTCTGTCGCGACCTCGGCGCCGGCTTCCTCGTAGGCCCGGTCCGGGTAATCGGAGCGGATCCCGATGCCGGATTCGACGATCACGGTGGCACCCAGCTGGCCCAACCTCCTGGCGGCGGCGGGGTCCAGGGCGGCTCGCGTCTCGATTTCGGCGGTCTCCTTGGGAGCGAATATTCTCATGCCAAAGCGGGTGGTCTCAAATCGCGGGGCGCTACTCTAGCAGGAAGTGCATTCCTGTCGATAGGCTTTTCTCGGTTCGCCCCGGCTCCCGGGGGGCGTCGGGACGGCCGGACGCCGCTCAGAAAGGCTGGAATGCTTCAATCAAGGCACCATACGACAACGCGACCCGCACGATCATCCAGGCGACCACGAATACAGAGAGAAAATAGACGATCTTGGGTGCCCATTCGGCCAACTGATCCATGGCGCCGGAAAGCGCCTCGCCGTAGAAATGCGTCCAGTTGCGGAACTCCCGATCCAGCAGACCCGATGCCTCCGCGCTCGCGACGCCCCGGGCCAGATCGCGGGGAAAGGCACCGGGATGATCGAGAAACACGGCGGCGACGGGTTCCCCTGCCCGGGCGCGGGCGGCGCCATCCTCCGCGGCTCGACGCAATCGCGCGCTCTCCGCCACGCTTCCCGAGGCGACAAAACACTCGTCCATCCGCATGCCGGCGAGAAGCGAGATCTCAAAGACGCTGCAGAAACGCTCCAGGGCGGCATAGCGGCGCACCGCTCCGGAAAGGGGGAGCTTTGCCAGGATGTGGTCGGCCCAGACCGAGTGAGGCGCCGCCTGCCTCAGCCACCAGAACACCAGTCCCAGAACCAGGATCGCCAGGTAGAGCCCTGCGGCCCACCCGCCGGACTCCCCCATGGCCTGGAGCAGGCCGGTGTCCGTCCTCTCCGGATTGAATCGCAACAGAGAGGCCTGGGTGAAGGTGGTGATGAAGAGGGCGAGATGAAAAAGCACCAGGGGATAGATCAAGCCTTTGCGGACGCGGCGACGGGTCTGGTCCGCCCTCTGGTAGTACCGTGCCAGGTGTTCCAGTCCTGTCTCCAACCGGCCCGCCCGCTCCGAAGCTCGGAGCAGCTGGTGGTCCAGGGGGGCAATCCCCGGAGAGCTGGCGATGGCGTCGGCGATGGTCGATCCCCTGGCCAGGCCGTCGAGGATGCGCCGGTGGAGTTCCCGCTCGTGGCCACGGCACCCCGGCTGCTCCAGCAGCGAACGGCAGGCATTTTCGATCCCCATACCGCTGTGGAGGTAGTTCGACAGGTTGGCGAACACCCGGCTCTTCGTCGTCGGCGTCATTTCCGCAACCCTGCCGGAAGCGGGGCAATTTTCAACCGGGCTCGACAGCCCGGATCAACCTCAGCCGATGGATCTGCCGGCCCTCTCCAAGCCACTGTGTCTCGAAATCGGTGCGGGGATAGAAAAACGCGCTCTCGTCCCAGGTCTCCGCCCGGAAGCCCTCGTAGCCAGCCAGTACCTCCAGTGATTCCGCGAAATACTCCTCCGAGTCCGTCTTGAAGAGCAGTTCCCCATCGTCCACGAGGAGTTCCCGGAGGGCGTCGAGAAAGCCGACCTGGCACATCTGCCGCCGCGAAGCATGTTTTTTCTTCGGCCAGGGGTCGGGGCAGAGAAAATGAATGCGGCGAAAGGTCCGCCGGGAAAGCAGATAACGGACGGCGTAGTTCGTGTCGATGCGCATCACCCGCACGTTCTCCAGTCCCGCCTGCGTCGCCTTGCGCGAAACTTTCCGGCAGCGCCCGAGCAGACGCTCGACACCGAGAAAATTCACTCCGCCGAACTCTTTCCCCATCGCAGTGAGGAAGCTTCCATCGCCGCATCCCAGGTCGACCTCGATCGGGCCCTCCCGTCCGGGAAACAATTCGGCCGGGGACAACTCGCGGAACCAGTCGTCGGGATAGATCTCATGGGCAAAGGTGAACGGAGTTTCGGGCATCCCGGCGGACTTTCTTCACACTCGATCTTGAAAACCGTCCGATCAACCCAACGTTTCTCTTCCCGATGCGCCCTCCCTCCCGCCGCTTGCCTCCGCTTTCGCCGAGCTTCCGGAAGGAGCACGGTCGAATCCGAAAGCTGCCTCGCGCGCGCGCGGGGAACTTTCCCTCTTCCCAATTTTCTGATAAACGCTAGAATTCGCCCTCTTTCGGATCTGATAATGAAAGCATCGCGTCAGCAGACGGACTCAGTCGATCCCTCTCAATTTGCTCCCGGGCAACGATGGATCAGTGAAACCCAGGCCGAACTCGGGCTCGGGCTGATCATCCAGTCCGATCATGCCACGGTTCAGGTGCACTACCCCGCGGCAAAGCAGACCATCACCTACGCGGCGAGAAACGCCCCCCTCAGGCGGGTGCTTTTCGAGCCCGGGGACACCATCGTGGTCAACGACGGGGAAAAGGTCTCGGTGGCGCGGGTCCGCGATGAGGAGAAGCGGTTGGTCTACATCGACCGGGAAGGCCGCGAAATCCCGGAGAGCCAGCTCTCCGACACGATGAGCACCCAGCGCCCGGAGCAGCGCCTGCTTTCCGGTGCCAGCGACGACCCGAGGCTGTGGAGCCTCCGCCAGTCGGCCCTGCGCAACCGCTCCGGCTCCCGGGCCTCGGACGTCTTCGGCCTGACGGGGGCCAGGATCTCCCTCATCCCGCACCAGCTCTACATCGCCGACGAGGTGTCCCGCCGCTTCGCCCCGAGGGTCCTCCTCGCCGACGAGGTCGGGCTGGGCAAAACCATCGAAGCCTGTCTCATTCTCCAGCGGCTCCACCTCACGGGCAGGGCCAACCGCATCCTCATCCTGGTCCCGGATGCCCTGGTCAATCAGTGGTTCGTCGAACTCTACCGGAGATTTGCCCTCTCCTTCGCCATCTTCGACGAAGAGAGAGCGCGATCGATCGAGGAGGAGGCCGTCCAGTCGGGAAACAACGAGGCGGTAAACCCCTTCTTCGATGACCAGATGATCCTCTGCGCCACGTCCTGGCTCACCACCCATCCGGAGAGGGCCGCCCAGGCCAACGACGGCCAGTGGGATCTCCTCATCGTCGACGAGGCCCATCACCTGGAGTGGTCCACCACCGAATCGAGCACGGAATACGACACCGTGGCCGCGATCGCCGCTACGACTCCCGGGCTCCTTCTCCTCACCGCCACCCCCGAACAACTGGGACGGGAGGGCCACTTCGCCCGGCTCCGCCTGCTCGACCCGGCCCGGTTTTCAGATCTGGACGAGTTCGTCGCCGAATCGGAACGGTATCGCGACGTCTCCGACCTGGCCGACCGGCTGGGATCGGATACCGCCCTCGAACCCGAACACTTCGAGACCATCGCGCGGTTGCTCGACGCGGAGACAGCCGAATCCCTGAAAAAAGACGACTCCATCGATCAAAGGCTGGAAGTGCAGAACGCTCTCGTCGATCTGCACGGAACGGGACGGGTACTTTTCCGAAACCGCCGCCTCGTTCTGGAGAATTTCCCCCGGAGAGTTGCTCATCTCGCCCCCATCAGTGAGGACACGGACGACACCTTTGACGCCAAGGTCGACTGGCTGGTGTCGCTGCTCAAGCAGTTGGACCCGGAAAAGATCCTGCTCATCGTCCACGGCAAGGACGACGTCCACCGGATCGAGGAGAGTCTCCGGAACCGGATCAGCGTTCCCGCGGCCCTCTTCCACGAGGATCTCAACCTGCTCCAGCGGGACAAGAACGCCGCCTGGTTCGCCGAGGAAGCGGGTGCACGAATCCTGATCTGCTCCGAGATCGGCTCGGAAGGCCGGAACTTCCAGTTTGCCCACCACCTCGTCCTCTTCGACCTGCCTCCCGAACCGGGCCTGCTGGAGCAGAGGATCGGGCGCCTCGACCGGATCGGCCAGACCGGCGACGTCCACCTCCACATCCCCTTCATCGAGGGAACCGAGGAGGAGATGATGGTCTTGTGGTATCACCGTGGCCTCGGCGCCTTCGAGCACACCGTCCACGGCTCGAGTGCCGTCTACCGGCAATTTCACGACGAGCTGGAGTCACTGAGGATGGCCGACCCGGCGGAGCGCGAGGAACGGGTGCCCGACCTGATCGAGAGGACCCGTGCGTTCATGGATAAGATCGAACGCGAACTCGAAGAGGGGCGGGATCATCTGCTGGAACTGAGTTCTTTCGACGAGGCCCGGGGGCGCGAACTGGTCCAACTCATCGAGGCCAGGGACGAGGACCGCAGGCTCGAATTCCTCATGCTGAAGCTCTGCGACCATTTCGGAGTGACCGTCGAAGATCTTTCGGACCGGTCCTACTACCTCGTTCCGGAGCACCTTTTCTCGGCGGAAACCTTCCCCGGGCTCCCCGAGGAAGGGGTGTCGGTCACCTTCGACCGTCGCGAGGCGCTCGCCCGCGAGGACATGACCTTCCTTTCCGCCGACCATCCCATGGTCACGGGTGCCATCGACAGCCTGCTCTCCACCGATCACGGAAACGCCGCCTTTTTCCGGCTGGAGAACGCGGGTGAACAGCTCCTCATGGTCGAGGCGGTCTGCATCCTCGAATGCGTCGCCCCGGAGCGATATCATCCCGAACGATTCCTCTCGCCCCAGCCCATCCGGCAGTTGGTCGATCAGAAGGGCCGTGATCGGGGAGAGGACTTTCCCATCGAACGACTCCGGGTGGACGGGCGGCCCGGCCCCTCATCGTTCCTCCGGGAGAAGGCTCGGGCCCTCCGCGCCACGGTGCCTCCCCTGCTCGAGGCCGCGGAAAAGCTCTGCCAGAAAAAAGCCGAAACGATTCGTGAGGAAGCGGTCGCCAGGATGCGGGAGATCCTGGACGGAGAGATCCACCGCCTCGAAATTCTGCGCAAGCACGGTCATCCCGTGAGGGACACCGAGATTGAGTTGGCCGAGGAGGAGAAAAAGGCTCTGGAGGGCTACCTCTCCCGCGCCCGGCTCCGCGTCGACTCGGTGCGACTCATCCTCGCCCTTGCCTGAACCGGAAACGGGTGGAGCTTGCCCTCGGCCATCATGGAATTGAAGCACATCGTCGAGGCCATGATCTTTGCCGCGCCCGAGCCGATCACCTCGTCGGAGATACTGAAAGCGGTGCGCCGCGGAGCCGAGAACGCGGGAGGAGTCGCCGAATCTCTCGCCGCGGTTCGGCCCGGGGAGATCGACGCCGCCCTCGCCGAAATCGCCGCGGAATACGACCTGGCGGATCGGCCCACCATGCTGCAGGAAAGTTCCTCCGGCTGGCGTTTCGTCACCCGGCCCGAACTCGCCGAGTGGATCCGCGCCCTCCTCCCGGAGATGCGGCCGGAGAGATTGAGCCCGCCTGCGCTGGAGACGCTGGCCCTCATCGCCTACCGTCAGCCGATCACCAAGGCGGACATCGAGGCGGTCCGAGGGGTCAACTGCGACGGCATGGTCAACAAGCTGCTCGAGCGCGGTCTCATCGAGAGCGCCGGTCGGGCCGAGCTGCCGGGGAGACCCATGCTTTTTCGCACCACTCCCCAATTCCTGGAGCACTTCGGCGTGATGAGCATCGAGGATCTTCCCAACGCCTCGGAGTTGCGCCACGTCGATCTGCCCACGGCGCAGGGCGAGAAAGAGGAAACGGCACCTTCCGGCGAGGAGGCAGAGGAAAAACCGGCGGAACCCACCGAAATTCAACTTGCCGAGGCCGCCTTGGCAGAGGAAGAAGAAACCGCCGCCCCCGGTGAAGGCGGTTCTGCAGCAACATGAAACTCGACGAGCTCCGCGAGGAAATCGATCGGATCGACGACGAGCTGGTCCGCCTGCTCAACGAGCGGGCCGATATCGTCCACAAAGTCGGTCTCCTGAAAAAGCGGGAAGGCCTGGAAATTTACGCCCCGGATCGCGAGGAACGTCTGCTCCGTAAAGTCGTGGGGAAAAGCCAGGGCAGACTGCCGGAGAAATCGATCCGGGCGATCTACCGCGAGATCATGTCCGCCGCTCTCGCCCTGGAGGAGGATCTGAAGATCGCCTACCTCGGCCCAGCCGGCACTTGGACGCACCAGGCCGCGATCAAGAAATTCGGCCACAGCGTGAAGTATCTGCCCCAGCCCACCTTCGCCGACGTCTTTGATCACGTGAACCGCAGTCTGGCCGATTACGGCGTCGTTCCCATCGAAAATTCCACCGAGGGAGCCGTGACCCACACGCTCGACCTGTTCGCCGATTCTCCGCTCAAGATCTACGGGCAGGTGCTGCTACCTATCGAGAACAACCTGATGGCCAAGTGCCGGAGTGAGGAGATCGAACAAATCCAC
>CAZLUZ010000082.1:0-21135 GCA_964562825.1 uncultured Akkermansia sp.
CGTTCACGCCGCATCATAGCACCTCTTCTCAGCCACGAAAATTCAGGAAGAACCTAAAATGCTTTCCTTGAGCAGGGAAATCTCCTACAACTTCGTTCCGGAGACGGGCCGTCTTCCGCGGCTCGATCCGCCTTCAAAGCAACAAATAATCAGCCGGATTTTCACTTAGAAACTTTCCGATTTTGTTAGATTCACGCTGAAGCAGTACATTCGGCCACGAACTTCTATCCCAATTCACTGCGGCTCAGGTGGTATGAGAACCACTTGATTTGTCAGGTGAATTTGTGGTTATGGGGCATCGCTCTCGGAGCCTCGGCGGCCGCCTTCCTGCTCGGGCCGGTGTCGACGATCCTTTCGGTCCTGGGATGGATTCTGGGGGTGCTTTGTGGAATTCCAGCCCTGTTCTTGACGGTCCTGTTGATCATGATCGCCTGGGTCAGCCGGGAAAACTTCAAGAACGGACTGCTGACGGCCGGTTTGATCGATGACCGTTTTGGAGGCCCCAGGGAATCCTATGTGTATGGAATCCGGCGGGTGAATCACGAGGCCTTTCCTTATGCCTCCATCGAGGGCGCTTCCCGCCTTGCTTGCGTCTCCGTTTTCAGTGCCGAAAAGCCGCATCCGAACTCCTGGCACTCGTTCCAGCCCACGCCAGTGGCTTTTGGAACCGGAAATCGCCGCAAAATCAGGGCCTGTTTGGAGGCCGTGGAGCGAGATGAACATGGGGACGGAGACTACTTCGAGATCCTGGACCGGTTTTTGGCCCGCCATCCCGTTCCTCAGGATTTCGAGGATCTCTACGTCTGCAATTTGCAAGGCAGTCTCCTGGAGACTCGAAGGCTGAAAGAGAAGAATCGAAAGACGCCGCCACCTCCGCCAACAGTTCCAACCCCTCCTCGGTTACCCGCGGCCCAGAGTTCGGAAAATCCTCTATGGGTTCTTTTGCAAGAAGCGGCGGCGGCGCATGGCTTGGCTTTGACCATTTCCGGTGAGGCGCTCGAGCATCCAGAATCCGGATTTGCGATCTTTCCCGCACTGGTCAGCCCGGTGACCCACGATGCTTCTACGATACAGACGTGCACGGCCTTGACGCTAGGTCATCCTTCTCTTTTTCCTGAGGGAGTCTGTGAATACCAACATTCCATGGGCACCACTGAGGCGGAATCGATCCGGGCCGGCTTCGGACAATGGGTGCAGATCGATTGGCCGCCCCTGCGAGAGGCGCTTCTGGAGGAACCAGAACGTTGTCCCCGCATGGAAATGGAATTCCCGGCGAGGGATGGTGGACGGAGCGATACGAGGCGGGTGATCCTGGGGCCGGTGATGCACATGGGGATTGATCAAGCCGGGGATTCGGGTGGGGAAGACTCGCACGAGTCGCATTCCAGTGGATGCCCATGCTGCCTAATCACGAATTCCATCGAAGCGTTCCAGAGCCATCTCAAGAATCCGGGCGCTTCTTTCGCCATTCGACTCTTCGCCATGCGGGACGAGGATGGAACCACGCAGGCGGATTGCCGGATCAACGGGGTGGAATATGAACCAGGGAAGCAAGCCCTGGCCGCCTACGCATCCTCCTGGGAAAAGAAGGGCTTTGAGTCTCGCAAGCAATACGTGGTGGTGACCGATGCCTCTTTGGATGGACGAGACGCGAATGATGATCGTTGATTTCTGATCGACCGCGCAACGCGAGGGGCGCTTCAGGTGAGGCCGCATGGGTCACTATGCGGAGTCTTGAGTTCACTGCGGAGTCTCACATCCGCATTGTTGCCGACTCGGCTACGGAAGAAGAGACCGCGCGTTCCACGCCAGGAGATTTCTCACGACATGCCTTCCCCATCGGTGAGTCGATAGTGGCGTCCTTGGAAAAACCAGGTCAGCCGTTCGTGATCGATTCCCAACTGGTGCTGGATCGTGGTGTGTAGATCATGCACCGTCGCCTCGTCGCAGACGACTGCCCTGGTATACGCCGGGGCAGGGGAGGCCCCGGTCGGATTTCCGATTTCTGCAAAGCTTGGCTCGAAAAGTTCCAAGGGGATGATTTGCTCCTCGGACGATCAGGCCACATCTTGGGAGGAGCCACACTCTCCCCATGCGCCGGATCCTCCAAGCAGTCCTCCTCCTCATCTCGACCTCCGTTTCCCTGTTGGCATCGGACGAACGACCGGATTTTCTTTTCTTCCTCACCGACGACATCTCGGCCGAGGATCTCGGGGTCTACCGGGAAGGGGCTCCCAGGCTTCCGAACCTGCAGCGCCTCGCCGATCAGGGAATGGTGTTCGAGAATTTCCATGTCGCGACGAGCAGCTGCAGTCCGAGTCGACTGTCTTTCCTGACCGGTCGTTATCCCCACAATCACGGAGCGCCCGAGCTGCACCAACCACTGCCGCAGGGCCAGGTCATGTTTCCTGCGGTCATGCGGCAAGCCGACTATTACACCGCCCTCGCCGGGAAGAACCATATGGGTCCCCAGCCGGGGAGTCATGCCTTCACCGAGGTATTTCAAGGGAAGGGAGTGAGTCGCAGTGAGGACTGGGTCGAGATCTACGAAAACCGGCCCAAGAACCAACCGGCCTTCTTCTGGTTCGCCTCCGACGATGCCCATCGCGGGTGGCAGCCCGACGCCGATTTTCAGGAACCGGACCCGCAGACCTTCGATGTGCCCCCTTACCTGCACGACGACGCCACGACCCGGAAAGATCTTGCCGGCTACCATGCCGAAGTTCGCCGCACCGACTTCTACCTCGGCCAACTCCTCGACGCGATCGAGCGGGCGGGGCGAGTGGATCGCACCTACGTGATTTATACGAGCGACAATGGCCGGCCCTTTCCCCGCTCCAAGACCCACCTCCTCGATTCGGGCACGCGGGTCCCTTTTCTCATCGCGGGCCCCGGCATTCCGTCGGGCACCCGCAACAGGACTCTCACCAGTGCCATCGACCTGGCCGCCACCATCTGCGACCTCTCCGATATCGAGTCTCCGAAGAGAAACCGATTCCAGGGAGCTTCCTTCATCGACGTTCTCGAGGACCCGCAGGAAACCCATCGCGAAATCCTCTTTGCGGAGCGGAACTGGCACATCTCCCCTTTCCATGAGCGCATGGTCCGCGTAGGCCCCTGGCTCTACCTCTGGAATGCCTGGCCCGACAGCGGAATGATCGCCCCGGAGTCGAGCCGGTCCTATCCCTCCGGAGCCTCCCTCGCCGACGCCTACGAGGCCCGTCGCTTGCCAGCCCACCAGCGTTACCTTTTCGATCAGCCCCGCCCCACGCACCAGCTCTACCATGTCGGCCGGGACCCGGACCAACTCGAGAACCTCGCGGAAGACGAGACCTGTGCCCCTGTCCTGGCGAGACTCCAGGAGCACCTGGCCCGATGGAAAAAGGAGACGGCCGACACCGAGCCTGCTTTTCCTGAAGAACCAAGGGGGGCACGGAACAGGCGCGAACTTCCAGGGGGCGTGGCCGGAGCCGAGGACACCAATGCCCCGGGCCCGGTCCGGCCAGAAGGGGATTCCGTTATCGCAGGACCGCCGAAGGAGGCGGCCGGATTCGACTGGGGAGAATTGCAACCCCCGCACTATCTGCCCCTGCCCCTGGGAGCGATCCGGCCCCAGGGTTGGCTGCGCGAGCAGTTGGTAACGATGGCTTCCGGTCTCACCGGGAATCTCGATGAAGCCTACTCCGAGGTCGTCGGGGACCGCAACGGATGGCTCGGAGGCGACGGAGACGGATGGGAGCGGGGCCCCTATTGGATCGACGGCCTTTTGCCCCTGGCCCACCTCCTCGAGGACAAGCGTCTGCTCGCAAAGGCGAATCGCTGGATCGAGTGGACGCTGCAGAATCAGCGGGAGGATGGATACCTCGGCCCGGTGCCGTTCGAGACTCCGCCCACTCCGGAGCCCGGCTTGCAGAAAGATCGCCGGCGCGACTGGTGGCCGAAGATGGTCATGCTCAAGGTCCTGCAGCAGCACTACCTGGCCACGGGCGACGAGCGCGTCATCGAGTGTCTCGACCGCTATTTCCGCTTTCAGTTGGAGGAACTCCCGAAGACTCCGCTGGGTCACTGGTCCTACTGGGCGACGCGTCGCGCCGGGGACAATCTCCACATCGCCCACTGGCTCTACAGCCTCACCCGTGAACCCCATCTCCTCGAACTTTCCGATCTGTTGCTCAAGCAGGGCTATCCCTGGACCCGGGATTTCGCCGACGGGTCGAAAGTGAAGGAACTCCGATTCTCCATCTATCACGGCACCAATCGGGGATACCACTGCGTGAATCTCGCCCACGGATTGAAGACGCCTGTCCTCGAATGGCAAAGGTATGGAGACACTGCCGCGATCGATGCGCTCGATCATGGGATCGGGATCATCCGCGAATACCACGGACAGCCTCACAGCCTCTGGGGTGGAGACGAAGGCATGGCGGGGACAAGCCCGAACCGTGGCTCCGAATTCTGCACCGCGTCGGAGGCCCTTTACTCCCTGGCCCTGAATTTCTCCAACACCGGTCGGGTCGACTTCGCCGATTGGACTGACCGGATCGTGCACAACGTACTTGAGACCCAGGCCAACGAGACCTTCACACGGCGGCAGTATTTTCAGCAGGCGAACCAGTTGGCCTGCACCGTGGGACAACATCCCTTCATCAATCACCAGGAGAAAGCCAATGTCTTTGGGTTTCTGTCAGGGTATCCGTGCTGCACGTGCAACATGCACCAGGCCTGGCCCAAGTTTGCGGCAAATCTCTGGATGAGGTCGGCCGATGGAGGGCTCGCCGCATTTTCCTATGCACCTTCCACCGTGACTCTGGAGCTGGGAGGACATTCCGTCACCTTATTCATGGAGACACCCTATCCGTATCGGGGGAGTGTGAGGATCCGGGTGGATACCGGAACGGTCGATGAAGTCAGCTTCCCGCTCCATCTCCGCATCCCGGGTTGGTCCCACGGAGCGCGAATAACGATCAACGGAAAGCCGGTTATCTTTCCGGAAGCCGGGACCATGACCACCCTAACCCGTTCCTGGAAACCGGGTGATCTCATCGAGCTTCTCCTGCCGCAGGAAATCGAAATCCAACGCGGTCACCAGAATGGCGCGTCCGTTCATCTCGGCCCTCTCCTCTTTGCTCTTCCGATCGAGGGAGCCGAATCCGAACTCGCAGAGGAACAGATCACAGAGATTCGTCCGGCTGCCGACAACCAGGTCTGGAACTATGCCCTGTTCGAGAAGGACTTCTCTCCCCGCCCGAGGCGACTCGGAAAATTCCCGGTCGTGTATCGCGAGGACGGTCTCCCCATCATCGAATGCTTCGGTGTCCAGCATCCACGCTGGACCACCTATCACGAAGAGGCCGGCCCCCTTCCCCCCAGTCCCTCCGCTTTTCCGCGAGGCAACCGCCCCGAGAAGCTTACCCTGATTCCCTATACGAAAACGAAGCTGAGGATCAGCCTGTTTCCGACGGTCAACTGAAACCGATCCACCTCCTCCGTGAACCGCTGCGATGATCCGAGCACTTTTCTGCTTCGCCCTCTTCCTGCTCGCTACCTGGCGATCTTCGGCAGTGGAAGTCGAAGTCATCCGACTCACGGCTGACGCTGCTCTGGCCGAGGTGTGGGTGAACGGGCAGATGCGGTCATCCTTGTCCCATGCGGAAGACTGGACCCGGGCCGACGCATTGGTGCCCGACGGGACGCTGCGCTGCCTCGCGGTGAAGGCCTCGGCGGGCGAGGGGCAGATTCATGCCGGATTCGCCGGAGCGGTGGTTTTGCAGAATCAAGACTTGTGGGTGGTGACCGACCGGACCTGGAAGGCTTTTGCCGGTGAGCCACCCCTCGATTCCGAAGGGCGGGAGTGGACGCATCCCGACTACGACGACCGTGACTGGCCATGGGCCTGGGAGGCAGGTCCCTACGGGTGTGGTCCTTGGGGCACGAATGAGCAGGGGGTGATCGGTGAACCCGCCCGATCCCGGTTGGACGGGGCTTTGCGTCTTTCCGCAGCACCGGAAGGCAGGGCGAAGCCGACGGGAGCATCTTGGTTGCTGGGAGGGGGAGCCGAACAGATCTGGAATGCCAAGTGGATCTGGGCTGCCGGCGAGAAACCCCTCAAGCCGGCCACCGTGGTGTGCTTTCGAAAACGCTTCGATCGAGGGGAAAAGGTTCCTCCGACGCAGCCCTCGCATCCTCAGGTCAGTCGAATGCAAGAAGACGGTTTCACCCTGTCATGGAAACCGTCCTTTTCCGCTCAGGGTGGTGTTCGCTATCGCGTGGTTTGGAACGGACTGCCCGTCGCCACCACGACGGCGACCACCCACCGGGTCGAAGGGGTGCGCATCACGCCGGCCCCGCAGAATTACGCCTATGTCCAGGCGGTCGCAGCCGACGGGACCCGCAGCGTGCCCTCGCGGTTCGTCAAGGTGGCCCTCGAGGACGTCTCACCTCCGGGACCGGTGCTCCATGCCCGGATCGTGCGACAGGATGAGAAACGAATCCATCTCGCCTGGGATCCCGCCTCCGATGATGTCGGGGTGCCCCGATATTGGATCCAGGCGAACGAGATGTTCCACGTAGTTCCCGGCCATGTCACCGAATGCACATTGCAGCGACGTGGGGAAAGGAGCGAGATTTCCGTGACCATCCGGGCGGTGGATGGCGCGGGCAATCAGGGGCCAGCCGCAAAGATGATCGAGGATCCCGGTGCCGTCTCCCGGCAGCTCAGGAGCCGGAGTCCGGTCTTGCCCGAGCCGTCCGAGGTCTTGTTGCGGTTTGCTGTCATCGTCTCGACGGACGGCAGGTGGGAGTTCCTGGAAGCCGCCCTCGACGACGCGGTCGCTCAGGCTTGTGACTTTGTCTTGATCAAGGGACAGATCGTGCCGCAGCTTTCCGGAAAGGCCGCCGACTGGGAGAGGGTGGCCTCGATCGTCGATCAGGTTCACAGCGCTGCTCTGCCGGTGATCGCCTCGCCGCTCGCGACCAAAGACCAGTGGCCGGTGGTGAGGGACGGCACGTCTTCCTGGCCGATCGAAGACTGGGGATTCTGGACCGCGGTGGGGCGCTATGATCGATTCGAGCATCATCTCGGACAGTCTTTGCACCAGACTCATACCGAACTGGACGGAGCCTTTCGCCTGGCCACCTTCACGGAGAATCCACGCAGCAATCCCGACTTCGCTTGGAATCTCGAGCGGGCCGTTCACGCGGCGGAAGCAGATCCGACGACTCGATGGTTCATGACCAGTGGCATCTCCTGTGAGAGCTATCCGGAGGGCATTCCGGGCATCATGCTTGATCTTCATCGGCCCACGGTGGAGTTCATGCGCATGCTCAATGGCAACCGGGGGCACGAACTCGATTGGCTGCCGGGACGGAATATTCTCGGAGCCTGTCCGCAGCGCAATCGAGTGGGGGGATGGTATCTCGTCGACGTGGAGGAGGAGCGCCTCGTTTTCAACGCCCGGCGGCAGCGCGACGACGAGGTGATCGAGGAAGGGAGGGAAACCGCGCTCTACCACTACCCGTCCAATCGGGTGGGGGCGACCAGGCTGCGGATCCCCAATAGCAGCGGGATGTTGATCGCGGAACCTTTTTATCCCGAGAGTGGTCCCGTTTGGACGCAGAATCGCATCGTCGAAGCCAAGCCGGGTGTTCCTGTCAGGATCCAACTGTTGGGGCGGTCGACGCGAGGAGCCAAGCTCGAGTATGAGGTCGTTCGTCAACCGAGATTCGGCCAGTTGTCCGGCGAGGGGGATGTGAGGCTCTACACCCCAGGGCCCGAGTGGAGTGGCGAAGATCACTTCCTCTACGAGGCCAGTGACGGAGGATCTCAACCCGGCAACACGGCATGGGTTCGGATCCTGGCGAGCGAGGAGTAGAAGTGCCGGCCACCGGCTCGGTATCTCCGTCTTGCCAGGGTTGGCCCAGGGCTCACATGATAGCTTCGACAGGCGGCTTGCATTTTTGCCTTGAAAAAGCAAACTGCCATTCGTCATTCCCCACCCTTCTCCGATGCGTGCGTTGTGCTGGCTTACCTCTTCGCTTCTGTTTTTTTCCTGTCTTCTCGTTTCCTGCGGGGGCGGTAACTCGGATGGTCCGTTCCGGTTTGAGCCGGTCCGGGGAGAAAATCCCGGCGAAGTCGTTGTGTTCGTCACCAACACGATGCCCGACGTCACCCTCGAGGATTGCCGGCTCGCCATCTCCGAGGATGACGAGGAGGGGTTGTTGTTTTCGACCCGGATGGAACCGGGAGAGACCGCCCGCACGGGAGTCACCACCGGAGTCGGTTCCAAGGTCTACTACTGGTGCGAGGGGCAAAAACGGGTCGCCTACACCATCCCCGTCGACATTCCCGATTCGATCGACGAGAGCCAGTTTCGCTGGGCCGAGCTTCCCATCCTCGAGTAACGCTCAGGATCCGAAGACCCGGCGAAAAAAGGGTCCCAGGTGAGGAATCAAGATCATTCCCGGAATGATCGAACTTGCCTGGGCATCTTCTTCGGGAAAGCACTCGAAATCTGGAGGTCTGTTTGCTCACGTTCCCCGTTGCCCGCATCGGAGCACACCGGGTCATCTGTCCCCCAACTCTTTCGCCGCCAACAGGGTTCCGGCCACGGTGCCGAAGGTCGGGGCAAACATCCATCCGATCAGGGGAACCAGCATCAGGATGATGTAGCCCGCGCCCAGGCCGGTGCAGGTTCCGGTCCTTTGCCGCACGAAGGCGACGCTCTCCCGCACCGACATGCCCCGGTGTTCCAGGGGAAAATCCATCAAACCGTAACCGAGAAAGCGGGACTGGTTGAAGAAAAGTCCGATCCCGGCGAGGAAAGGTCCCACCAGGGGAATGAAGTTGCCGAGCAGAAAGAGCAGGTTGATGAGCCATTCCGTGGCGAGATTCCCCAGATTGATCCGGGCGCTGCGGGAGAGCGACTCACCCGGAGTGAGGGAGCACGGCTGGGCGTCCGGACGGACCGCAAGGAGGGTCGCCTCGGCCAGTCGGCGGAGGAAGGGCGACAGCAACACGAGCACGATGTGCTTCTGCACGAAGAGGAAGGCGAGGGCGAGAAGAAGAAAGGTGAGCACGCGGATGCCGAGAATCAGGGTCTGATCCAACGTCCTCCAGGGGAGTTCCGTCTTCGCGCCGAGCCAGTTGGCGAGTCCGCCCGCGAGAAGGTAAAAAGCGACGATCATGCTCCCGGTGATGACGAGGCTGATCAGCGCGGGGACGAACTGCAATGACCAGAGCCGGTGCCGCGAGAGGAAGCGGAAGACACCGGGGTAGGCCGATAACGCCATCGCAAAATCGTGGAAAGGTCCGGACGAATTCGAGTCGGAGCGATTCATGGTCTCATCTAAGAGGCAGACAGCGCAGATTGGAATGAAAAACCGCTCTCCGATCTGGCCGCTTTTGAGACCGGCTGGCAGCGCTGGCCCCGGGGGGCAAGAAACGTTGGCGATCAGCAAAAATTAGCACTGAAAAATTTTTCACTTTACACATGAACACTTCCCCTTATTATTTCACGAAGTCAAAATACTTTTTGTAAAGACATGGTTGAACTGCTATCTCCTAAAAAAGAGGGCGCCTCTCCTGAGGACGCAGAATCTGCGGCATCCGCGACATCCGTGGCATCCGCGACAACAGGGGGAGAGGCTTCGGCGAAGCCGCCCCAGAATCCCACCGCAAACACGACATCCCAGAAAACCGACATGGCCAAAGAATCCGAAAAGAATGACAAGACCGCTCAGGCGAGAGCAAAGAATCTCGAATTGGCGATCTCCCAGATTCAGAAGGATTACGGCGAGGCCGCCATCATGAGGATGGGGGATGAGACGCGGTTGGATGTCGAGACGATTCCGACGGGCAATCTGCTCATCGACCGGGCTCTGGGGGCGGGTGGATTCCCCCGCGGCCGGATCGTGGAGGTTTATGGTCCGGAATCGTCGGGAAAGACGACCCTCACGCTGACGGTGATTGCCCAGGCGCAGAGGTCGGGGGGGCTGGCCGGATTTGTCGACGTGGAGCACGCGCTCGATCCGGAATACGCGCGCCGGCTCGGGGTGAACCTGGATGAACTGCTCGTGTCTCAACCGAGTTCGGGCGAGGAGGCGTTGCGAATCGTGGAAACCCTGGTTCGGTCCAACGCACTGGATGTGATTGTGCTGGATTCGGTGGCCGCGCTGGTGACGAAGCAGGAACTCGACGGAGAGATCGGGGATGCCACGGTGGGCGCGCAGGCGCGACTCATGAGCGCGGCTCTGCGCAAGCTCACTTCGATGATTTCCAAGGCGAAGACGGTGGTGATTTTCACCAACCAGATTCGGGAGAAGGTCGGGGTCATGTTCGGTAATCCGGAGACGACGCCGGGCGGGCGGGCTCTGAAGTTCTACAGTTCGGTCAGGGTGGATATCCGGCGGATTGGATCGATCAAGGGTTCGGACGGCTCGGTGGTGGGCAACCGGACCAAGATCAAAGTGGTGAAGAACAAGGTTGCGCCGCCTTATGGGGAGGCGGAGTTCGACATCATGTACGACGAGGGCATCTCGGCGGTGGGGTCCTTGCTCGATCTTGCGGTGGAGCACGATATCATTCAGAAGCGGGGTTCCTGGCTGAGCTACAAGGGATCGCAGCTGGCCCAGGGGCGCGACGCCACGAAGGAAGCGCTCAAGGCGGATGCGGAACTCTACGCCGAGATCGAGGCTTCGGTAAAGCAGGCGATGGACGAAGCTGCGGCCCGTTGAGGCCGCGGCGACCCTGAAACCTAGTGCGAGATTTTCCTGCAGAGGTCATCCGACCGGCAGCCCGCTTCTTCATGTGGAGGCGGGTTGCCGGCTCTCCATTTTTGGGACAGGAGGGGCGCAGGTGCCTGTGGAGCTATTGCTGGTGCCCGGGAAAGGGGAAAGGGTCGCAACAAAGCAGGTGCCGTGGGCTGCGGGGAGGGGATGGACCGTGAGAGGGGAGGAGGATAGAGCCTCCGCGAAGGATGGCTTACCCTTCCCGAGCCGCCAGAGGCATGGCCGCCGCCCAGATTCGGTATTCCACCTGGAATCCCTCCGGAACAATGACCACGTAAGGCAAATCGTTGTTGTAGGCGAGTAGGGGCAGTCCGCCCTGCACGTAGATTTTTCTCTGGGATTTGGGAGCATCCGGCGGGGGCGCCATCTTGGTCCCGGCAAGCGGTCCCACCTCGGATAACCGGTAATAAGTGAAGCCGTAACCTTCCACCGGCTCTTCGGACAGTTTGCCCGGGAAAAAGTACCGGTTGGTCTCATCGAGTTCTTCGGTCCGGAAGACCAGGATTTCCAGCTTCTTCGTTTCGATGAGGTCCATCTCGGGCAAACGAATCACGAAACGCTTTTCTCCTTCTCCCGCCTCCGGGTAGGCCGAGAGGTCCGCCCCGCGGAGGGCGGGAAGAAAAAGGGTCAAGAGAACCGGGAGGAAAAAGGGAAGCTTGGAAAAGTGAGCAATCGTTGGCATGACAATCTTCGGATTTGGTCTGCGGGACGGTAAGCTCCGAAGTTCGATTGGGCAAATGACCGGCAACGAAGCGCCGATTCGGGCGGCACCAGGCGGCGCCAAATGCATCATCCGTCTGTCGCGGTTTCACCGGACAACCGCGATATCTGGCGGCGTAACTCGGCTCGTTCTTCGTCGGTCATTTTCAACTCGACCTCCAGTGGGGGATAGACGGGAATTTCGTCGTCCGGATAGCGCTACCCCCTGGCGTCGTGATAATTGGCCACGAAGATCGGCACCCGGTCGAACAGTCGCGAAACCCACATGCGGAGGGATTTGCGCTTGCGGTGGGACAGGACGGCCCGGTCGAGAATGTTGAATGCCTCGAAGACACACTGGGTCCCTCCGATGGCGAGGGTATTGTAGGGCACGGTCAGACCCATCTCGTTGGACCGGCGGACCGTTTCGACGAGCACGGCGCGTTTCTCGATTCCCCGGAGTCGCAGAAGATACTGGTTGATGTTGTGTTCGCGTTCCAGCATCTGCGGTGCTTTGGCTTCGAGGGAGAGAAACCGGAGCGCCTGGCGGTACCAACCCTTGGTGCCCCCGACGAGATCGTAAGAGGGGAAGCCTTCGATGGCGGGCCCGATGGCTTCGGCACTGGCGATAAAGTCATTCAGGGGTTCACCGTCGAAGGCCGGTTGCCCTTCCTCCTGGGCAAAGAGATGGATCCCCGTGCCCTCGCGCATAAGGAAGCGGAGCTGGCCATGGGCGGCCAGGGGCTGTCCGGTGGCTTCCAGTTTGAGGAAGACTTCCTGTTGCATGAAGACATGCTCGACATCGGCGGGTCGGACCAGCCCGATCCAGAATCGATCCTCGTGGAAGACGTTCGCGATCACGAGGGCGGCACCGTCCACCTCGGAATCTTCCTGTCCGGGATGGACCAGATTCGATCCTTCCAGCGGTATTCCGAATGGTGCCACCTCGTTTTCCGAGAGCCAGACCACGCTGCGGAGGGCCGTCGTGTTCAGAGGGAAAGCTTCCCCTGCGTAGGAGCGAAACTCCTCCGGGACCGCGCGGGGAACGACCATGGTGACACCGTCGAAGGCAAAACGTTTCCGCAGCCGGGTCAGTTCTTCCTCCGAGATGGGGGGTGGGTCATTCGTCATGGTTTGCTCACAGATCAGGCGCCCGTCGCCATCGACTCCGTCGCCAGATGGCGCCGGTAGTTGGCATCGATTTCCTCGAAGAGAGGAGTGTGGGCGAAATCGAGAGGCTTGACTCGCCAAGGACGGCGACCGAAGACGTCGTGGCCGCACTTGAGGAAGGCATCCGCGATCAGCTCGGAGCAGAAATAGGAATCCTCCACGTTGAAAAACCGCTCCGCAAAGGGGTGCTCGAGCCATCCGCTCATCATCGGGGGAATCAGCGCGGCCAACGCATAGAAAGACACGCCCCAGTTGTCGTAGGGATAACCTTCCCTGGCTTTCTCGCGGCAAAAATCGACCACGCGCGTCAGTTCGGTTTCCCCGAGGAAGCGATGGCGCAACACCCGGAGGCGTTTGCCGCCATCGAAGTAGGTGGACAGATCCGAGACGATGACGCCCTGGCCCTCGGGAAGCGCCTCGACGATTTTCCCGTCGCCGGCGTAGATGGTCGAGTGGCACCAGTATCGCTCGTCCTCCGAGGCGGAGAGGATGTTGGAGGCCTGGATCGGCATCGAACTGGACCACGACTCCGAACCGGTCAGGATCACGTCCCCGATCCGCAGCCTGTCGAAGTCGATCTCGCTCTTGTAGTTCGGTGGGAGTTGCTTTTTGTGGAGCTTCTTCTCCTCCTTGGCCTTGTGCTGCACGTAGCGGAGCCCGGGCAGGATCTGGAAAAAGATGGGATAGATATTGACGATGACGAAGTTGTAGATCTCGGGAGATTCCGACCAGACTTCGCGGAAAGTCATGCCCCGCTTCGTTTTGAGGTAGATCGCGACCCCGAAAATGAGGAAGGGAAACAGGATCGAGATGGCTGCGGCCAGGAGGGTGGCGCCCACGAGCCGGATGGAAGTGATGAGGATAAGGTTGTTCCTCAGCGAAAGAAAGATGCTGTAGAGGATGACGAGCCCTCCCACCACCGCAGCGATGACGAAGAGGATGATCCCCAGGGACTGGGGCAGGATCTTCAGGGCCGTAAATCCCGCGATCCCTCCGAGCGTGGCAGTGGTGACGCCGAGGGACACGGCGAACGGTTTCCACGCTCTCAGAATCGTCCAGGAAATACCGAAGATGACGAGGATGGCACTGACGAGCAGGGAAAGCAGGAATATCGCGGAGGCGGCGGCGAGTTCCTGGGGAAGGGGTTCCGGTGGTTTCCAGTCGGAATCGAAACTTCCTCCGGAGTTGAGGAAATGGATCGCCGGCCACACCGAGACGGCGATGGCCGCCAGGAGGAAGCCCCCGAACACGAGCAGTCCTCGGAGAAAGGGGTTCATCGCGAGACAATCGGGTCGCTCCTATTCGCCGTCGACGGGGTCGGAGCGAAACGAGACCGTGGCGACGTAGTTCAGCGAATCGTTTCTCGAGTTCGCCATGAAAAAGAAGGCCGTGGGCGAATAGTTCGGGTAAACCCGATCATTCACCTCCGGAAGGAAAGTCGAATCTTCCTCCTTCGGTCCGTACCAGTGGCGGAGTTGCAGCACTTTGGGCTGGTAGGCGATGGCGGTCTGGAGATGGCCGCTCGACATGATGCCCTGCGCCGCGGAAGGGTTTCGCATCTTTTCGAAGAGGACATTTTCGAGTAGGTAACCGCGTCGGTCGTTGTCGTTGCCGATCAGGTTGCGCATCTGCACGTCCGGTCCCTGCACCAGCCCCGGCTTGGTCGAGGGGTTTGCCGTGGCAGCCGGGATCGGGTCGAAGATGGGATTGAGCCGTGCTGCGATCCACTCCGCGGCCTCGGCGACCTGATCCGCGCCGAATCGGCTCCCCACCTGGGATGCCTTGATATCGCGCAGCGCCAGGATACCCCAGACCAGTTCCGAACAGTAGGTTCCCAGCTCGACATCGAGTTCGGGGTCGAGGGCGACCAGGGCCAGATCGACCGGCAGGTTGCCCGTGAGCGGTTTCTCCACGTCGCGCTGGGCATAGGGCAGTCCGTAATTCCCGAAGAAGGGCACCCGATCCTTCGCCCCGAGAACGCGGAAAGCCCAATCCTTGACGTTCTTGCGCTGCGCGCTGGAGAGGTTGGGGCGGACGATGTGGAAAACATCGTGCGCGGCGTAGTGCTTGCGATAATTTAGGGGCGAGCTGTAGGAGAGGGGATTTTCCACGGTATGCACATGCTTGCCGCCGCCGGAGCCCTGGATGGTGCAGAGAGAAGAATGCGTGATGCCGAGCTGGATATTCCCGTAACCGTTCAGCGGGGCCCATTCTGGACGGAATACCAGGAGGATGTCCCCATCCATGGCGGCTCCGGATTGCGCCAGCACCTCCGCGGTATTCTTCGTAGAGAGATAGGATCGCGGGAGTTGGATCACGCGGAGCTGGGCTCCGGGATCGTCCGGATGCGTCTGGATGGAGAGGGATGCCCCCTCCACGGCGCGGATGACGCCGGGATTCGGGATGGCTCGCTTTGAGGGGAACGCTTTCTCGAGGTCAGCGCTGAGAAAGTGGATGGGGGCCTCGAAATGGAGGGACCGGGATTCCGGGGTGTAGCCGCCGCCGAAACCGCGAAAAACGAAGAAGCCGATCGCCGCCAGGACGATGACGCCGGCTCCGATGAGAAGATAGAGAGTCTGTTTTTGTTTCATGGTTGGAGGAGGGTGGGGGGTGCCGGAGATCAATCTTCGATATTCGGCATCTCCACGACGGCCTTACCGGCGGAATCCACGGACAGGACGAGCACCGAATCCTCGGAGATTTCCCGCTGCTTCTGCTGAGCGATCTCCGGATTGATCAGGGTGGCCAACCCGTAGACCCGGATGCTCGCGACGCCGCCCTCCTTGTCGGCGACGAAGCAGACTCGGGGTTGAACGTAGTCCGCACTGCGCACCCTGCCGTCGGCCGAGTAGTTGAGGGTCCGGGCGAGTTCGCCGGCTTCCGACTCCACCAGGGCGACGCGGTTATCGAGGACGAAGGCGAGTACCCGGGACATCAGGGGGCGCACCTCGGCTCCGGCGGGCAGCTCGGGAATGACTTTCACCTCGTGGCTGGCGTCCACGACGCGGTGAGATGAGCCGGCCTCGGCGAGGTTGGCGGCTTCGGCTCCCGGCGTACTCAACTGGTGGTTCTCCACCAGCGAGAGGGAGAGGTATTGCCCATCCGCGGTTTCGCGGAAAAACTGGTAGGTGGTGGTGAAAGACTGCCCATCGGCAGACGCGTCGTCTTTGTGGCGGTAGTAGACCTCGCCCTGAGTCTCGGGGAAATCATCCGTGGAGAACAGGGGGAGGTTGCGGAAAAAACAGAGCGTGGCCGACAGGTCCCAGCCTGCCGGGATTTCCTTTTCGTCGACTTCGGCACTGAAGCTCATGAGGGTGGAACAGAGGAGAATGGGAATTGCGGTGAGGAATCTTCTCATCGGTAGGGACTGGTAATTTTGGACGGGAGAATGGAGGGCCTTTCGTGAGCGGACCGTAATCAGGAGGCTGCAAGTTGGCGAATTTACGCCGACCTTCTACGCCAGGTATCCCGTTGTTTGCAACAAAATCGTTTCCGCGATGGGGTTTCCCGAGAAGCAGTCAGACCCGCTCACCTTCCTCGATCAGGCTGGTGCGGCACAGCTGGGCGTAGGTTCCCCCCGCGGCGAGAAGCGTCTCGTGGTCGCCCTGCTCGATGATTTCGCCCGCCTCCAACACGAAGATTTTCGTCGCGTTGCGGACCGTGGAGAGGCGGTGGGCGATCACGAAGCTGGTGCGCTTTTCCATCAGTTTTTCCAGGGCTCCCTGAATCAATGTTTCCGTCTCGGTGTCGACGCTGGCGGTGGCTTCGTCGAGGAGCAGGATGGGGGGATTCTTCAGGATGACCCGAGAGATCGCGATGCGCTGTTTTTCTCCCACCGAAAGCTTGACCCCCCGCTCGCCGACATTGGTTTCCAACTGGTGGCGCAGTCCCCGCACAAAGTCGCCGGCGTTGGCGGCATCGAGCGCCCGCCACATTTCCTCGTCGGAGGCGTCCGCCCGGGCCAGTTCGAGGTTTTCCCGCACCGTCCCGTTGAAGAGGAAGCTTTCCTGTGTGACGTAGCCCATCGCGGACCGCAGAGATCGTTTGTTCAAATCCCGGATCTCGTGCCCATCGATTCGGATGGAACCGCGGTCATATTCGTAAAAGCGGGTCAACAGGTTGATGATGGTGGATTTGCCGGCACCCGTTTGACCCACCAGGGCAACCATTTCACCGGGAGCGGCCTCCAGGTTCACGCCCTTCAGCGTGGGAATGCCTTCTGCGTAGGAAAAATGAACATCTTCAAAAATCACCGAGCCCTCGAGGCGGGCGGGGAGTGAAACCCCGGTATCGACGTCCTTTTCCTCCTCCGCATCGATGATCTCGAAAACCCTTTCCCCTGCGGCGCGGCCGGCCTGAAAGATCTGGTTGAGGCCATGCAGCCGCGAGACGGGTTCGTAAAAGAGAGCGAGCGTCACGAGAAAAGCGGTGAGAATGCCGAGCCGGGACTCGAAGGTCTCCGGGGGGCCACCTGTGATGACCCAATATCCCCCAAAACCGATGGCGAGGACATAGCCGAGATTCCGGAAAAACTCCATGCTCGGGCTGTAGATGGCCCAGACCCTCATGAGCTCGAGGGTGGCGCGGCGCACCTTGTCGCTGGACTCGTTGAATCGGTCCAGTTCGGGTTGTTCCCGGGTGAATGCCTTGATTTGCTGGATCCCGTCAAGGTTGTCGTGGAGGAGCGAGTTCATCGTGCTGGTGGCGCGTCGCACTTTGCGGTGCCGATCCGGGGCGTTTTTGGTGTACAGATAGGCTCCGGCGACGAGAAAAGGCATGGGAATGAGCGAAATCGCTGCCAGTTGGGGGTTCTGCAGGAACAGATAGGTGCCCACCACCAAAATCTGAAGGGCCGCCACCACCCCCTGCTCGATCCCGTCGATGAGGACTCTCTCCATCGCGGTCACATCCTCCGTCACCCGGGTCATCACGTCTCCCGTTCGCTTGTTGTCGAACCACCTCATGGGGAGCCGCTGGATCTTCTCGTAGAGATCAGAGCGAATGTCGTAGATCACTTTCTGTTCGAAGGTGTTGTTGAGGACGATGCGGAGTGCGTTGAAGAGATTGTTGCAGAGAAAGGCGGCGGCCGCGATCAGGGTGAAGGGAAGCAGTTGCTCCAGCTTCCGGTTGGGAATGACATCACCAGTCACGCGTTTTACAATTTCTGGAAAAACGATAACGAGAACCGTCATGAGGATGGCGCAGCTGAGCTGGGACAGAGCGAGGACGGGGTATTTTTTCAGATAAGCAAAGACGCGAACGATCGTATTCATGGAGAGCCGTGTTTCCTCGATGGAGCGGGGGCAATGGTGTAGCTTTGGGGGTGGCATGCAATGCCCAATCGTCCCGGAGGAAGGGAATTGCGGTCCGAATTGTTGGAGATCCAGATGCGTTTTCTCAGAAAACTCACCATGATCGCCGTGGTGCTGCCCCTGACGGGACTTTTCTTGTTCATCTTGGGCTGCAACCTCTGGGTGGTACTGTCTACGCGCGACCGCGTCCTGACAGGGGAGGAGGGGATCGAAGAGGGGGCTTTGGTTCTGGTGCTGGGCACCTCGAAGAAGGTGGGCCCGGAGACGCCGAATCCCCATTTCGAGAATCGGATCGAAGCCGCGGTGGCTCTCTTCGAGAGCGGCAAGGCGGGCGGGATCCTGGTCAGTGGCCACCGGAGTTCCCGCTATTACGACGAGGTGAAAGACATGAGGGAGCGTCTCCGGGAACATGGTGTTCCCGAGGAGATCATTTTGAGTGATCCGCTCGGTCTGCGCACCTACGATTCGATCGAGCGGGCCCGCACCGAGTTTGGATTCGATCGCATCGTGATCGTGTCGGACCGGTTTCACGTGCATCGGGCCCTTTTCATCGCGGACCGGACAGGCGTCGAGGCGGTGGCCTACCGCAGCGAACCGGTGCCTTTTCGCATCTCGGGGCAGACCCGCTTTCGCGAGTGTTTTGCCCGGGTTAAGGCGGTGCTCGACCTCTACCTCGTCTCTCCGGGGAAGGCGGAGAGACAGACTTGGTTCACCCGTCGCTGGCGATCCTCGGAGTGGCGCGAACTGAGGCAGGACATCGACCGCGGATTGCGGGGTTTGAGGGAGGCCGGCCCGGCGCGGCTGCCTTCCATCGGGCTTTCCCGGTTCCTCGAGTGAAGGGCGCCAGGGGTGAGGCGGTCACCAGATGCCGGGAAAGATGCGGCTGGATCGCTGGCGATAGTCCTCGTATTCTTCCCCAAACTCTTCGCACATCATTTCCTCCTCCGGACCGATGCGAGCGCCGAGGAGGTTGACCATGGCGATGGCGAGTGCCGGACCGGCAGCGTAGTTGGGGACAGAGAGGGCCAGGCCCAGGGAGAAGAGAACGAGGGCCAGGTACATGGGGTGCCGGATGTGCTGGTAGATCCCGCGGGTGACGAGGCGATGTCCCTCGCGAACCTCAAGGGTGGTCGACCAGTTGGTCCCGAGGTCCGCGTGGGATCGGTAGAACAGCCACAGCGCCGGGGGGAAGCAGAGGATGCCGCAGAGAAAGGGAACCCAGGGGAGCGGGTAATCGGCGACGCCGAGCAGTGGAGTGAAGACCCAGAGGATGGGAAGGAGCATGGCGACTTTGGCGAGAGTCAGAGGCAGATCGAGCAGTTCCCGAAGCTTGCGCCGGGCCACGGGGACCCGCAGGCATCGGATCCGGAAAGGCGCCCTGATGGCGAAGAGCGCCGCGATGGCGAGGCCCACTGCAATCCTGGCGTGGCTGGGGTCGATCGGCATCATGTCGAGGGCATCCAGCGGGCAGCTAAGCCCCGCATAGCCGGGGTGCAAGCGGAACTGGCCTGCGGCGGCCTGACCAATGGGGTGCCACTCTCTGTTCCTGCCAGGGTTCGATCGTTATCGGCAAATCCGTGGCAGGATCCCCGGGCTGTCGTTCCGGGCCCATTGTTTCCCTTTTCGTCCTTTCGATACGCCCGAGAAACGAGTTAGCAAAACCCAGCTTCAGAGAGACTCCAAGGGACGCTCAAAGCCCTTGTCGCCGAGGGCAGATCCCTTACGGTGCGTGGAAGTTGTCGTCCATGGAAGCGCCATCGCTCAACCGGCTGGCTCCCCTTGAGGCGAGTCTGGACGTTGATTTCAAGGTCCTGCTCCGACCCATTGGCCGCCATGACGTGGATCGTGTTGAGGGTGGACTGCTCCATCTTTCCGGTGAATCGTTTTTCAACCGTTTCTTGCGCCATACCTCAGCAAGAGAATTGGCTGAGTATCTCTGCCAGAGTCGAAACGAGCTGACCTGGGTGGCTCTCAATCCGGATGACAGCGATTTCCCGGGATACGGCGGCGCCTCCCTGTGGCGCGACGCCCAGATCGATGATCTGGCTGAAATGTCGATCACGGTTGTCGATGCCTGGCAGCGGCGGGGCCTGGCCTGCCTGCTCTTTTCCATCCTGTGGATTGAGGGCTGGAGACGGGGGCTGCGCCGGATCACGGGATTGTGCCGGGGTTCCAACGTCGCCATTCTGAACTGGTGGTCAGGTCTGGGCGGGAGCGTGGCGCTCGAAGGTGGCTATGGCCAACTCAGCTACACCCTCGTTACTCCGGAGAAATTCATCGATCTCATCGGATATGACCTTCACGCCAGCGCCATTCAGGTCGAGATCGCCAGCTGGCTACAACACTGGCGGGAAGTGCTGGAGAATCCATCGACGCTGAAACCCTGACTCGAACCCTTTAATTGTTTGCGAGCTTGCATTGCCGGATCCGGCAGCCATGCCTTTCTGCAGCCAATCCGAATTCCTCATAAGTTCGGCAATCGATGAACCAAATGAAGGGATTTGGCATTTTGGTAGCGATGCTTGTGGCATCAACCAGCAGGATCGGCCAAATCATGCAGGCGCCTGGGGTCGAACCGAAACGGAATGATATCCCGGCCTAGACGTTGCGCAATTTCCTTGTTCTCCAGCCCTGAAGCAGCCAGCAAAACAATTGCAGCGCGTTCCTGTAGGCGTAGGGGCGCACTACGCGCACGCGTCAAACGCTCTAACTTAGCCCGTTCTGCCGCTGTCAGTGTGATGGTAGGAGCAATCCTCATACCTTGATTTCTAACCCATCTTAGATAAATTGCAAACTGGAAGGCGGATCACACTAGGAATCCGATTCGTCCCTACTACAATATCCGGGGTTGTTTGTAATCAGCCAAACGTCGGGTGGGTAGAAATTTCACAGACTTTTGGCGAACGACTTCGGTCAGGCACTCGGCCAAAAAGCGATCATCCGGTGGCAGGTTCTGGCGTGAGGGCTGCTCAGCAGCACGAATGACAGATCCTGCCTCCCGGCCAGCAAGCGCTATTCCGCGTTGCCTGGACCGTTTTTTAGGTCTTGCGATAGATCTTTAGAGGGAATTCCCGGGCGATGAGATCAAAGTCGGAATCATCGTGGAGAAGGTATACATCGTGCTCGATTGCAGTCGCAGCGATGAATGTATCCACCGAATTCTTCAAGG
>CAZLUZ010000083.1:0-21119 GCA_964562825.1 uncultured Akkermansia sp.
GGTCTTCGTAGGTCGTCATGGCAAGGACATAGCCTTCGCCTCGCCAGGTCGGAGCCTCCGGTGCAGGCGCGCGCGCCGGGGGTGCTCGCGCCACCGGGCGAGGTCTCGGCGTCGGATCTCCTCGAGCCTGGTGAGGAGGTCGCGGCGGGTCACGGGGTGCCGGGGGTCGAAGCGGCCGGCCTCCAGCTCGGCCGCGAGCTCGGCCTCCAGGAGCGCGTCGGCCTGCTGAGCCACCCTCCGGAACGCCAGCGCGGCCACGAGGAATCGCGGCGGCACCCCGCGTGAGACGAGGTGAGCGAGCGCCAGGCCGAGGATCGGGGTCTGCCGCAGGGGGTGCCCGACGGCGACCAAGAGCCGCTCGGCGAGCCGCGGGCGGAGCGTGTAGCCCTTGTCGGCCATCCACGACAGCAGCGCCTCCACGACCGCGTCGTGGCGCCGGAGGAGGAGCAGCGCGTCGGGGTCGCGCCACTCCGCGATCAGGTCGAAGCGCGGGTCGAAGAGCAGGTCTGCCGGGGTGGAGGTGCCCTGGGTGCGCACGCCGAGGGCATCGAACAGCCCCGGTGCCCCGAACCGCGACAGCGTGAGCGGCACCGTGGAGGGCTCGCCGACCAACCGGCCGCAGGCCCACCGCGCGATCTCCGAGCAGAACAGCCGGGCGTGGTTCTCGCTGTCGAACTCGGCGTCGTACAGGATCGGGGGACCGTGCCGGATCCGGCGGAACGCGGCCCGGGCCGCCCGGCGGGCGAGCTCCGGGTCGCGGTGGCGCAGCACGACCGCACGACCCTGGCCATCGGCGAGGAACGCCTCGAGCGGCCGGACCGACGCGCCCCGCTCGAGGTAGGCCTCCACGACCCAGACCTCGCCGTCGTCGGCCACGTGCACGAGCGCGTTGTGGCAGAACTGGCTGTGGAACTCGCTGAGGTGGGCGATCGCAGCGGAGTGCAGGGCGAGCCCCCGCGACACGATCATGTCTCCGGGCCGAAAGTCCGTGGGACGACCCTGGAACGGGGCGCCGGCGGACAGCCAGGGCTCTGGCCGAGATGCGGGGGGCAGCCGAGGCAGCCACGGTGACCGGTTCGCTGAGGTTGCCCGAATCGGCAATGATAATGCCGAGAAGCAGCTTCTGGATACTGGCACAGGGCAGCCGTGCGTCCGCATTCTTCTCGAAGAGCACCCGCCCGCGGTTATCGACGAGCAGCGCGGCCCGAGCGGTGATCGCCGGGGGCGCCGGCCGCGAGGAGGAGGGCAGGAGCGAGCCGGGAATAATTCGCGCCGAGGCGGGCTGGACAAGACGCTCCTCCGGCGGATTGGGCGCGGCCACCGGAATCAACGAGGTCATCGATGTCTGCTGGTTCGGCAGGCAACCGGTGAAGAGAAAGCCACAGGCGATGGCGATGGCGAGAGGAAAGCGTGCGAAACTGTGCGGGAGGAGGGGCATGCCGGGTCGGGGGATCACCTGATCCAGAAGGTCGACGAATAAACCGCAGCTTGGAGGCTGAGACAAGGGTCTTATTCGGACGATTCGGCGAGGGCTCTCTCGATTTCAGAGGACGGCTCGGCTCCGAGGTCGATGGCGTGGTAGTAGTGGCGCCGGGCCAACTCCACCTTGGGAGGGGTCAGGCCGAGATAGGTCATCGCGAGATTGAAATGGGCCTGTGCGTTTCTCGGCTCGATTTCGATGACCCTTTTCAGCTCCTTGATCGCCGCGATGGGCCAACCGTGCTCGTAGACCACGGCGGCGAGATACAGGTGGGCGCTGGCGGAGTTCGGGTCTTCGTGGATCGCCCGGGAGAGGCTCGAGATGGCGAGGAGCAGGTCGCCCCTTTCGTATTGGATGAGACCGAGGGTCATCCAGTTCTGGGCGATCGAGGGATTCAGTTCGAGCGATTTTTTCAGGTTGCCCTCCGCGGCCAGGTAGTTCTTGAGCTGGTATTCGGCGACACCGAGATTGGCGTACACCAGAGGATTGTCCGGGGCTTTTTCCACCATTTGCAAGTACAGGGTGCGGGCGGTGTTCCATTTGCGCTCCGTGACCGCCCGGGCGGCCTGCTGGGCGATCTCGGTGAGTTCGGGAGGTATCTGAACCGTCTTGGCGGCGAGCCCGAGCCGCACTCCCGGATCGGCGGAGGCGGGTGGGCCGGGGTCCGGTTTGGCCGAGACCTCCGGCGTCTTCGAGTCCTTGGTGCTGAGACGAAAGGGGAGGGGCGAGCGCGGGGCATCCTGGGCCGGAGCGAGCGGCGCGACGGGGAAAGGGAGCGAAGTCGCTCCGGCGAGGCAGGCGGCCAGGATCGGGCACCACCGGGGCGAGAGACGGGGATAAACCATGGCGGGGATGAGACGATTTCAGTATTCGAGACAAAAAAAGCTTGCGCAACCGCCAAAACTGGATTTGTTCTTCGGAACAGTGTAAAAAAAGCCATGAAACTTACCGCCCGACAAAAAGAGATCATCGACTTCCTCCAATCCGAGCATCGCCGCACCGGCATCATGCCCTCGACGAGGGAGATTCAGGAACATTTTCAATTCAAGAGTCAGACCGCAGCAGTCAGTCATCTGAAGGCGCTGGAAAAGAAAGGGGTAATCAAGCGATTGGAGGGTAAGGCACGGGGACTGATGTTTTCGGAGAGTCTGGCGCGGAAACCGATTGTGGATATTCCGATTTTCGGGATGATTCCTGCCGGTTATGGGGATGACAGTGAGCCGCAGTCGGAGGGATGTCTCACGGTGGACACGAGTTCGATGAAGATCACGCCGACGGCGAAGACCTATGCGCTGAGGGTTCGCGGCGATTCGATGATCGACGCGCACATTCTGGATGGGGATCACGTGGTTCTCGAGTATCGGGATCCGAAGAACATGGATGTGGTGGCAGCGTTGATCGACGGGGAGACGACGTTGAAGCGGTATGTGGTTCAGGCGCGGGTCCCGTTTTTGCGGGCGGAGAACCAGAATTACCCCGATCTCATTCCAGCCCGGGAGTTGCTCATTCAGGGCGTGATGGTTGGCTTGGTCCGGGGGGCCAGCCGCGTTTGGTGAGACCGGGGTCGGCTCGCTCCGGCTTTCTTCGGAGACTTGCAGCTCCGGTGACGCGGTGATGTGGTTCCAGGATTTTCGGGCCCGTGGGGATTTTCACGGGCGGGAACTTCAGTTTCGTTTCTTCGAGGCAATTCCGGCACCTTTTCTTTGGAGGATCGGCTGGTAGTCAAAGTCCGGGAGAACCGGGAAGGTGCTCGCGTTGTCGGTGACAAAGCGAGTGGGGGACTGGGATTTTAGCCGTGGCACCATGAGGACTGTCCAACCCTCTCGTCCTTCCTGTTCCACGATGAGTCCGATTTGGCTGACCTCCACGCGTCCCCAGCTCCAGTCCGGGAGTAGTCCGGCACCGCCCTTCACGGTTTTCTCCTCGATGGTCACCCTGCCGAGTTCGGCGGCGCCGGTGAAGTGCAGGTCGAGGTCGACATCCTCTTTGCCGATGACACGAAAGGTGTTTCCCTCCCGGCGAATCGACGTGGCAGTGAACCAGCAACGCCAAACCGCCGGTTCGGCCTGCTCGAGGGTATCCCGTAGGACGAATGCGGGTGGGACATGCGGCTCTCTCGGCTTGGACATGAGGATCCGTCGGGTCCAACCACCTTTCACGCCCTCCACGTAATCGAAATCTCGCCTTCGCTCGAATGTTCGGAGCCGCATCCTTTTCTCGTTGGCCTGGGGCGCATCGACCATGTTGTGTTGTTCCCGGGGAGCCCGTCCATTGTAGCCGAAATCGTCCGCGAGCACCCGCCCCATGGCATAGAGAATCACACTGCCGGAGTCGAAATCGTAATGCTCGTGGTTCTCGCCGTGGATCAGGTGAAGGTAACTCTCGCGCCCCGAGGCATAGGCGTGACGCAAAACGGTTCCCGTCTGCGGAAAGGAGACACTGCGGTAATCCGGGACCTTCTCCGGGAGGGCGGGATCGGTCAGGATCCTCCGGTATCCGGAAAACGCGGGAAAAAACCCACCGATTCCGGGCCAGCCAAATTCGTCGTTCTGTCGGAACATCCATTGCATCCTCGCCGAAAACTCCGGATGGCTCTCCTGGAAGAGAAAAGCGGCGATGCCGTATTGGCCGCTGGGCTCGTGGACGTAGGTGTTGCCGATCGGGGGGAAATGGCGGAATCCGCCGATGCGCGAGTCCGGCGGAGTGGCGATCTGGGCGAACCATTCCATCACCGCTCTGGCCTTGGGCTCCGCGTAGAGGTGATCGTTCCTCCCATTGCGGTGGGCCACGAGGAGGAGGGAAAGAATCTCGTCGTAGGAAACCATGGCGTAGTGGGGGGCCTCCTTCCACCCTCCGCGGGCATCCGACCAGGTGCGAAGCTGATCGAGCAATTCGGCGTAAGCCTCGTCGAACCATTCCTCCGCCGCGGGATGATCGCGGATGAAGGCGGCGAGGCGGGCCCGGTAGCCGTTCACCGAGGTGGTCATATTGGGGTTGCCCCCGTAATCGCGCTCGGGCGACCAGTACTCGGGACGCGCCAGGGTGTAAGCCAGAAAGGCGGCCTGGACTCGAATCTCGCGGCGCACTTGATCCGAGACACCGGGGGTGCCCATGACCACATCGGCGAGATGGAGACCGGAGGTGATGGCACTGTGATGGTGGGGCGCAGCGCCAAAGGGCAAGCCCTTCTGGTCGAGGAGCAACCGGGTCACCGATTGGAGGTCCTGGAGCGCCCTCTCTCCGAAGAGACGACCGAGCCGCGCGTCCCCGGTTGTCACATACAGGGGCACCGCCTCGTCGAGCCGCTGATGGATCAACAGGTTGGGACTTCGCAGATAGGTCTCCACCTGGGCAGCGGCATCGGGACTCCCCTCGCCAACCCGAGATCGATAACGCTCCAGGTCGTCATCGGACACGAGCAGCCTGGGATGGTCGCCCTCCGCGGGCCAGTCGAGCACGTAGTCCTTGATCGTATCGAGCGGGAAATGGCCGTGCTTGATGAGGGCGCGATAGGGCGGTGGGGAGGAAAGAATCGCGCTGGCCTCCGTGAGCACACGGAGGCAGGTATCGCGATCGAAGGCGCCGATCTGCCATCGTCTCTGCCCTTCACGGAGAGGGAAACGTGCGGCAAGTCCGGATTCGTCCAGCGAGACGAGCACTCGGGGGGGAGCCCGACGTTCCGGTGGCAGATCGGGATCGACCCAGGCCCCGGCGTGACCGGCCGCCAGCGAGAGCAGGTCCCGGCTCTCGGGGCCGAAGACACCGAAGCAGGCTCCCTGGCGTTCCTCCTCCCACCAGCGGAGCCAGGGTTCCAGAATATAGACCGGTCCTTTTTCGATCTCCCAGGTATCGTTCTTTCCGATGTTGCCGCTGCCGTGACGGAAAAAGAGGGTGGATGCGTCGAAGTTGCGATCGAGCAGGAGCCGAAACTCCGCTCGACCGGACACGTTGAAGGATTCGTCCACCAGCACGACCGGTTCGCCGGCGAGCACACGAAACCGCAGGTTCCAACGATGGCTTTGCCCCAACCGAACGCGGCAGCGGGCGTCGACGAACACCGGGCCGGAAGCTGCGACCTCGAGATCCCACCCGGTTACGGGCAGGTCGGTCTCCAGGCGGGAACCTCCCACCCAGCGCCCCGAGTTCAGGCGGATCGCTCGGACCGGTCCATTGCCCTCGGTGGGAAACCTGGCCAGTTCGACTCCGACGAGGCCGTTGTGGAGGCGAATGAATTCGTCGGATTGCTCGATCACGAGATCGGTTTCGCGGCTTCTTTCGCGCGAGTCGTCGAGGGCAAAGCCTATCGTCTCTCCGGCGGGCAAGTCGGCCTGGAAGGCGAGGTGGGGAACGCCGCCCTCCTCCGACCATTGCCAGGGAACCGAATCTCCATTCGGGCCGATCAGGGCCAGATTCTCGTCGAGCGCTCCGTCGACGGGAAAGCTGACCAGCTCCCCGGTCCAATCCCTGCCGAGGTATTCCACCAACGCGAAGCGATCCGCGGCAGGCAAAAGGGGTTGGTGCACGAGTGCGGCGATAACCGAGCACCAGATAGCAACACCTCTTCGAAGCCCGGCGGGAAAACTCGGGCCGCACCTTCTCTGGGGGATCGGAAGCATGGATTCGGGGGAGGGAGACCAGCGCGCCCGCAAGAGTTCACCACAGACCGTTCCAACCGGTCGCGAGAATGAAGGTGCCCAGGGTGGCATTGGCCACGGCGTGCATGATGACGGCCGCCCAGAGGTTTTTCGTCATCACGGTGACCCATCCCGCCAGGGCGCCGTAGAGCAGCGCGGGGAAAAAATCCGGCCCGGCATGGGCGGTGGCGAAGAGGAAGGTGGTAAGCCAGAAAGAGAGGGCGCCATAGCGGCCGATCGGTTCGGCGGTCCATTCCTTTTCTCCCTGGAGCAGATAGCGCATGAGGAAACCGCGCCAGAAAATCTCCTCGAGCAGAGGCACCGCCACAGCGAGGCGGATCAGACGAAAGAACAGCGCCGAAAAGTGGGCGAGAGGTTGTTCGTCCCGGGGAAAGACCGCCGGATCGAATCCCTCGAGCCGTTCCCGGAAGCCGAGCCAGCGCAGCCAGGAAACGCTGTCGCCTATCGCGGTGGCATGGTGAAGCATCGGCGGAAGCAGCCAGAGAAAGATCCCGACGACACCCCCAATCACGGCGATGCCCATGCCCCGCCGGGAAAAAGCGGGGTAATGATGGCGCCAGAACAGCACGAGGCCGATGCAGATCACGGTCTGGAGGGGGTATCCCCACTGTTCCGGATACTGTCGCCACCAGGGGAGCAACTCGTTCTCGATGCGGAACCAGCGAATCGGTTCCAGGAGAATCATGAAAACGAGGAAGGGAACGCAATAGGCCGCGAGTGCCGATCCGCGCAGGCGGAGAAGAAAGGCTCGGGCCTCGGAGAGCGCTTCGCTCATCCCTTCGCCGAGGAACCCTTGAGGTCGCCGTCGGGGGTGGGTTGCCCAGAGGGCTCTTCCTCCGATCCGACCCTGAACCAGGTGCGGTCTCCCCGCACGTCGAGATCGGCGCGCTGCTCGTAGAGGCGTTTCAGGATGATGCCGGCCCCGGAGAATTGGTAATCGTCCACCTTGGCCTGTCGAACCTTGCCCTCCTCGTCACGATAGCGGACCCGGGCGATTCCCCGGTCCCATTTGCGCAAATCGATCCCCTCGACCCGCGAGAAGGCCACCTCGGTTCCGTCGGGGGTGGTGAAGGAGATCGGAGTGCAGCGGAAGTGGCGTCCGCGGTAGAAAAAAAGACCAATCGCGATCGCCACGCAGAGGGCCCCGAGGATGCCGGCGAAAAGAAACTGCTCGGATATATCCGCCTCCGTGTAACGTTTCGGCTCCTTGCCGGAGAGTTTGCGGCCTGCGGCAAAGGCCGTCCAACTCGAACCCTCGCGACCGGCCTCGAAGGCAGCTTCCATGTCCCGGACATGCTGCTCGGTGAAACCCCGGTCCGCCGTTTCGGGCAAGGCTACGCTGGATTGGCCGGCGATGAAAGCGTCGTGCAGATCGGCGGCAAGGTTCTTCTTTGGATACCCAATCGCCCCGTCGTAGAGGAAGTAGAGCGCCATGCCGGCGATCACGACAAAGGCAATACCGACCCGGCGGTAAAACCAGGAAGAAAGCGGGCATTTGACGACGTTGTCCTCGTCGGGTTCGGTCTCCATACGGGGAGTATTCGCCAAGCTAAAAAAAATTCCACCCCAATTGCCGGGGAATGGCCGGGGAATGCCTCTGGACTCCGTCACGGCTGCGCACCCCCCGGGAGGTCGATTGTAGCCCGACTTGCCATCGTGCGGCCGGTCGGGCGAAGGCGGCTACGTCTCGCGAGTGCCTCCCCCAAAAAAACGCGGAGCCCAAAATATGAGAATACCTGCAAATTTAATTTGCAAATATAGCAAGGCAACGCCAAACATTAATAAATGCGAATGATCATCCCTTTTAAGAGACTGTTGAAAAACCGCTTCAGAGTCCAGCTTCGACTTGGCAGCGCACCGGAAGTGGTTAAGATCGGTTAATGATCCGCAAGAAGACGCTTCCCGAGCAGGATGAGTTCTGGGTGCCTCGCGATTCGATTCGCGCGGGGCGGGGCAAGACCTTTTACGATCGGCTGGCCGACGATCTGGACAAGGAAGGGTTCGGGGACTTCGTGCGCGAGTTGTGTGCTCCCTACTACCACGCCGAAGCAGGCGGGCGACCGCCGATCGATCCGGAAGTCTATTTCAAGATGTTGATGGTGGGCTATTTCGAGAAGTTGCCCAGCGAGCGCGGGATCGCGTCGCGCTGCGAGGACTCGCTGTCGGTGCGCCGCTTCCTGCGTTACGAGCTCACCGAAGCCACACCCGATCATTCGAGTCTTTCGGTGATCCGTCACCGCCTGCCCGCGGAAGTCTACGCCGAAGTGTTCACCTTTTCGCTGCGGCCCTTGCGACGCGCCGGGTTGCTGCCCGGCAAAAAGATCGGGATCGACAGCACCACGATGGAAGCCAACGCCAGCCTCGAGAAGCTCCAACGCCGTGAAGACGGCAAGAGCTACGGCGATTACGTCGCGGAGCTTGCCGCCGCCGAGGGGATCGATCCGGAGGACAAGGCTGCGGTGGCGCAATTCGACCGGAAACGCAAGGGCAAGAAGACATCGAACGAGGAGTGGGTCAGCCCGAACGATCCGGACGCATCCATCGGGCCGCGCAAGGACGGCGCCTGGGACATGATCCACAAGGTGGAGAACGCGGTGGACCTGGACAGCGGGGCGATCCTCTCCTGCGAGATCCAACCGGCCACCAAAGCGGACTCTACGGGCATGGCCGCTCACATCGAGACCGCCGCCGACATGGTCGATCATGTCGCCGGCCAGGTCGATGAGCCGACGGAGCCTCCCCCCACTGACCGGGATGCCGAACATGATGACGAGGCAATCGAGGAGGACAAAGAGGACGCCGCCTCGCAAAAGCGATACGGAGTGGGCGACAAGGGCTACCACAAGAACGCGGAGTTGGCGGAGCTGGTCGCCGCGGGGATCGAACCGGTGATCGCGGAACCCGCGGGTCGGGCACCCTCGAAGAGCAACGAGGAGCAGGCCAAGGCATTCGAGACCAACCGAACCAATCGCAAAACCGACACGGGCCGCGAGCTGATGCGAGCCCGGGCCGAAAAGGTGGAGCGAAGTTTTCAGCACCAACTCGACCACGGAGGTGCCCGGCGAACGACGCTGACCGGACACGAAAACATCGGCAAGCGCCTGCTGATATCCGCATTTACTTTCAACCTCGCGATCTACGGGCGAAACGTGTACGGATTCGGAACGGTGAAGCAATATCAGGCGGGAAACCGGTGGATTGGCCCTCTATTTGCCCTTGTTCGGGCGGCCTGGCGCCTCTTCTGGCGCCCGAGAAGGCTTCCGGCTTGGAAGCACGGCTTTTCCAGATCTGAACGAACTTTTCAACCGAGGATAGATGCCCGATCCTGACCTCCGAATTCAGCAACCAATCCCTCTTTCCACGGGTTAATTCAACAGTCTCTTAAAGAGATCATTCCGATCAACCCGAGAAGCCCCGTTTCATGGTTACGACTTCGCTTCCACCGCTGCTCAACGTGTCCGACAGCCGGATCCAGGCCGAACGATTGCTACAGGAAGATGGACACCGACATCTGGGCCGTCACCTTCTGGCGTGGTGTGAGATTGCAGAGGGGAGGGTGCCCTCTTTCCTCGGAGATCTGGCCCGTCCCGTACCCGGGGCTCCCCGGATTCCGGCCCAGGTTCACGCGGGTTGGCTCTTGTCTCTCTGTCACCGCAGTCACGAGGCTCTGAACTGTCTTTCTGAAGCTCTCGATCACGATCCGGAAAACGAGGAGCTTCATCTTCTCATCGGAGCCTGTCTCCAACGCGTGGCCAACTACGAAGCGTCGCGGAACGCGCTGGAAAGAATCCTGAGACGCACTCCGCAGAACCGTTTGGCGCGCTGTTTCCACGCGAGAGCACTGCTTGCCCTGGGGCGATGGGATCAGGGGTTCCGCGAAATGATCGATTCCCACGTTCCCGAGAGCCCCTTGGAAGAGCTCTTCCACGAGCACGAAGACCGCCGCTGGCGCGGAGAGGACCTCACGGGCAAACACATCGTGCTGGTGGCAGGTCCTGGGGTAGCCGATCAGATGCTCTTTACCCGCTTCACCCGCAACCTGAAAAATCGCAGGGCTCACCGGATCAGCCTGGTTTGTTCCTGTCCCGAACTCGTGGAGTTGATGCGCTCGCTTCCCGAGATCAATCGCGTGGACTTTGTCAAGTTCGAGCCTTTCGACCACTGGGTGCCTCTCTCGTCCCTTCCCGGGCTGGTCAATCCAAGCGTAAGGGAGGCGTTGTGGAAGAAACCCTACCTGCGGGTCTCGCCCGGGACGGCGGTGGCCCGGAAGGCCAGGGCGGGCTTTCGCCAGAAGCCTCTCCTCGGGCTGGCTTGGAAAATCGACAACCCGCCCGGTTGCCGCAACATGACGCTGCGTCACGCCCCGCTGGGCCGATCTTTCGATCTCGGGACCCTGCGCTGGTTTCTGGAGAGTGTATCGCCGGCCTTCGACGTCATTTGTCTCCAGGACAATCCCGATGCAGAGGAACGTGCCCTCCTCCGCGAACACGGAGTCATTTTCGACCCGGGGGAGCGGGGGGACTTCACCCGGCTCGCCGAGTGGGTCTGCGCGGTGGACCGCCTGGTCGCAGTGGACAACACGGTGGCCCACCTCGCCGGTGCTTTGAGGGTCCCGGCACACCTTGCCCTGCCCTATGCGCCGGACTGGGTCTGGGCGGGGGGCGGCCCCTCCAGCCCCTGGTATCCGCACCACCTCCTCTATCGTCAGCGCGCGGAGAACGACTGGACGCGCAGCCTGCCCGACCTGGTTCGCGACCTGCACCGCAGTCTCGAACCGGAGACCTCGGAGAGTGGGATGCGCCAGGCCGGATGATCCTACGGGGTCTCCACCATACCGGCTCGGCTCACAAACGGCCGGGGCCGGTACAATCCTCCCTGTTTTCCCGCCCCGCCTGCGCGTTTACTAGAGGTATCCGATGACGCCCCACGTTTTCATTTCCGCGGCGAGCGACGATCTGCGCAGTTCCCGGAGGGTGGTCCGGGACGCCCTGCTGACGGTGGGGTGCCATCCCATCGTGCAGGAGCACTTCGAGCCCGACTACCGAACCGTCCGGGACATGATCCATGGGCGCTTGGCGGACTGCCACGCCATGATTCACCTGGTGGGAAAAAGGTATGGAGGCGAGCCCAGCCCGGCATCCCTGCCCCCCGGCGAAAAGCGGCGTTCCTGGACGCAGCTGGAACGCCATCTCGCGGAAGTTCTCGGGTTGAAGACATTTCTTTTTCTCTGCTCCGACGAGTATCCCTATGACCGGCCGGATCAGCCCGAGCCCGAGGATGAGGTGAGGCTCCAGGAGACCTACCGCCGCGAGATCCGATCCGGGGATCAACTCTATGTCGTCGTCGGCACCAGGGAGGAACTGGCTCTCCGCGTCAGCGAGATGAAACTGCAGGCGGCCGAGTTGCGAGCCGCTCTCGAAGCGGCGGAAGGACAGTTGACCGGAGCCGTCGCGGCCGTGGAGAGCAGCGCCGCCGAACTCCGCCAGGGGCAGGACCGGATTCTCGACGGACTGGCGGACCTGAGCGAATCCTTCTCCGCCCTGGCCGGCGCCGGGGGGATCCTGCCGGACCCGTCCACCCCGGAGCAATTTTACCACAACGCGCGTCTCTTCGAACTGAAGGGCGACTTCGGCAACGCGCGTCGCGCCTATCTGGAGTATCTCCGCTTCGGGCTCGACTTCGTCGACCCTCACCTCCGTTTCCAACAGTTTCTCAAGGTCCAGGAGGGCAGGGAGGGCGCCCGGGAGGTCTACGAGGCGATTGCATCCCGATCCCCCGGGACGATCCCCCGATTGGCCGCCTCGCTGCTCTGGGACCGTGAGATCCGTGTGGCCCGGATCGAGAAATTCCTCGAGACGCACCCGGATTTCGGCCCTGCCTATTACCTCCTCAGCCGGGATTTTTCCGCCGAGCGACTGGGCAGCCAGACGCTGCGGGACAAGAGGCAGGAAATGGCCCTGCTGGAGCGCTTTGGTGAGCTCGACGGCAAGGGGAAGGTGGTGCGTTGGCTTCTCGACCAGTCGGAGGTGGCCGAATGGAGGGATGATGCGGCATCGAGGCTCGCCGCCCTGGAATCGTCGCGTTTTTCCCTGGAGAATCCCCTATCGATTTACTGGATGAGCCACAACACCGGCTGGACCGGCACGATCCAGATCGCCGAGATGGCCCGCGAAATTCTGTGGCGCCCGCCAGGCCAGCCCGAGTTCGTCTCCACCGGTTTCGCCCCGGGCCGCTCCTATTCGAACGGACTGCCGCATCCTCTGCCGAATATCGAATTGCCCCGCGATGCTCCAGCCGGGGTCATCGAAGTGAAATACCGCGACATCCGCGGGGAGGAATCGCCCATCTTCGCCCTGGATTTCTCCCCCGAGACCGAGGTGGTGGTACAGGCCAAGCACATCCTCGGGGTGACGCGCACCGCGTGGATCTCCTTTCGCGAGTGGGACGGAGCACGGCTTGTCTATTTCACCCACCTGCTCTCCTACCGGAAAGGGCTTCGGGAAATCCGCTGGGGCGTCGACCGGGAGATTCCGGATCGGACGTTCCCTCTGCCCCCCAGCCGGGGAAGCATCGCGGGACCCGCGCCGATCGGAGAGGACATGACGATCTACGAGAAAGTGCCGTCGGACTGCCGCTTTGTCAGCGTGGAAGTGACATTCCGAGACGGCGAAAAATCCGGAATCCAGGTGTTTCGGATTGAGGAACACCGCGAGACATGAAGGATTAAAGAAACCCGGCACGGCCTTCCCTCACCACACGACGTCCCATGTTGGAATTCAGCCACGAACCCTACCGTTTTTTTCCGCCCGAACCTCATCCCGTGATGCTGCAACTCGGGCCCCTGATGAATCGCTTTCTTCTCCGGACGAGCGATCATCGGCTCGGGGAGATCGATATTCTGGGATCGGGTGAAACTCTGCGGAGCCTGGATCGGGATCGCACCCGCGTGCTCTTCGTGGCCAATCATCCGACCCGGACGGACCCGCAGTTCATGGCCGAGATCCAGCGACGATTCGGCTACCGTTCCTCGTTCATGGCGGCCTACGACATCTTCCTGGAGAATCGGCTTCGGGCCTGGTTCATGCAGAAGACCGGTTGTTTCTCCATCGATCGCGAAGGCAGCGATCGCAGGGCCATGTCGACCGCCATCGATATCCTCAAGGGCGGCGATCTGGCCCTCACCATTTTTCCGGAGGGCAACGTCTACCTGATGAACGACCGGGTGACTCCGTTCCTCGAGGGGACCGCGTTCATCGCCTTGAAAGCCCACCAGGCGCTCAAGGAGGAGGGCGAGGTCGTGGTGGTTCCGGTCAGCCTGAAATACTCTCACCTCACCGATGCCAGGACCGGAGTGTGGAGCCGGCTGGCTCGTCTCGCCGAGGATTCGGGCTTTTCCGGGCAGCTCGACCCGGATCATCCCCGGCGATCGGTCGTTGCGGTGGGCGGGCACATCCTCTCCCGGTTCCTCGAGGAGCGGAGCGGGATCTCGGGCGACTTCGATTTCACCGGCCTGAGCCCCGAGGAGACCCAGGCACGGCTCTACGACTTGGCCAAGCGCCTGATTGGCGAGTTGGAGAGCGATCTGGCGCTACCCTGCGACGACGGGGTATTTATCGTGGACCGCATCCGCAAGGTGCGATCCACCCTGCACCAGATCCGCAACGACGAGGCAGCCCTCGCCGCCATGGGACAGGACACCCTGTCCGCCCTGGCCAGGCAGTCGATCCTCAGCTTCCGGCTCCTGGCCTATGTCTTGCCCTATCTCAACGAGAAATCGACCCTCGACCGCTACTCGGAGACGGTGGAGCGGCTCTGTGAGGATTTTTACTCCCGCAACTTCCCTCCGCTGGGACCCCGCCGCGCTCTCGCCAGGATCGGAGCCCCCATTCCGCTCGGCGAGATCCTAGCCGGGTCCGGTGGAAAAACGCGCGGTGCGGTGACGGAGCTGACCCGGCGCATGGAAGAGACCGTCGCTTCGGGGGTGGCGGAACTGGCGGAAAGCCTCCACACCCCCGGTTCCCGAGAGATCTGAGCTCCCCGATCACAGCTCCGCCAGGGAGACCCGGTTGCGCAGGGTTCCGATCCCGTCGATGGAAATCTCGATTTCATCTCCGGGACGCAGGGTGAATCCGGCTTCCGGAACGATGCCCGTGCCCGTCATGAGCCAGGCACCGAGGGAAAATTCGTTGGCGCGAAAGAGAAACCCGGCCAGTTCCTCAAACCCGCGCTTGATCTGCCGGACCTGGGTTTCGCCTTGGAAAACGGGTTCTCCCGCTCTTCGTATCTGGATCGAGATGCGCGTCTCGGGCGAGACGGCCTCGCGTCCCACCACCAGGGCAGGACCCAGGGCGCAGGAGCCCCGATACATCTTCGCCTGGGGCAGGTAGAGCGGATTCTCCCCTTCGATGCTCCGGGAACTCATGTCGTTGCCGATGGTGTAGCCGAAGATCTCGCCGGATGCCGAGATGGCCAGAGTCAGCTCGGGTTCGGGCACGTCCCAGGTGGAATCGGGTCGGATGCAGACCGGATCGCCGTGGCCCCGGGCCCGCGCGGCGGTCGCCTTGAAAAAAAGCTCGGGGCGCTCGGCCTCGTAGACCCTGTCGTAGAAGACGTCTCCACCGGTGCTTTCCGCCTCTTCCATGCGCGCGGTGCGGCTACGGAAGTAGGTCACCCCTGCGGCCCAGATCTCCTGCCCGCCCACGGGCGGCGACCACTGGTCGGGTAAGGTTCCGGTGAATTCCGGGGAGCCGTCGAAGACATCGCGGACGAGTCGCCCGGGATCGGTCGAGCAGAAAATTTCGTCGATGCGCATGGCGGCGCCGACAGCGCGCAACTGGGCAGTTTCCTCGTCGCGCAGGAGGATCCCGGAAGTAGGGCTGAGGAAGACGGAGATAGGCATCCCCGTTTCTTGCAGATATGGCGGCCGAGACCAAGGGCGGATTCGAGCAAATCGACTCAAGCTCGCCCACCGCTGCGAAAAACATCGTCCAGGAGCCAGGAGAGGGTCGTTCTGTTTAGGGGATACGCGAGTGCCTTGGAAACGTGGCGAATCATTGCAACTCCAACGAATCCGCGGAGTTTAACCAATAGAGATGAACCGGAAACCCTTCCTGCAGCCCGAGGAAAACGAGAGCGATCGCCGCTTGTGGGATCTGCTTGGTCGCGCCCGTCGGGTGGAGGCCGGGCCCCTCTTCTCGCGCAATGTCGTCAGGGAAATCCGCCTCTCCCAGCCGGAGAAAAAACCGGTCTGGCATGGATTCTTCGGCCGGACGGCCCTGATCACCGCCGCAGCTCTGGCGATCCTGCTCCCCATGGCGGCTCCCCGGTTCCTTCCTTCTGCCGGAAAATCCGATCACGCCGCTATGTTGGAATCCTCCGCACCCGCGGGTGAAGATCTGGCGCAGGAGTTCGAATCGATCGAACGCCTCGGCGAGCTCATGGCAGTCAGCGACCCCGGCACCTTGAGCGACGAGGCCTTTCTCGACCTGCTTTTTTGAGGTCACCGGAGATTAGCCGGGTCGACCGCCCCGTCAGCTGGGCACCACTTCGAGGGGGTGACTCCGGTCACGCAGGGGAAACTCGACCCGGCGGCGGGCCAGGCCCGATTTCCACACCCCGTGGACCATCTCCAAAGCCCGCCTGGCGCGATCGGCGGAGCAACAGATGGCACGATCTTCGGAAATGCCGTTGAGCCAGTCCAGGACAACCAGGCGGTTGGCCACATCGGGGCCCTCCAGTTCGAGGTCCTGCAGGTGATAGGGGTCGAGATTCTCCGGCCAGAGATTCCATTTCTCGACAGCAGCGGCCTCTTTCTCCCCGGGATTCTCCAGCAGGGACAACTCGGGTTGGTCGCCGGCGAATAGACGCATCACCCGGTGGGTGCCGACAAACTCCATCCCCCAACCGGTGGAAACCCATTTCATTTTCGGGTTGCTCACGAAATGCACGAACACGCCGTTCGCGGTGTAGAACTGGGCGGTCACCGAATCGGCGATGGTCGGCCCCAAAGGTCGAGCCGGATCCGCATCGATGTCCTCGCAGGTGCAGAGCCTGCCCTCGGTGAAGATATGCCCCGTGCACCACAGCGGATCGCCGGCAAACATCCGGGCCAGGTCAAAGAGCGGGGCGCCGTGCCGCAGCAGGTCCTCGCCCCCGCTGGTCTCGTCCATTTTTCCCAGAATCCGAATCTCGACCAGATCCCCGATCAGGGCCTGACGCATTTGCAGAAACCGGATCACGTTCGGGTTGACCCGCATCGGATTGGCCACCGCGATCTTCAATCCGCGGCGATCGGCCAGCGAGATCAACTCGTCGGCCTCGGCCAGGGTCCGGGTGAAAGGAGCCGGGCAAACCACGTGGGATCCGCTCATCAGACAATTTTTGATGATCTCGTGACGGTTTGCGGTCTCTTCCTGAGGGATCATGACCAGTCGAGGCTTCGTCCGAGCCAACATCTCGCGATAATCGGCAAAGCCCTGGGGAATACCGCAGCTCTGAACCAGAAACTCCAGATTCTCCGGATCCGGATCCGCCGCGGCCGCCACTTTCACCGTGGAAATCCCGAAAAAAGCGTGTTCCCAGTTCACCTGACCGATCAAGGGAGTGCCCGATGCGACCACGCCCGCGGTGAGCACCTCCGGCTCCACCACCTTGGGCTTCTCCGGTTTCGCCTCGTCCACCGGTCGCCCCGGCTGTATCGGTTGCGCCGGCTGCACCGGCTGCACCTGAAATACGGGCTTGGGTGCGGCCGGTTTCAGGGGCACCATTCCGGAGGCCGCCATCCCGGCACTACCGAAGATCAGATTAAATTTCAACCATGCTTCGTCCGCCATATACAATTTGTGATGCTAGACCTTTAACCAAATTTAATCAATAAAGGAAGTTGGAAAAAATGGGATTTTTCGCGCAATCGCATCGCAAAACCGGGATTTGTTGCTGGTTTTTTTCGGCCGCCCTGGCCATGACCGGAGGAATGGGGGGTTCCCGAGCGGAAGAGGCCCCCGCGGATTGGCCGGACTATTACACGGCGAAGACGCCCTCCCGCGACGGGATCGGCAAGGTTTACCTGGGCCGGGAGATCTCTCAGGTCGTGGGGGTGCACGCCATCCGTTGGCTGGAGCGGCCGGACCGTGAGGAGGAGGAGCGTCCTCGGGCGGTGATGAACGAACTCGAATTGCGCGGGGACGAGGTCGTGGCCGACATCGGAGCGGGATCGGGATTTTTCACCTTTCTGCTCGCCCCGAGGCTCCCGCAGGGGCGGGTCATCGCGGTGGACATCCAGCAGGAGATGCTCGATTTCATCATGGGCAAGCGCAAACTGCGACGCGCCGCCAACGTGGAGACACTGCTGGGGACGATCCGCGATACCCGCCTGCCCGCCGCCAATGTCGACCTGGTGCTCATGGTCGATTCCTACCACGAGTTTTCCCATCCCCGGGAGATGATGAATTCGATCGTAAAAGGGCTCCGGCCGGGAGGCCGGGTGGTATTGCTCGAATACCGCGGCGAAGACCCGGCGGTGCCGATCAAACCGCTTCACAAGATGACGGTGCAACAGGTGAAACGCGAGATGACGGCGGTGGGCCTGGAGTTCGTGGAGGTCAAGGATTTCCTCCCGACACAGCACTTTCTCGTCTTCCGCAAGCCCGCCGGATAAGAACGGCCCGCGTCTCGGAGGCAATTTCGGACCGCCCCGCAAGAATCGTTGCGTTTTTTTGTTTCGAGATGGGGCTAATCTCTCCTAGCTTGGATCGGGCCAGGTTGTCCACCACCACAGGAAAACCATGATCATTTCGAAATCAGAGGAAAAACCCCTCGAATTGCCGGAACTGACCGGCGGACGGGACTGGAGCGACCCCGAAGTCCCGTTGATGATCCGGGTGAAAAAAGTCGAGGTGATCCGGGACAAGGAGCAGTTCGAGGAGGACTGGAAGAACCTGAAGCGGTTCCAGCTTCTCTTTGTCGAGGAGGGACAGCGTCGCGCCGTGATGCCGGCGCTGGGCTTCGATCCCCCCGAGCTGACGGAGGAAGAGCGGGAGGTGCTCAAGAAGGAGAGGAAAGAGCGCACCGAGAAAACTTTTGTGGAGAGGTTTCTCAACTCATTCGCCATCTGGGTGCCAATCGTCTTCCTCATGGGGTTTGGATTGATCATGATGTTGCTGACCCCGGTGCAGGTGTTCGAGTTGATCAACATCCGCCTCTACGAGACCTATGGAAAACGCACCATGACAGTCAACGAGATCGGCGAGCAGATGGGAATCTTTCTCTTCGGCGAACCCGAGGAACGGAGCGGCTCCGGTGCCGGCGCCATTCCTCCGGACGCTGGAGAAGCCGCCGGGGATGACGAGGGGTTCTCCCTTTTTGGAGAAACGGCGGGCGCCGAAGCTTTGTCCGATCCCTCGGAATTCACCACCTGGCTCCCGTACATCATCGCTCTCGGCTCGGTGATTTTCATCATCCAGATCAAGATGGGCTTGGGGGCGTTGATCAAGGAATGGCCTCGGACCCGGCTCTGGATCAATCTGGCAGCCGGGTTGCTCGCGGCGGTGCTGCTCTTTTTCTGGACGCAGACGGTGCTCCAGTTCGAGCAGGAGAAGGCGACGGATTTCCAGGGAGGCGGATTCAGTTCCGTGGTGGAGGCGCAGAAAAAGGCGGACCGGCTCATCAGCCAGGCGGTGGCCTGGGTGCTTCCCGTGGAGGTGATTCTGACCGCGCTGCTCCTCACCTCCGGTCTGTCGCTGTTCACCCGCTGGCGCGCCGGACTGGAGAAATCGCGCCACTGGGAATACTCCGATGATTTGGAGCGTCGCATCCGCTCGACCTACGATCACATCACCAAGCTGGAACAGGATCTGCAGGTGATCGAGGAGGCCGAGAAACTGGCCGGAAACTCCACGCTCTTCCCCGGATCGGCTCCTTCGAAATCTTGAACCGCATCACCAATCCATGACTGTTTTTCCCGTCACCGCCGCCCGTTTCTCGACACCGGTTCAACGTCGACCCCTGGTTCTCTCGCTATTTTTGCTGGCGCTCGTCGTTTCTCCCGTTATTGCCGCACGACAGGTGGTGGTGATCGTCGATCCGAACGACCCGTGCCGGGCCTGCGCCTACGAGGAAGTGCTGCCCCAGCTCGATACCCTGAGCCTCGGCGACGGGATCAAGGTCTGGGATTCGTCGTCGCCTCGGGCCATTTTTTCTCAACCCCGGTTTCGCCGGCGCCCTCTGCTCGATCTCGAGCCCGTCTTTGCCGCCCGGCTCAAAGTGGAGGCCGGGGCCGCGCCTGGACGCGTGCCCTCGGGCATCCCGGAAGCGGAAGCCATCTTTTCGACTCAACTGGCCGCAAAATACTATGCCGCAGCGCGGCGGCAACCCTTACCCGGAGTGGACCTCGTCTTTGTCTCGAGTCCCTTGTTCATCTACGCCGAAGGACTGCGCATGGCGAAGTATGCCACGGTGGATGGCGCGGTTCCCAACGCGGGCGCCTTCGGTCCGGATTCGCCCTTTCCCCTGCGCCTCAAAGGGAACCTTGCCGAGGGCATCGACCGGTCGGACTGGGGGCTGAAGGCAGCCTGGATCTACCCCGAGTCAATTCTCGAAGCCGAGGCCGCGGCCGTGCTGAAGGCGATCGGCGATAACGCGGAGGACGGAGCTGGAGCCGCGGATTTGGCTCTGGGCGATATCCGCAACTGGCTGCGCCGGGAACTGGGAAAAATGTGGGCCACCTATCTCGGGCAGTTCGGCATCCGTCTGGTTCATTTCGGCTCCGCACCGGTCATGCCCTGGCAGGAAAGCGCCCCGATCGATCCCTGGTCGGCGGAGGAGATCGCCACCACGGCACCCGAGGTGATTCGCTACGGCGATGACCGGCGGATGGAGGCGGAACCCGAGCCCACCGATTTCGCGCATGTCTTCCTCGATTCGCCCTGGAAAATGGGGTCATCCACCGCGGTGGAAAAGGTACTTGCGGCGGGACGCATCGAATCGCCGATCGACGCCTATGTTGTCCAGAACGAAGGCCTGTGCGACCTGGCAAAACGCTCGCGCGCCCTCGTCTGCCTGGGCGTCGCCTCGAAGGCGGGATCGAGAGAGGCCAACGAGCGCCTGGCCCGCGACCGAGCCCGAAATCTGGGACTCGCCATTCGGCGCAAGCTGAATTTCACCAAGCCGATCTACGGACAGTCTCTCGGGCAGTACGTGGGCAACCAGGAAGACCAGCAATACCAGCGTGGCCTCATCGTGATCGGGCTGACCTCGGGCGAGGAGGACATCGTGGCCAATCCCCTGCTTCTGCAGAAAGCCCTGGCGGAGTGGGAGGCCTACCCGGTGGACCGGGCCGAATACACCCAAGCCGAGTTGTTTCCCCTGGGCGAATAATGCGGCGCGGAGAGAGCAGCGATCAGGCGCCTTCTTTTCTCTCCTGGCAAGTGAGGCAGAGGGCAACACAGGGTTTGGCCTCGAGGCGGGGGATGGGGATCTCCCGCCCACAGCCCTGACAGGACCCAAAAGTCCCGTCGTCGATGCGTCCAAGGGCACTGCGAATCTTTTCGAGGTAGAGTTCCTCGCTGTTCACGACGTGTTCCTCCACCTCGACGTTTTCCAACTCCTGGGGCCAGTCGCCGCTCGCCACGTTTTTTGCATCCTGGATCGCGGAGAGCGATTTGCGGTGGGTTTCATAGGCATCGGAAACCTCCACCAGTTCATCCTCCAGCCTTGTCCGAAAGCGGACCAGATCCTCCTTGGTCATCCCCCATATCCTAACCAATTCCCGAGCGAAGATGAATGGAAATTGACATTCCCGAAATGAAAATGCCTGCGCCGGGCAAAGCTGAATAAAATGCAATCTGCGTGACGGATACCACTAGCGATTTTCTGCATTCGAATGCCGATCCAAAACCCTTCATATGGACCGCAGCTGCAGCGGACATTCTTGAGAAAGTCAAACGGGGCCGGGCAAAGCTGAATAAAATGCAATCTGATTGACGGAT
>CAZLUZ010000084.1:0-21031 GCA_964562825.1 uncultured Akkermansia sp.
GCCGGTGAACTCGAGATCCAGAAGGGCACCAGGAAACTGGGACACAACGCCAAGATCGGCTACTTCAGCCAACATCGGTCGGCGCCGCTAGACCCGAATGCCACCGTCGTCACCGAAGTGATGAACGCGGCACCCAATCTCCGCGAAGATGAGGCACGGGGGATCCTGGGGTCTTTCATGTTCCGCAAGGACGAGGTCTACAAGATGACCAAGGTCCTGAGCGGAGGAGAGAAGAGCCGATTGAGCTTGGTCAAATTCCTGGTCGATCCGCCAAACATTCTGCTCATGGACGAGCCCACCACACACCTCGACATCCTCACCGTCGAGTCACTGATCCTGGCCCTGGACAGCTACAAGGGGACGCTCGTTTTCATCTCGCACGATGTCCACTTCATCAAGAAGCTCGCCACCGATGTCGTTCACGTCGCCGACGGCAAGTTGAAGCGGTATTCGGGAGACTGGGACTATTTTATTGAAAAATCGGGCGCCGGGAGCGAAAGGGCCGCCCTCACCACCGAGGTCGACTGATCGGGCGCCGGGCGACGCGCCCGAGCCGTCCCCGCAGAGAGACATCACAGGGTCGTGCGGATCTGGTCGAGAAGGAAGGAGAGCCGGTCCGCCACGTGAAAGATCTCGAGCAATTCCTGACGGAGTTCGGGATCGGTGAGAAAATTGTGTCCGACCATGTCGGCGATCTCGGCTGGATCTTTCAGGATTTCCAGGATCTTTTCCATGGGGGCGCTGATGATGTCGTTCTGCTCCGCCTCCAGTTTTCTCTGGCAGAGGGCGACCAGTTCATAAGCCAGCTCCTGCTCGGCTTCGGCGTCGAGGCTGATGTCCTCCACCGGTATGATCGAAGCGACGCGAAAGGGGAAGACCTGATCCCAGCCGATGATCTCGACCCGCTGGAGGCCTTGCAGCATGAGGTGGGAGGTGCCGTCGGGGTGCTTCACGCAAGCTCGAATGAGGCCTGCGGTAAAGACAGGGTGAACGGGGTCAGGGTTGCTTTCGGGATCGACATCCCTCCTCGCGCAGGCGACCCCGAACATACGGTCGCCGTTCAGGGCGTAGGTGAGCATGTCCCGATATCTCTGCTCGAAAATGAAAAGCGGCATCAGGGAGCGGGGAAAATGAGTGGCCCCGCAGAGGACCATGATGGGCATCGCGTCGGGAAGAGGAATCTTTGGAGGAACCGGGTCCATGGAGACGGGAGCCTAATATCGAACAGGAAAAAGCCGGGATCGAACAATCTTTTCCATTGCATCCTGCCGTAACTGTGATTCCTTGGCGGCCGAATTTAGAGAAGGTAGAAAAGTAGTGGAAGCATCAAGGTGATGCGGAAATTCATTCCTAATGAGTGACATAGCAGAGAAGATTGGGGAGTTGAAACTCCACGACAATGATACGGGCAGTGCCGACGTTCAGATTGCGCTCCTTACGGATCGGATCCACCAGTTGACCGCCCACATGTCGGCGAACAAAAAGGACCTCTCCTCGCGCCGAGGTTTGCTGCGTCTGGTGGCTCGGCGGCGGAAACTCCTCGATTACCTTGCTCGGACGAACAACGATCGTTACTTGCAGGTTCTTCAGACTCTCGAATTGCGCCGGTAATAGCCGGCGTTTTTTTTCGCCGAAGTTCGCGGCGAAAGACCGCCCCGCAAAAAAGGGGCAGGGGCCGATCACGCCCAATTCACCTCCGAGGTCAACGGGACCTCGAACCCTTTTATTTTATGAGCATACACAAAGTCACGTGCCAGGTCGGCGCGCACGAAATCGAATTCGAATCCGGCAAAATGGGCAAGCTTGCCGATGGAGCCGTTACCGTCAGGGTGGGGGATACCGTGGTCATGGTGACCGCCGTCTCCGAGACCAGCATCCGGGAGGGGCAGGACTGGTTCCCTCTCTCGGTGGAATACAAGGAAAAGGCAGCGGCGGCCGGCCGTTTCCCCGGCGGCTATTTTAAGCGGGAGGGGCGCCCCACCGAAAAGGAGGTGCTCACCTGTCGGATGACGGATCGCCCCCTGCGGCCCCTCTTTCCCAAAGGATACTTTTACGATACCCAGATCATCGCGCTGCTGCTCAGCGCCGATCTCGTCCACGATTCGGATATCCCCAGCATGAACGGGGCATCCGCAGCTCTGTGCGTCTCGGACATCCCCTTCGCCGGTCCGATCGCCGCCGTCCGAGTCGGTCTCGTCGACGGTGAATTCGTGGCCAACCCGACTTTCGAGGAACGCGAGAATAGCGCCCTGGACCTCGTCTATGCGGGAATGCGGGACAAGGTGATCATGATCGAGGGAGCAGGCCAGGAGGTGCCGGACGAAAAATTCAAGGAGGCTCTATCCTTCGCCCAGAAGGCGATCGAGCCGCTTCTGGACGCTCAAGAGGAGTTGGCCCGGCTCTGTGGCAAGCCGAAGCGCGAATCGGAACTGCTGGTGGTGAACCAGGAGATTCTGGACATCGCCTACGAGGTGGCGGGCGATCGGATCGAGGGTGCGTTGCACATCCATTCGAAGGTCGAGCGGGGAACGGCGGTGAAAAAGTTGCGCAAGGAGGTGAGGCGGCCGTCCTGGCGAAGTTTCCCGAGGCGGGCGACTTCGAGATCGCGCAGGCATTCGATTTCATGCAGAAAAAGGCGGTCCGCCTGTCCGTGCTCAACGAGGGCAAGCGGATGGACGGTCGCGATCCCGACTCTCTTCGCGCCCTGTCCGCGGAGGTTTCCGTGATGCCGCGCACCCACGGATCGTCGCTTTTCGCCCGGGGCGAGACCCAGGCACTCGCCCTGGCGACCCTGGCCCCCGCCGACGAGATGCAATACCTCGACAACTACGCCGGGGGCGAGGAGAGCAAGCGGTTCATCCTGCACTACAATTTTCCGCCGTTCTCCGTGGGTGAGACGGGCAGGATGGGAGGCATGAACCGCCGCGAGATCGGGCACGGAGCCCTGGCCGAGCGATCCATCGAGCCGGTGATTCCGACGAGTGAAGATTTTCCCTATGCCATCCGCGTGACCAGCGAAGTCATGGAGTCAAACGGTTCCACCTCGATGGCTTCGGTGTGCTCCGGATCGATGGCCCTGCTCGATGCCGGGGTGCCGATCAAGGCGCAGGTCGCCGGAATTTCCTGTGGCCTGGTCACCGATCTGGGTGATGACGGGGCGATCCAGCGCTACGTCACGCTCCTGGATATCATCGGGAGCGAGGATTTCTTTGGCGACATGGATTTCAAGCTGTGCGGAACCCGCGATGGAGTCACGGGTTATCAGCTGGACCTGAAGCTTCCGGGTATCCCGCTCGATATCCTCTTCGAGGGCATCGACAAGGCAAAGGACGGCCGATTCAAGGTGCTCGATGTCATGGATGAGGTGATCAAGACTCCGGCCAAGCTGAGCGAGTACGCGCCCCGGATCGAGACGCTGACCATCGATCCGAACAAGATCGGAGACCTCATTGGTCCTGGAGGCAAGAACATCAAGGGGATTCAGAGCGAAACCGGCACCGATATCTCCATCGCCGACGATGGCAGCGTGACGATCTACGCGGCGCACAAGGAAGCCCTGGAGCGTGCCGTCGAGTTGGTCAAGAGACAGACGGCCGAGATCGAGATCGGGAAGATCTACTACGGCAAGGTCGTGGGCACGACCAACTTCGGGGCTTTCGTGGAGGTGCTTCCGGGCAAGGATGGCATGGTCCACATTTCCGAACTGGCCGATTTCCGGGTGAAGAACGTCGAGGAGGTGGTCAAGGTCGGCGACATGATCTGGGCCAAGTGCATCGGCATCGACGAGCGCGGCCGGGTGAAGATGAGCCGGAAGGCGGCGATGGAAGAGCGTGGCGAGCAGGCCGAAGCCGAGATGGCGGAATCCGGCAACGAATCCTGACGCCGGGCCCACCGAGGTTCACAATCTGGCGAACATCCGCCCGGCATGCCCTCCCTGGGGGGCCCTGCCGGGCGTCTATGTCTCTGCTCCAAGGCACTGAGCCGACGGCCGGCTAATTTCCGGATTTTTTCTTGCCTATCTGGCCCGGAGCCCTTCACGCTGTAGGAGTGGCTTGTCACGAAGATTCCGGTGAAGATGGGTCTGAGCCCGATCGTTGCGGAGGCGGGGGAAAGAGTTTCGATTTCCTGCTCTGGGGTTGTGGTGGTGTCATTCTGATTGCCTGCTGCCTGCACCTTTTCGCGGGGGCTCTGATCGATCCGATCTCCTGGCTCGCCGAGTTTTGCCGTGGCGTCTTCGAGCTGGTCGCACGGATGTGGTGGGGCGTGCTTCTCGGAGTCCTCGCGGTAGGATTTCTCGCCCGGGTGCCCCGTGAACTCGTCATCGGGTTTCTCGGTCGGGGCCATTCTTTCGCCGGATTGGTGCGGGCGGCAGCCGGGGGTGTTCTTCTCGACCTGTGCAGTCACGGCATTCTGCTCGTCGGCATGCAACTTTACCGGCGAGGGGCTAGTCTGGGGCAGACCGTGGCCTTCCTCGTGGCCAGTCCGTGGAATTCTCTCTCCCTTACGCTCATCCTGGTATCCCTCATCGGCTGGAAATGGACCCTGCTTTTCATCGCGCTTTCCGTGGTGATCGCTCTTCTCTCCGGAATCGTTTTCGAGTGGCTCGTCCGCCGTGGGGTGCTCGCGCCCAATCCGAACTCGGTGGATCTTCCCCGGGATTTCGACTGGTCCGCCGAAGCGCTCGATGGCATCCGAGGGGTGAAATGGAATAGCGCCTTTTTTGCTGCGGTGGCCCGGTCTGGCGTCTCGGAGGCCAGCATGATTCTTCGCTGGATCTTTCTCGGCACGGTTCTCGCCGGCCTGCTGCGAGCTTTCGTGCCGGATGAAATATTCGGGACATGGTTCGGGCCGAGCATCGCAGGTCTGGGCCTCACCCTGCTTCTCGCCACCGTTCTCGAGGTATGTTCCGAGGGATCCAGTCCTATTGCGGCCGACCTGCTGGGCCGCGCCGGAGCACCGGGCAACGCCTTCACTTTTCTTATGGCAGGGGTATCTACCGATTACACGGAGATCCTGAGTCTGCGCCAAACGACGAAATCGTGGAGAACGGCTCTATTTCTCCCGCTCGTGACGGTGCCGCAGATCGTGGCGCTGGGAATCGTCCTGAACCTTTTCGCGGTTGAAAGCTCCTCAGAGCCGGATTCGCCCCATCCCACCGAGCAGTCGGAGCATGGTGGCGGCGGAAGCGACTCCGGATGAGAGATCCCCGTCAGGACAGGTCAGCTAGGCCTCGATCGGTGGTCACAGGGTGCTTCCGGGGGAACTGCGGCGGAGGATCATTCGAAAAAAACGCCCCGGCTTCCGGAGAAGCGCGGGGCGTTGCGATGAAGAAAAAGTCGATTGGGGAAACAGGCTTTGCCTGAATGAGGGCTCGGCTCAGGAATTGAGGATGCGCTCTCGCTCCAGCTTCAGTCCCATCTTGCGGTAGAGCGTGGCGATGCTGACGTCCAACATGCTTGCCGTTTTCTCGCGGGAGCCTCCGTTGAACTTGAGCGTCTCCCGGATGAAGAGTTTCTCCTGTTTCTTGATGAACTCTGAGAGCGGGGTTCCGATGGGCAAATGATGGGTGATCTTCTCGTCTTTTTCCGTGATTTCCACCTTCTGCGTCACTTTCGGGGGGAGATCGATTGGGCGAATCCGGCCGTCCTCGGAAAAGGCGCAGGCACGCTCCATAGCGTTCTGGAGTTCTCCGACGTTGCCCGGCCAGGAATAATTTTCCAGCAGGCGGGCCGCATATTTGTCGATCTCGAAGGGCTTGGCCCCGGTTCGGTCGGTGACGCGCTTGAGGAAATATTCGGCGAGCAAGGGAATGTCTTGCTTGCGGTTGCGCAGGGGAGGGACTTCCACGGGAATGATCGAAATCTTGTAGTAGAGGTCCTCGCGAAATTTGCCTTCGGCGACACACTTCTCGAGCGGCTTCGCTGACGACGCGATGAAACGAACGTTCATCTTCTGGGGCAGATTATCCGACAGGCGTCGTTCTGCGACCTCTTCGAGGTAGGATTCCAGCATGGACTGAAGGCGGACCGGAAGCATGTGGACCTCCTCGAGGAGAACGGTGCCGCCCATGGCTCTGCTGAAAATGGTCTCTCCCCGCGAACCAGCGGAGCCGAAGAGTTCAACCTCGAGCAGGTCTTCGGGCAATGCGGAACACTGCAGGACCTTGAAGGGGGCATCCCTTCGCTTGGAACTGTTGTGGATGGTCCGGGCAACCATCTGCTTGCCCGTGCCGAATTCGCCCTCGAGAAGGATAGGCGAATCGTTGTCCGCGATCTTCTGGGCCAACTCGTTGATCTGCTGCATCTGCTCGCTGTTCCCGATCAACTCTCCCGGATTCCAGCCCAACTCGAAGGCGAAAATCTCCTCTGCCGTCTCGGCATCACGCCGGCTGCCCTGATGGACGGCCAGATCGACGGTGCGACGCAAATCGGCCAACTCGAAGGGCTTGGTCAGGTAGTCGAATGCTCCCAGCCGCATTGCCTCGATCGCCGTTTCGATCGTTCCAAAACCCGTCACGATGATTACCTTGGCGTCGGGACTGCGCTCCTCACCGTAACGAACCACGTCGAGACCATTCCGGTCCCCCAAAACAAGGTCGACGATCATCACATCGAAAGTGTGGGCATCGATTGCAGCTCGGGCGTCCTTTTCATTGCTCACTGCAATCGTCTCATGCCCGCCCTGTTTGCAGGCCTTCGTCATCAGTTTCAGGATCGCGGTTTCGTCGTCGACTATGAGAATTTTGGCCATTTTATTGAATTGGTGGAGCGTGATTAGATTCGGATGGTCTAATACTACGGATTTCTTAATCAATTCAAGAGGTTTTTTCTCAATCTTGAAAGAAAGATGCGCGAAAACGGCACGAGCGGGGGTCCTGGTAGGGGAGAATGCGATAATCGACCGGGCTGAGCCGTCTGACCCCAAAGATTCGCGCCCTCATGAAAAATCGTGTAGAATTTGTTAAGAAAAAGCTAATAAAGCGCTGCGGCAATGCGTCAGAGACGGAGAAAGCCTCCGTCTCGTCATCCCACACACACGCTATGTCCGCAGTCGCAACCAATGATATGCACGTTACCTCGCGAGAACTCGTCGAGTTGGCTCAGTCTGAATTCCAGGGACCCCTTACCGGCTACGCGGCCGGGCTTCTCGGCGGGGACTGGGAGAGGGCACGGGACGTGGTGCAGGACACCTTCATCAAACTCCACAAGCAGGACCCCGATCTCATCAAGGGGAAACTGAAGAGCTGGCTGTACACCGTCTGCCGCAACCGTGCCATCGACGTGTTGCGGAAAGAAAATCCGATGCTCACCTCCGCCGGGGAAGCGTTCGAGAATCTGGATGACTCCAATCCGTCGCCGGCAGAGAGAGCTCTCTCGCGGGAGCGTCACGCCGAGGTTCTTCGGTTCCTGGAGCGTCTTCCGACCAATCAGAAGGAAGTCATTCGGCTCAAATTTCAAGGTGATCTCAGCTACAAGGAGATCGCCGATGTCACCGGCCTGAGCGTGAGCAACGTGGGTTTCCTCATCCACACCGGAATCAAAAGACTCCGCACCCTCATGGGTGTCGAGGTCAACAAGTAGACCACGACATCCTGTCCGCCTTTACCACATTTACCACAACCACATTTCACCACACTGCTACCTAATCATGAAAGAATCCATCAACCTCGACGACCCGCGATTTACCGATTATGTGCTCGGGGAGTTGCCCGGGAAAGACCGCGAGTCTTTCGAGTCCTTGATCGGCGGTTCCGACGTCGCACAGAAGGAACTGGACGCCACCCGGGATTTTGCTGATCTGCTCTCCGACGCGTTGGAAAGAGAGTGGCGCACCGAGGTGTTTCGGGAACCGGTTTTCGAGGTTATTGAGGGAGGTGCCGGGCGCGACGACAACGACAGCATCGTGGAGCACGATTTCGGCCGCGCCCGCGAGGAGTCCCGCAGGCCCGTTCTTTTGAGTCTCGCCGCCGTCCTGGCCGGTCTCTTGGTCGTGGGTGCCATGGCGCTGGGTCAGCGCGGTTCGGTCCAGAATCTCGCCAGTAACGGGGAAGCCAACTGGGCAGGTGATCCCGGCGAAGCTTTGCTCGCTTCGACCGACAGTGGCGATACCTTCGCCCCCAGCCTGTTCCTCGTCGAAGAACTTCCCGATTCGCTCGATCCTCTCGAGGGCTCCCTGCTCGGCCGCACTCCGCTCGACTCCTCCTACCTCTCCGGCTCCGGCTCCCTGGGTGGGATGGTCAATGTTGGTTACGGAGCATCCGACCCCGCACTCTTGGGATTGGTCCCGGGCAGGAGTCCGCTCAACCGGCTCGATTCCTATCTGCCGCCGGTGCAAGAGGGGAATGTCACTCTCCGCGTTCGCGAGGGTCAGATCGACGGTCAGGCGGCCAAGTCCTACCTCGTCACCGATCGCCGTCTCCACGAAAACGGGCTCGAAAGTATCCTGGTCAAAGGGATCGTCACGGTCTCGGACAGCGACGCGATCGACATCGACGCCATGCTCGCGCCCGGTCTATCCGAGATCGGTTTCGGCTCCGTGGAGGACACCCGGCCTTCTTCCGAGCAGGTCGAGCGGGAAATGAACCGCTTTCAGACGCAACTCGAATCTCTCATCGAGGAAATCGACGCCTCTTCCGAGATGGATGAGGAAGCTTTCGGCAGTCTCAAGGGCAAACTCAACCAGTTGCTCGAACAGCACCGGGAGTTGGGAAATCAGATCAATCCGCGTCCCTGACCCAGATTTTCATAGTTAGTCTTGTTTGGTAGCAAGGGGGCCGGTTGCAGTGCAACCGGCCTTTTTGTTTCCCCGGCACACCGGCAGCACCGCAGAAAATTTTTGTTTCGGAGATCGACTCCGGGGCATTCTGGGTCAGAATTGCAGCATGAAAATGCCCTGTTTTCTCCTTTTCACTGGCGTGATCGCTCTCGTTGTCGCCCTGTCCCCCGCTGCATCCGCCGCGGACCGCAGCCCGGAAATGGCCGTATTGGACCGGTTTCTCGGCACCTGGGATCACGTCATCACCATCACTCCCACCGGTGGAGAAGCCTCGCGGCATCAGACGGTGTCGCGTAGATCGTGGTCCCACGGCAAGAGCTACCTCCGGTTCGAGGAGGTCAACGAGGCGGAGCCCGAGTACGACGAATTCCAGATGTTGCTCACCCACGATGCCGACGAGGACCAATACACCGGGGTGATCATGGACGGAAACCGACGGTCCACGGTCACGGGGACCTGGGACGAGTCCACGGCTTCGATGCGGCTTGACGCCCTCCACGAGAACGGCAACCGGCTCAGCTACACCATCCGGTTTATCGACGCGGACCGCGCCGAGGCGGAGGGCATCTTTTCCGACGCCGAGGGGAATGCCATGGTGTCGATTCGCTGGGAGCACATCAAGCGAGGCGAGTAACCGGGTTCCCAATGAAGGGGCATCATTACCGGGGTGCAGCGCTGGTCGCCCTGTTCTGTCTGGCATCGCCGATTGCTGCGCAACAGCGCACCTGGGAATCGGCAGATGGACGCACCCTCGAGGCGGAACTGCTCCGCTGGGACGATGCGAAGGTGACCGTGCGGCGTTCCGACAACGTCGTCTTCGATCTGGCGCTATCCCTGCTCAGCCCCCGGGACCAGGCCTATGTGGGAGCGCTGCTCGCCGAGGAGAAACGCCGCAAGGGTTTCGCAGAGGGGGCCTATGCCGATGCCTTCGATGGAGAGTGGAGGGTCTATCCGGCGGAAAAACACGGATTGATCTTTCAGCTGTACGGGACGGGCGAACTGGCGCGGAGCGAAAAGCCAGTGCCTCTGTTCGTGCATCTTCACGGCGCGGCGGGACGGGGCGAGCGCGCCGAGGCGGGGAAGGTCGAAATCGCGGCCCAACGCCTCGCTCGTGAGGAGCAGTTCGACCGAACTCCCTGCGTCATCCTGGTGCCTCTCTGCCCCCTCAACGCCTCCTGGAGCGAGCAGGTGGGCCCGCTGGAGGCCATCATCGACGACCTCATCGCTAACCTTCCCATCGACCGGGACCGCGTCTACCTGTCGGGCTACTCCATGGGCGCCAGGGGCATCGGTGCGCTCATGGAATCCCGTCCCGACTTCTATGCGGCGGCCATGTTCGCCGATGGCGAGACCAATCCCGAATGGGCGCACACGATCACGACCTCGCTCTGGCTCTGGTTCTCAGGAGAGCGAGACCTGGAAAAAGCCCGCATGACCGCCGAGGCCTTCCGGGCAGCGGGCAGGTTGGCGCATTTCGAGGGATTTCCCCAGCTGACCCACAACCAGATCCACTGGAAGCTGGCTCACGATGAGGAGGTTTTCGACTGGATCTTCGCTCGTCGCCGGAGTGCCGGGCGGTGATGTGTCGCCCCCTCCCGGAGGAGAGGGCGGGGAAACGTTCCAAGATCAACGAACGGCACTGTCCACCCCGCCGGTGAACTCGCCCGGATCATCGACATCGTGCCCGGTGAGCTGCTCGGCCTTGTAGCCACCCTTGGACTTGAAGTAGAGAATCAGAATGATGTAGCAGACGAGCATGATGATCGGAAAGATCGTTACCTTGGCCAGCGCTCCCTGCTTGGCCTGCTTGGCCACCTCGCGAATTTCCGACTGCTCTTCCTCGGGAAGGTCGGCGAGCTTCTTCTCGGAGAGGGCCTCGTATTCACCCAGTACCCAGGATCGCTTTTCCGAGACCTTTTCGTAGGACCCTTCCTCGCGCTCTTCGATGGCGGCCTTGGCCGAACTCTCCTGCATCCCGCCGATCACGGGAGAGCCCAGGATTCCCACCGTCAACATTCCGATTCCGGCGATCGCGTTCAGGGTCAGGGCACCACCTTTGGGGCACTGCTCCGAGACAACGCCCAACATGGTGGGCCAGAAGTAGGTCTTGCCGAAACCGTAGAGAGTCGCTGCGGCAAAAATGATGAACATGCCCTGGGCGGCGGAGAGCCAGAACAGCCCGAGAATAGCGATGAACGCCGCGGTGGCGAGCAGACCGAGGGGAGTCAGCAGACGCACCACCGGACCCGCGAAGAAGCGCAGCACCATCATGATCACCGAGGTGTAAATCAACACCCAGAGCGGGTTGAAACCCGCCTTCATCATGGGTTCCTCCATGATGCCGGTGATGGCGCCATCGGTCCCCAACTCGGTGATGGCGAGCGGCATCATGATGAGGCAGAGAAAGATGAGAATGGGGCGGCCCATCGAGCGGCAATAGATGCCATAAATGGTGACGGTCACCGCGATCAGTGCGATCACGAGCCACAGGGGGAAGGCGAACACCTGTCCGACCTGCATGTAGATGAGGGTGAAGGCGATGAGAGCGCCGATGGCGCCGAACTCCGCCAGCATGTCTCGATAGGAGACGCCGCCGGCCACCCTCTCGTTTTCCGGGTACGTGACCCCGATCAGCATGACGAGGTAGACCACCGCCGGAATCGCGATGATGAAGACAAGGATGCGCCAGTCTTCGGCCGCCTGGTTAGCCAGCAGGATGGTGAGCAGTCCACCCAGGACGAGACCACCGGGCCATCCCGCGTGGAGGATGTTGAGCCACTTCGTCTTCTCCCTGCGGAACATGGTGGCCACCACCGGATTGATGAAGGCCTCCACGGTGCCGTTACCCAGTCCGAGGATGACTGAAGCTCCGTAGAGGTAGTTGTAGGCGAGAGCCCGGGCCGCTTCGAGTTCCTCGCCGGCGAGGCCCTCCTTTTTCACCGTGGCGTAGGCCATCAGGGCCAGCGCGGTGTACCCGGCGTAGCAGATGAAGCTGAAGATCATGGAGGCCCGGTAGCCGATCTTGTCGATAACCAGACTGAAGAGAATGATGCTGATGGCGAAGGGCCAGATACCGGCTCCGAAGAGTTCCTGAGCCTGAACGGCATTCAGACCGAAATCGGCGGGCCAGAGGTCCGGGATGTTCACCATGAATGCCCGCGTGATGAAGGCGAACGACGTGGTGATCAGGGCGATGAAGCAGCCCCAGAAAAGGAGCATGTTGGGCTTTTCGGTATCGGCACTCATGGGTTGGTATGTTTGGGAATGGACTTGGCGGCCCAACCCCTAGCAAGCAAGCCTCTGGGTGACAATCGAAAAATAAGACGATTTCACGGTGTCGAAATGCCGCGCGGGAGGCGGGACCGCATTGCGCCAATCGCAAGGCCCGGGCCGTTCGCGCTTCTGGCCGCGCCGTTGCCCGCAGAGGGGCGATCGACCGCGCCCCGCAGGGAAAACACCCCAGGGCGGACCCGGGGAAATCCGGGTCCGACCAATCGAATCGGGTGCATTGCCCCAAAAAACGGGTGTCACCGCAGGAACACCCGTGAGCATGCGGCGACGACGAGGCGTGCTCAGATCAGCTCCACCTTTCCGGGGACCGCGGGCGGCTCCACGGGCAGATCGCCGAACTCATACTTGGGCGGCGACAGATCCAATTTCGAGCGCTGCAAGGCCCACTGCCACTTCATGGAACGCCCGGTGTAGGCTGCCATGCGCCCGGCAATGGCGCTCATGGTGCTGCGCGCCACCTGCTCCGCCTCGTTCAGTCCGTCGCCGTTGCGGATGCTCGCGATCAGGTTGGCGTGCTCCTGAACGTAGGGGTCGACGTTGGGCCCGTCGTAGCGGTAGGCGTTCTCGCCCGTGATCTGGCCGGTGCTGTTGTTGAGGTAGACCTGCCCCTTGGTTCCGACGAGGCGCTCTGACACATTCCCGGAGGTCCCGCTCTGTTGCCGGCACATGCTGCTGAGACGCACGTCATTGGGAAATTCGAACTCCGTGGCGAAGTGATCGTAGCCGTTGCCGTATTGGGGCTCCACTCGCTCCTGCCGACCGCCACATCCCATCACATTCACGGGGTCCGTCCCGATCGCCCAGTGGACGATGTCGATGTTGTGGACGTGTTGTTCGCAGATGTGATCCCCCGAGAGCCAGACGTGGAAGAGCCAGTTGCGGCACTGGTACTCCATGTCGCTCCATTCGCCGGCCTGGTATTTTGCCCAGTATTCCTGAGCGTCGGCGACCCAGAGGGGGCCCATGTTCCAGTAGCACTGGGCCGCGACGATATCGCCGATGGCGCCATCCTGAACGCGTTTGATGATCTCGCGATAGTGGTTCTGGTGGCGGCGCTGGGTTCCCGCGACCACCGAGAGTTTCTACTTTAGTGATTCCTCGGCCGCGGCCAGAATACGGCGGATGCCCACCGGGTCGACCGCCACGGGCTTTTCCATGAAGACGTGTGCCCCGGCCTTGACCGATGCCTCAAAATGTTCGGGTCGGAAATGCGGGGGGGAGGCGAGAATCACCATGTCGACTCCCGTGTCGAGGACCTTTTGGAACGAGTCGAAACCGGAAAAGCGGCGTTCCGGTGGGACGTCCATCTTGTCCGTGAGAGGGGGGAAAGCTGAGCGATCGTAGCGTTTTTCCGCCCCTTGGCTCAGCATGGCATAGCTTTTCTCGATCTGATCGGGGAAAAGATCGCCCATGGCCCAGAGTTTGACCGGGGTGTCGGTGGCCGTCAGGGCCTGGCTTGCCGCCCCGCTGCCGCGCCCGCCGCAGCCGACGAGACCGATCTTCAATTCGTCTCCACCCGCGGCGTGGACTCCGGGTGCGAGAGCGCTGCTCAGCGCGAGGACCGATGCGCTACCGGCAGCTTGTTTGACGAAGGAGCGGCGATTGATGTGACTGGATGATTCTTCGGGATACATGGTATTCTTGGACGGCTTGTGCCAAAAGCAAGAAAAGCCCCAGAAAGAGGGCTTTTCAAGATCCGTGTTGGTGCACCAAAACCTGCGAAGTCGACCAAGCGATGCAGGGATGCTGTTGCCGCCCGGTTCCACGGGTCAGGCGGGGCCGAGGGCCCGAAGTCTACCCCGCAGGGACCTAGTAGTAGTAGGGGTTGCGCTTCTTTTCCTGATGCTTCTGCGCGGCAACGCCGGCTGCCGCTCCAACTCCTGCTCCGATGAGTGCCCCCTTCTTGTGGTCGTCGCCGTCGGCGATGATCGTACCGAGAGCGGCTCCGGCGGCGGCACCTGTGGCGGCGCTGCGTTGGGTGGGGGTGCAGCCCACCACGGAGAAGGCCAGGAGGGCGAAGAAGGCGAAGAGTGGGAGGGTTTTCATCAACTTTGAGGGGTGCGGATTGAGGGCAGGGCACTTCGAGAGGAAGGAAAACGAAGCTGCTCTCATCCTGTTAGACTCTTTTGTGCCGCAACTATTTCAATAAATTTCAAAGAAATAGGGCAAGTCGGCGTTACTCCGGGCGCAGTCCGGGCGGAGTGCCGAAGCCGACCAGTTTCGCCTTGGATTCCCGGGAGGGCACGCTCAGGTCGAAAACGCTCACTCCGTGGATTTTCTTCCCGCGGAAACGCCGCCCGCTGCTCGCCCCGAAGAGCACCCCGCGGCCGTCCTTTTTCCAGGTTCCCAGGTAGATCATGACGTGCGAAATTGGGGGATTGCGATCTTTCAGGGCGTAGGTGCCTTCCCAGAAGAGAAGGTCGCCGGGACGGAGCAGGGTGAGGGTGGGATGGTTCGGACTGTAGACATGCTCCAGTTTCTTCAAGGTGCCCGCCTCCTCCATCCAGAGATAGATTCGGTGCGACATGCGGGGAGGGTTGGCATAACCGATCGCCCCCAGCGTGTGAGAGACGGTGCCGGAACAGTCCATACCCCCCTTTTCCGGTGAAGCTGACCCGAAGGTGTAGGCGAGATCCCGGGTCGTGAGGGACAGGGCGTATTCGATCAGGCTCTGGACCCGGCGAGGTTGATCGCGGTATTCGACGAGGTCGCCGGGACGGATCGACGCGACTACGGCGCGGTTCTCCTCTGCCAAGGCCGGGGCGGCGTTGGCGAAGAACAGGGCCAAAAGGGTGGGAATGCAGCTTGCCCGAATCATGCCCTTCAATTTACGACCTGACCGTTCCCCGGTCCAGCCCCCTATTGACAGGTGCCCGGATCGAGCGGATGAGTCGCCCGCTGATGGATCTCGTGACCACCGTGGACGGCCTGCGCGACCGACTGGGCGCCCTCCCGCACCGGGTTTTCGTCCCCACCATGGGAGCCCTCCACGAGGGGCACCTGCGACTCTGCGACCGGGCGCGCGAACTCGCGGGGCCGGAGGGGAGCGTGCTCGTCTCCATCTTTGTCAATCCGACGCAGTTTGGTCCCGGGGAGGATTATACCGCCTATCCCCGGAGCCTGGAAGCCGATCTCGAACGCTGCCGCGACCGAGGGGTGGACCTCGTCTTCGCCCCTGCACCGACCGAGATGTACGCTTCCGATGCCTCCATCACAATCTCGGAGTCGCGATTATCCCGCGATCTGTGCGGGGCCGATCGGCCCGGGCATTTCGACGGTGTCTGCACGGTCGTGGCGAAACTTTTCCTCCTCACCCGGCCGGAGAGCGCCGTCTTCGGAGAGAAGGACTACCAGCAGCTGCTGGTGATCCGGCGGATGGTTCGCGATCTCCATATCCCGGTGTCGGTCGTCGGCTGTCCCACGGTTCGCGAGGATGACGGGTTGGCCCTCAGTTCTCGCAACGCCTACCTTTCCGGGGAAGAACGGCGCCAGGCCAGCGCGATCTACCGTTCGCTGTGTGAGGTGCGCGATGCCATCGGGGCCGGTCGGATTCGCACTGGCGCCGAGGCGGAGGCGGAACTGGCTCAGGGGATTCTGCGATCACCTCTGGCGCGGATCGACTACGCGCGCGTGCTCGACCCGTCCACCCTGGAACCGGTCGACCAACTGTGTCCCCCGCATTTTCGTCTTTTCGCCGCGGTGCGATTTGGCCGGACGCGTCTGATCGACAACCTCGGTGCTTGAACGCGGACTGCTGCCCGCTCTCCGGGAGCGCGGTATCTCCCGGTTAACGGCTGAGTTCTCCCTGGGAGAGCGTCTTGTAGCCGGCCTCATTGAGCACCTTCTGACCGAATTCGTTGTCTTCCACGCACATGGCGATGGCCGACCTGCCGTTGGGACGGGTGAGTATCGGATAGATGAAGTGAATGTTCGTTTCGGCGTTGAGGAGGGCGCGGAGGCAGTCCGCCATCTGCGTGGCACCCTCCGACAGCTCGGCCACGATCAGCTCGGTGACATTGTAGGGAATGCCCTTTTCGATAAAGAGCGTCTCCACCGATTCCGGATCGCTGACGATGAGACGCACCACGGTGGCGTCGATCGAGTCTTTCACGCTGAGGCCCAAAACCACGATGTGGTTCTGCCGAAGCAGTTCCACAATGGAAAGGAGCGCGCCGATCCTGTTGGCGAGAAAAACGGTGATCTGCTTGACGGGCGATGCCTCGCTCTTCGTCGACGGGCTGGGGTCTGATTCCATAGGTGAACCTGTCTCAATTAACAGGTGCCGGGTCCGCATTCAAGGCGGAAATCGTCATTCCACGGTCACGCTTTTGGCCAAATTTCGCGGTTTGTCCACATCGCAGCCTCGCGCGACGGCGAAATGATAGCTGAGCAACTGCATGGGAACCACGGCGAGAACGGGGCTGAGGCATTCCGTCACCTCCGGGATGTAGATGACGTCGTCGGCGAGTCTTTCCATTTCGCTGCAGCCCTCGGTGGTGACGACGATGACCGGCCCCTTGCGTGCCTTCACCTCCTCGAGGCTGCTCACGTTTTTCTCGTAGACCGAGTCCCGGGGCATGATGAACACGCTGGGAAGGTCCTCGCTGATCAGGGCGATGACCCCGTGCTTGAGTTCGGCGCTGGCATGACCGCTGGCGAAGATGTAGGAGATCTCCTTCATTTTCAGGGCCGCCTCCATCGCTGTGGGATAATTGAACTGGCGTCCCAGGAAGAGCATGCCCGGGACGTTGAGGTACTTCAGAGCGATTTGCCGGATGTGCTCGCTCTGTTGGAGGATTCTCTCGACCTTCGCGGGTAGGGCGCGGAGTTCCTCCAGCAGATTCTGGCCGTAATCGACCGAGAGATGGCGCATGCGTCCGAAGAGGAGTCCGAGCAGAGCGAGGTAGGTGACCTGCGAGGTGAAGGACTTTGTCGCCGCCACCCCGATCTCCGGCCCCGCATGGAGATAGCTGCCCCCGTCGGATTCGCGGGCGATGGTGGACCCCACCGCGTTCACGATGCCGAGGACCCGGTGGCCCTTGCGCTGTCCCTCCCGCATCGCGGCCAGGGTGTCGAGAGTTTCGCCGCTCTGGCTGATGACGAAGGCGAGCGTATTCTTGTCCAGGGGAGCGTTCCGGTAGCGGAATTCGCTCGCGATCTCCACCTCGGTGGGGATGCGGGCGAGGTGTTCGATGATGTATTCTCCCGCCATCCCGGCATGGAACGCCGTGCCGCATCCGCAGAGAACGATGCGCTCGACGTCGCGCAACTCCTTGGGCGTCATGTTCAGGCCGCCCAGAATCGCGGAGGCTTCGTCGTCGCGGAGGCGCCCCCGGAACACGTTCTGAATCGACGTTGGCTGCTCAAAAATCTCCTTGAGCATGAAGTGCGGGTAAGCGCCGCGTTCCGCCTGTTCCGGCGTGAAATCCACTGTGCTCACCTCGTACTTCGAAATCCCGCCCTCTACGGTCTCCACCTTGAAGTCATCGCCCGTGATGAAAACCAGATCCCGGTCGTTGAGGTAGATGGCATCCTTGGTGTGGGCCACCACGGCTGAGACGTCGGAGGCAAGAAAATTCTCCCCCTTGCCCAGACCGACGATCAGGGGGCTGCCGAGGCGGGCTCCCACGATAAAGTCGGGAACATCCGCGTGCATCGCGGCGATGCCGTAGGTGCCCGTCACCTGAGCCAGGGCTTCGCGCAGCGCGGCGACGAGTCGCTTCCGCAGGTCGGGCTGCTCGCTCCTGTCGAAAAAGCGGCCGATGAGGTGGGCCAGAACCTCGGAGTCGGTTTGCGAGGAAAAGACGTGGCCCTGGCGCTCCAGAGAATCCCGGAGCGACTGGTAGTTCTCAATGACTCCGTTGTGCACCAGGGCGAGGCGTCCGCTCTGATCCGTGTGGGGGTGGGCGTTTTCGTCGCTAGGCGGCCCGTGGGTTGCCCAGCGGGTGTGACTGATGCCGCAATGCCCCACCGCCGGACTGCCGCTCAGGAGATCTCTCAGGTTCTGGAGACGCCCGCTCCTCTTGCGCACCTCGATCGTGCGGGCGCCGTTGGCGATGGCCAGTCCGGAAGAATCGTATCCCCGGTACTCCAACCTCCTAAGTCCCTCAAGTAGAATGGGAGCGGCATCTTCCTGCCCGACATATCCTATGATTCCGCACATGCTTTGAAATTGTTAAATTACGTTCCGGCTATGGTCACGCCAGGAATTATATTCCGGAAAAGGCTGTTTTTCTCGCTCCGGAAGCCTAGAGTAAAAAACCGTTATGCCAAGCATTACCATGGGAAAGGCGATCAAGAACACGCTGGCGGTGATCATGGGGGGCGGCCGGGGCAGCCGGCTGTTTCCTCTGACTTACCTTCGCTCCAAGCCGGCGGTTCCTCTGGCTGGAAAATACCGGCTGGTGGACATTCCAATCAGCAACTGCATCAACTCCGAGATTCGGCAGATGTATGTGCTGACCCAGTTCAACAGCGAATCGCTGAACCGTCACGTCACCGGGGCCTACAAATTCGATCAGTTTGGGACGAATTTCGTGCACATCCTCGCAGCGCAACAGACACCGTCCGACGACGGCTGGTACCAGGGCACGGCGGACGCCGTTCGGCAAAATCTGAGCTATTTCCTGGAGCGGCCTTACCAGTATTTTTTGATTCTCAGCGGGGATCAGCTCTACCGGATGGATTTCCGGCAGATGATGTCGGATCACCTCGCCACCGAAGCCGACCTGACCATCGCGACCACTCCGGTGCGGCGGGAGGCGGCGCGCGCTTTCGGGCTGATGGAGACCGACAGCGAGAATCGCATCACCCGGTTTGTGGAGAAACCCGGCAGCGATGACGATTTGCTGGACGAACTGCTCATGCCCGGCGACCTCCTCGAAAAGTACAAGTTGCACCGGGACGAGGAGCGTTTCCAGGCATCCATGGGGATCTACCTCTTCAACCGCCAGACGCTGATCGAGGCCCTGGACAATGACCTGGAGGATTTCGGCAAGCACGTGATCCCCCACGCCATCGAATCGGGCAAGGTTTTTTCCCACGTCTTCCAGGGGTATTGGGAGGATATCGGGACGATCGGTTCCTTTTACGAGGCCAACCTTGAGCTGACCAAGCTGGTGCCGTCCTACAACTTCTTCGATTCGCACAACCCGATCTACACTCGCGCGCGCTTTCTTCCGGCGAGTAAGATCAACAACGCCCACATCGAGGAAGCCCTCATTTCCGACGGCTGCATCATCAGCAACGCCACGATCCAGCGTTCGATCATCGGCATCCGATCCGTGATCGAGACGGGCTGCCACATCACGGACTCGGTGATCATGGGATCGGACTACTATCACGAGAAAAAAGTCGACGAGAACGGTGAGATCCTGGAATCACCGATCCGCATCGGGGAGCATTGCCGCATCACCCGTGCCATCATCGATAAAAATTCCCGAATCGGCAATCACGTCCATATCGATCCCGGAGGCCGGGAGGATCAGGAGGCGGAATATTGCTACATCCGCGACGGGATCGCGGTCATTCCCAAGGGCACGGTGATCCCCGACGGCACCGTGGTGTAAGGAGTGCCTCCGGGCGGCAGCCCCGGGTTCCGATTCCGACACGGAACTCGCAGGTCTCCCCTCATTGAGACTGGAGGTCCCGTGAAGGAGCGCATCGGAGAGAAGATCGGAATCGTCACGGCAACCTCGATCGTGGTCGCCAACATGGTCGGCACCGGTATCTTCGGCAGCCTCGGATTCCAGGTTGCCGCGATTCCCTCGGCTTTTCCCATTCTGCTGTTGTGGCTCATCGGTGGCGTCATCTCATTCTGCGGTGCCCTTTGCTACGCGGAGTTGGCGGGGATGTCGCCGCGGTCGGGGGGAGAATACCAACTGCTCAACCTCGCTTGGCCCCGGTGGGTTGGTTTTCTCGCCGGCTGGATCTCGATCACCGCCGGGTTCACCGCTCCGCTCGCGCTGAATGCGGTGCTCCTGGGCAGTTACCTGGAATCGATCATCGGGGTGAGGGGCGATGCGATCGGTGCTTTGGTTCTGGTTCTCGTCTGTCTGGTCCATCTCGGACCGATCCGCCGAACCTCATGGTTTCAGACTGGATTCACTTCGTTCAAGCTGATCCTCCTCGTGACGCTGGCGATTCTGTGTTTCGCCCTCGGCTCGAGCCAGCCCGTCAATTTTCTTCCGCGGGAGGGCGACTGGGCCCGGATCGGGTCGCCCGAGTACGGCATTTCTCTGGTCTTTGTTCTCTACGCCTACGCGGGATGGAATGCGGCGACCTACATGATGGACGAGGTCCGCGATCCGGCCCGAACGGTGCCCCGGGCTCTGCTGATCGGCACCGTGCTGGTGACCGCGTTGTATCTGGCGGTGAACGCGGCTTTTCTTTACGCGACCCCGATGGAGGCCCTGTCGGGTCGGGCCGAGGCGGGCTTGATCGCGGCCGAGGCGGTTCTCGGTGCGGGCGGGGGAGGAGTCATAGGGGTCCTCATCGGTATTGGCCTGATTTCGACCATCAGTTCGATGACGTGGGCCGGACCGAGGTTGACCAGTCGTATCGGGCAGGATTTTGGGGCGTTCCGGCGAGTGGCTGCGACCAACCGCAACGGCGTCCCCGCTGCGGCAATCTTGCTGCAGACTGGCATTGCGCTGGTTCTCGTTCTGACGACGACCTTCGAGGTGTTGATCTACTACATCCAGGCTCTCCTCACGGTGTCTTCGATGGCGGTTGTCGCGGGCATGGTCTGGCTTCGCTTCCGGGGAAGGGATCTCGAACGCCCTTTTCGGGCGTGGGGATATCCGTGGACACCGGCGATTTTTCTTCTCGGCTCCGCCGGCGTGCTCGTCTTTCAGGTGATGGAAAAAACGGTCGAATGTCTCGGTGGAATCGCCACGCTGGACAATGAGAATCTAATCATCAGTGTCGCTACCAGAAAAGAGGAGGTCGGCGACAGCGCGCACCG